>JAEZXC010000008.1 GCA_023442845.1 Actinomycetes bacterium | reverse complement strand
GTTGTCGACCGCATGGATGTGGCGCCCGACGGCGCGATCCGCATCATTGATTACAAGTCAGGCGCAGCCCCTCGGGCCGGTTACGGAGCACAAGCCGATTTTCAGATGCGCTTTTACGCATTGCTTGTTAACCGAGCCCATGGGCGCGTGCCCGCCCTCATGCGCTTGCTGTACTTGCGCGATGGCGGCGTAAAGGAGCTGCGGCCTTCCGAGGCGGATCTTGCGGCCGTCGAGTCAGAGATTCGTGGTCGCTGGTCGGACATCCGCGCGTATGCGCAACGCGGGGAATTCCCCACCCGACCATCTCGTCTGTGTGGGTGGTGTTCGTTCCAGGCAATGTGCCCCGAGTTCGGAGGAACACCCCCTGCGCTTGACGACGATGCTGTCGAAAGCGCGACAGGCGTGAGGCCCCAGCGCGAGAGTTTGCCCGCCTCAGCCGGCGAGTGAGAGCGGCAACTCGCCGCGCGCAAATGCACGCACATCGTCAACGGTGACGCCGTGAAGAGAAGTAACGCGCGCGATCCCGTCAATCTGTGGGACATCGACATGTCGAGTGACCCCAATCGTTCGCGCGGCGGAGGCGTGAGCGCTCCGAACCCCTGCTGCCGAATCCTCGATCGCAACGCAGTCGGCGGCATTCACACCGAGTCGATGCGCCGCAAGGAGGTACGCCTCGGGATCAGGCTTCCCGCGTGACACCTCATCCCCGGTCACGACGACGTCAAAGAGATCTCCCGCCGCATCGAGAAATGCGTCAACAAACGCCCCACGCGACATCGTGACAAGAGCGCACGGAATCCCAGCGTCGTGCAACGCCTCAAGGAGACTGCGGGCATCGTCCATCCACGGCAAATGTGCGCGCGCACGGGCTGTGACGCTACTGAGCAAGTCCTCGATGATTGCCTCAATCGGCAGCTCAATACCCGCGGCTTGCAGGATCTCCGCCGAGACATCGAGGGGGCTTCCCACGAGCGTCAGTGCATCGTCATACGTCCACGTCGCACCAAAGCGCTCCGCAAGTGCCATCTCGGCATCAATCCAATAAGGCTCGGAGTCGATGAGAGTGCCGTCCATATCCCACAGCACGGCGGCTGGTAGTTCACGTGGGGTCACGGGTCAGCAGTCTAGGCTGGATGAATGACCGAGCCGTTGCCCGCACCAACCGACCCTGAGCGCGAATCCATCATGATCGCGGCGTTTGAGGGGTGGAACGACGCCGGCAATGCCGCGTCGCACGCGATCGACCACCTCGCGCGCGTGTGGAACGCGCAGGAGTACGGCGCTCTCGACCCCGAGGACTATCACGACTTCCAAGTGAACCGCCCGACGATTTCGCGTCTGCCTAACGGCGAACGGGTAATTGCCTGGCCAGGTACCGTCATCTCGACCTGTGCGGCGGTCTCGAATGCGGACCGCCGTGTCAGCCTTGCGCGGGGAATCGAACCGTCAACCCGATGGCGCCAGTTCTGCAACGAACTCCTTGATTTCGCTGAGGACCTTGAGGTGACGACGCTCATCACATGCGGGGCCCTCCTCGTCGATGTGCCGCACACCCGTCCCCTTCCCACATTCGTCACCTCTGAAGAGCCCGAGGCTCGGCGTCGATATGGGCTCGAGGCGTCAGATTACGAAGGCCCAACCGGGATTGTCGGCGTGCTTGGACACGAAGCGGCGCTGCGCGGCATCACTGTGCTGTCGATGTGGGTGGGAGTGCCCCACTACGTGGCGCACCCGCCGAGCCCCAAGGCCACCGTCGCGCTCATGGGCCAACTCGAGCGCCTCATTGGCTTCCCCGTTGACCTCGGCGACCTCGCCGATGACGCGGCCGCATGGCAGCGCGGTGCAGACGAGCTCGCGGAAGACGACGATGAGATTGCTCAGCACGTCCAACAACTCGAGGCGCTCCTCGATGAGACGAGCCTCCCTGAAGCGTCGGGCGATGCCATCGCGGCCGAGTTTGAACGATTCTTGCGCCGTCGAGACGACGGGCCAGGAACCGCTTCAGGCTGACCTAAGAACCAGTGGCCGCGACAGTGCCGGTGGCAACAAGGACGACGATGAGGGCCGCGAAGCCAATGCGGTACACAACAAACGGCATAAACGAGCGGGTCGTGACAAGTCGCAAGAACCACACGATGACCGCATAACCGACGCCAAAGGCGACGAACGTCGCAATGACCGTCGCCGCGATGCCGGGACCGCCTGCTTGCGTGATCTCCCCCGAGTTCGTCGCGATTTCGAAGACAGCCGAGCCGATGACGGCTGGAATTGCCAAGAGGAATGAATACCGAGCAGCCGCTGTGCGCGTCAGGCCAAGGAGACGTCCCGCGGTAATCGTGCCTCCCGACCGTGATACACCCGGCACCACGGCGGCCGCCTGCGCAAGGCCGAGCACAACAGCGTCCTTCAGTTTTAGGTCAGAAAGTTCGCGCGTCGCGGGTCGGGCACGGTCCACCCAACCCAGGACAAGGCCGAAGACCGCCAGCACAACAGCGGTGATGTAAAGGTGACGCAGGCTCGACTCAATCGCTTCTTGAAACGTCAGCCCCACAGCGACGATCGGCAGCGAGCCGAGGATGACCCACCACCCAAGACGAGCGTCGGCGTTGTGCGCGCCAAACCGTGCACCGCGGTCGCGCCCGTCCCGCCCTGCGAGGGCGCGAAGCCATGCTGAGACAATGCGGACGATGTCCTTCCAGAAGTACACGAGCACCGCGGCTTCCGTGCCGAGCTGGATGATCGCAGTGAACGCGGCGCCGGGATCGTCTCCGTGCGGCAACAGCGGTCCGAGCACGCGCACATGCGCGGAAGACGAGATCGGCAAGAACTCCGTCAAGCCTTGGACGAGACCAAGTACGACTGCTTCCCACCACGTCATGACGCACAACGCTACCTTCCGCGCGCCGCCACCACGGACACGGACACGGCAGGTAGTTTCGCTCGCATGCAGGTGAGGCGATTGGGTGCGCGTGGGGCCGAAGTCTCACGCTTGGCCCTTGGCACGATGACGTGGTCCCGTGACACGTCTGCCGACGAAGCCGCGCTCCTCCTTGAGAACTTCCTCGACGCTGGTGGCACCCTCCTCGACACCGCAGCCACGTATGCGAACGGTGAGGCGGAACGCGTCATCGGGTCATTGCTTGCCGAAGCGTTCACGCGCGACGAGGTGCAACTGTGTACGAAGGCGGGTGTGCGGCGCACGCCAGAGGGCGGAGTCATCGACGCTTCGCGCGGTGCGCTGCTCGACACGCTGGATGGGTCGCTCAAGCGCATGGGTACCGACCATGTCGACATGTGGCTGGTCCACGCTTTTGACCCTGTCACACCACTTGAAGAGACGATGCACGCTCTTGAGGTGGCACTGAACTCAGGCCGCGCTCGGCATGTAGGCCTCTCGAACTTTCCTGGCTGGGCTCTCGCGCGCGCCGCGACGCTCGCCCGACCAGAGACTGCTCCGGCAGTCGTGCAGATGGAGTACTCCCTCCTCGAACGTGGCATTGAGAGAGAGGTGGTGCCCGCAGCGTCGGCGCTCGGCCTCGGCGTCATGGCGTGGTCACCACTTGGCCGTGGAGTGCTCACGGGGAAGTATCACAACGCCATCCCTGCGGATTCGCGCGCTGCATCGGACCATCTTTCCGGGTTTGTCGAGCCGTACCTCAATGCGCGTGCGGCATCGATTGTTGCGGCCCTCCGCACGGCATCGGATGGACTAGGGCGGAGCCCTCACGAAGTCGCTCTTGCGTGGGTGCGGGATGCACCAGGCGTTGCCTCAGCCATCGTGGGCGCGCGCACCGCGGAGCAGTTGCGCGTTAGCTTGGCGAGCGAAGACCTCACCTTGCCGCCCGCAATTCGTGAGGCGCTCGACGATATCTCCGCGCCGCCGATTGGGTACCCAGAACGGCGCTAGACACATGATCTCGGGAGGTGACCGCGTGACCTATCGCAGGTCGAACTCCTCGATGTCATCGTCCAGGTCGTCCTCGTTCTCTTCCGCGTGCGGGTCAAGTGCATCCTCGTCGAAGTCGTCGTCATCATCGCCGTCGTCAATGACGAGCGGCAGTGACTCTCCATGCTCCGCATCGAGAGCTTCGTCATACCGCTCAAACGCTGCCGCAACGGCGTCGAAAGCATCGTCCACGGCGGCGTCGGCGGCACTACGGCGCTGCTCGACGGCCTCCAGATGCGCCTCGAGCGCGGCAACGAGGTGGCGGAGTGCTTCGCGGGCATTCACGGTCATGCATATGACGTTACCCCTGTCACAGGGTTAGATGGGAGTGAAGATGACTGATGCAACAAAGATCGCGGCCGGCCACATCATCACGCCACGGCGGGCCGCTGCCCCTACTGGCTCCCATCTGCAGTGGCGAGTGGTCGACATCCCGCGTGACATCACGCGGGCAGAAGCCGCCAAGCTCTTGAGCGAACAAGCCGAGTATGGAAGCTGGGAACTCGCGCGTTCCGTCCTGTTCGAAGGAGGCGCGCGGCGAGTGTGGCTCCGGCGCCGTGCACTGCGAGTTCAGCGGACCGATACGGTCTAGACAGGCTCGTCAGCGATGTCTGCTTGCCACATCTCAGTACGGTCTCGCCCCGCCTGTTTCGCTGCATAGAGCGCACGGTCCGCATCATCGATGAGGTGATCAGCACCGTCGTGCGCCCCGGTGGCTGTGGCGACTCCAGCGCTCACCCGGAGGGTGACGCGTCCGTCCCGCGTGGGCACGACGAGCCGGCCGCACGCTGCTCTGAGACTCTCCGCAGTACTGAAAGCGTCTCGCGCATTTGCACCCGGAAGCACAACCAAGAACTCCTCGCCCCCAAATCGCACCACTTCCGCATCAGGAGGCGCGCCCTCGCTTAACGCGTTGGCAACCGCCGCGATCACTCGGTCGCCAACGGTGTGCCCGTAGTCGTCGTTGATCTGCTTGAAGTGGTCAATGTCAACCATGAGGATGCTGAAAGGTTCGCCTTCGGCGCTTGCGCGCAGCATCATCGCAGGCAGGTTGGCGCCAACAAAGCGGCGGTTCCGCAGTCCCGTCGCCGGATCGCGCATGACTTGCTCAGACAATTCGACGCGCAGTTGCGCGTTAACCTGGGATTCGGCCTCAAGTGCCAACCGCATCGATTCGTTCTCCCGATGGTGAAGCGCCGTTTCGGTGATGTCACGCACCTGCACGAGAGAGCCGAGGGGCAGGCCCGGATGCCTTTCGATTGGAGTTGCCGTCACCCACGCAATGTACGGCTGGGCCCTACCAGAGAGCTCCACCTCGACCCCATCGACGTTGTGCGAGTCGAGCACGTGAGCGAACTCGGCAAACACATCTCGGAGGTGCAGGTGTGGTGCGTCAGCATCAAGACCATGGCTGTCGAGCAAACGCCGGGCGCCGTCGTTCGCATCAACAAGCGCGCCGTCCACCCCCACAACAAAGACGGCATCGTGAAGCTTGTCAAAGACCCAGTCGCGTGCGATCGGCTGGAGTTCGAGTAGTCCGGGGCGCAAGGCGCCGACCCACAGCATCACCGCCGACACGGCAGCCCCTGCGGACGTGATATCGACGCCCGCGGGAACGGAACGCGAGATCGAAATCGCCGCGCCCAAGAGCGGCGCGAGCCAACTCAGCGCGATCATCCAGCCGCTCATAGCGGCGATCGCGGGCAGGCGGCTACGCGCCCGCATCACCCGCGCGAGTGCGGCGATGATGAGTGCGACCATCACTGCGGAGTGGACGTAGATGAGCGGTCCATGCTGGACAGTGCCGTCGTTCGCAGTTGTGTAAATGAGGTGTTGCCACGGAGGCACGATGGCGCACACCATCATGACGGTCGGATGAATCGACAGGAGCGACCAGGTGGACACCGACATGCGCCACCGGGGTGAGACAAGCGCCGACGCTACCGCAGTAGCACCAGCCGCTACTGCCGCCGCCGCCGGCAGCCCCCACATGGCGACAAAGGCGGGATCGTCCGGCTCGGACAACACGATGTTGAGATTGATCGTGATCCACACCATGATCGCGATGACCGCGAAGCGCAGCGGTGGCGCTGTAGCGGACCGATGACCAGCCCGGGACAGTCCGACCAGCAAAAGCGCGCAGCTAACCAATGCGACGAGCAAAATGGCAAGCGTCACTGCTGCCATGCGTGCCCCCTGCCGCTCGTATCACTCAACGGTCAGCCAATCGACCTCAGTGCCCCCAGTTTGAAGGGCATGTGAGTGGATGCTGACACAATCTGGCGCAGCGCGCTCAACAATCGGTGAGGAACTCCACCATGACGTCGGTGCCTACCGTGAGACTCTCGACAGGGACCCGCTCGTCAATGCCGTGGAAAAGCGATCCAAAATCAAGATCAGCGGGAAGTTTGAGCGGAGCGAAGCCGTAACCTGCGATTCCGAGCTCAGCAAGATGCTTGTTGTCCGTCCCACCCATCATGAGATACGGGAGAACGGCCGCATCGGCATCAACGGTGCGCAGGGCATCGATCATCTTGCCCACAATCGGAGTATCGAATGGGAGATCGAGCGCGCGTTCTTCGATGTACTGCTCAACCTTCACGTGGGTGCCGGCGAGTTCCTCAACGGTGCGCAGCACGCTCTCCTGTTGTCCGGGCAGATACCGCGTATCGACATACCCTTCCGCGGTGTCTGGGACGACATTCACTTTGTAGCCCGCGTCCATCATCGTAGGGTTCGACGTATTTCTGACGGTGCCTTCAATCATGCGGGCGACAGGACCAAACCGCTCGATGATCTCGGCGATGCGCTCTTCGGTTGGCTCGTAATCGATGTCCAGAATCTGTGCGGCACCGCGCAAGAGCCTGTCCACCGTCGGAGTGATGTCGAGGGGCCACTTGTGCACGCCAATGCGCGCGAGCGCTGTTGCCAGGTGCGTCACCGCGTTGTCGCGATGCACAAGTGACCCGTGCCCCTGTGTGCCTGAGGCAATGAGACGCAGCCACTGGATACCCTTTTCCCCCGTTTGAATGAGATACGTGCGCTTGTCACCGAGCTGAATTGAGAATCCGCCGACCTCAGACACCGCTTCGGTGGCGCCATGAAAATCGTCGGGATGGTTCTCGACCATCCATTTGGCGCCGTGTGCGCCGCCGTGCTCCTCGTCTGCGAAGAAGGCGAAGACGATGTCCCGAGCAGGCTTGCGCCCTTCGCTGACGAGGCGCCGCGCAGCCTCGAGGTACATCGCGTTGATGCCTTTCATGTCAACGGCGCCGCGACCCCACACCATCCCATCCTTGACCTCCCCGCCAAATGGATCGACAGACCAGTCGTCGGCGAAAGCTGGCACCACATCGAGGTGGCCATGGACGACAAGGGGCGGGCGATGTGGATCCACACCCTTCCACAATGCGGTGAGGCTTGTGCGCCGTGGCGCCGACTCCCGCACCACCGGCTCAAGACCAAGGTCGCTCAGAAACGTCGCGACATACTCAGCGGCAGCACGCTCGCCAGGTCCCGGCGCATCCCCATAGTTCGACGTATCAATTCTGATGAGGTCACGCGCGATCGTGACGACGGACTCGGCTGACATGCGCTCAGGCTACCCGCGCCGCTCATCGCGTCACGGCGACTACATGGAGGCGCGTTGCAGACCGGCAGAGACGGTGACGACAATCACCACGACACCTGAGGCGGCGATGAGGTAGACGGTGCGCCGATAGCCCGCCTTGGCGGCGGCCATGACAAGGCACGCTATCGCTCCTGGAACAAGCGCCATCCCGTACCTCCCAGTGGGATTGGGGAAGTACTGAGGAACTGTCGTGTTGAAGTAGGCCTGCACCTGGACCGCAAGGGGATACAAGACCATGCCAAGCCCAAGCAACCACCCGAGTGAGCGTCGGCCGGGCTCTTTGACGAACGCAACGACCGTTGCCATCATCGCGCCGATGACAAGGACGTTGAGAAGGCGGGTCCAGGCAACCAAGAGAGCAATATCAAGCGGGGGCTGCACGTAGTAATCCGACGCGAGATTGAAGCCGACGAACAGCGTTTCAATCCACTCCGACCCGGGCAGTCCCAGCACGTCTCGCGTGTTGATGCCGACGAGCGGGTTCTCCCATGACATGTCGCCGCGACCGGCCTGAATCGCCTGCCAAATCGCATAGGGTACGACGATCGCAGCTGCGGAGGCACCCGGGAGCAACCACTGCCGCCATGTGATACCCCTGAGCCCCTGGTCACGTATGGCGCGGGCGAGCACGAGGATTGCGAGAGCAATGAACGGGATTGTCGAGATTGTCTTGGTGAGTCCTACGAGACCCACAGCGACGGCCGGGAGTATCCAATCGTGGTTGTCCTCGAGGAACATCCGCGCGGCGAGCCACAGGGCGATCGCCCCCGCGAGCGGCGCAACCGCATCGGGATTCACCGTCGTCGACGCGTGGAGTACGCGGGGGAACGACAGGAGGATCAGCGGCGCCATCATCGATATTGCAGGGTCCACCCGCCAGCGCCGCAAGGCGACAAACAGCATGAACATGCCCGCCGCGAGCCACGGTGCGCCTGTCAGCCGTGCGGCATCGGTGAAGGTCAATGAGGTCGTGTCGTCGAGAACCCGCGCGGGGAGCCCGACCATCGCGTAGTAGAGCGGTGGGTGCGCGAAGTTGTATTGATCAGCGTTGTATGGGAACCGCCAGGCCCAGATCGGGGCATCGCACGGCGGCAATGAGTACCGCTCTTGGCCCATACACGCCCACTCGGCGCGGATCTCCTCGGCGATGAGGTCACCGCGCGCCGGTACCTCCCCGTGCGCAATTCGATACGCATAGTCGGCGTGGGTGGGCTCGTCGATGCGGGACATCGCTTCGCCCCCGCCAAAGACTGTGGGCACCACAACCGCGATCGAAATGACCAGGTATACCGCGGCGAGGATGACTCGGTGCGACGTCGATGTGTCAAAACGCGCGGCGGCGTCTTCGAGGCGTGCAACAAAGCGGTGATGGACGCGTTCGCGATGGTCAATAGTCCGCTCGATCGCCATCGCACCTCCTGGCCACTCGCGGGGACATGCCCCCACAGGGCAACAGGACACGGACTTCTTATGTTGGTGTCCGAGGGGGGACTTGAACCCCCACGCCCTATACGGGCACTAGCACCTCAAGCTAGCGCGTCTGCCATTCCGCCACCCGGACAGGGTGTCTCCCGACCGATCTCGTGAGCGCAGGACTGCGCCCCGACAACCCGTCAGGTGCGGCAGAAAACATAGCACGGAGTGGCGCCCGAGCACGCATCCGCAGGTGGGGGCAGACTGGCGGTGGCCTCCCGGGGCGTCCGGGCCGGGTGGGCGACCAGCACGGTCCGAGGGGTGTGCGCGTGGCTGACGTCGGTGGCGGTCGGGGTGCGGGAGCTGCAGGACCGGCCGCGCGCCGGGTCGCGGGCCAGCGCCGGGGGGCCGCGGGAGCCGCGGCGGACGACGGCGTCCCCCTCTGGCTGCGGACGTCCGCCGGCATCACCTGGCGGCTGCTCGTGCTGCTCGCGGGCGTGGGCGTGGTGTTCTACGGCACCGCCCAGGTGCAGCTGCTGTTCATCGCGGTGTTCATCGCGTTCGTCTTCACCGCGGTGCTCCGCCCGGTCGTCGAGTTCTACGCGCGGGTGATGCCGCGGCCGCTCGCGACAGCGCTCGGGCTGCTGTCCGGGTTCCTCGTGCTGGCCGGCATGGTGTTCTACGTCGGCTACTCCGTCGCGAACCAGTGGCAGGCGCTGTCCCGGCAGTTCGGCGACGGCATCGACCAGATCGTCGACTTCCTCGAGCACGGGCCGCTGCCGGTGTCGATCACCAACGAGCAGATCGCCGGGTGGATCGACAACGGGCGGCAGTGGATCGAGCAGCACGCCGGGGACCTCGCCAGCCAGGCGGCGGCGTCCGCCGGGTCGGTCGTCGAGGTGTTCACGGCCCTCGCGCTGGCGGTGTTCTGCGCGATCTTCTTCCTCGCCCGCGGGCAGGAGATGTGGACGTGGTTCGTCAACCAGCTCCCCGCCTCGGTGCGCGACTCCTGGAAGACGGCCGGCGGCGCCGGCTGGTACACGTTCAGCGGCTACACCCGCGGCACGGTCATCATCGCGGTGACCGACGGGTTCCTCGCGTTCGTGCTGCTGTCGATCATCGGGGTGCCCCTGGCCGCGCCGCTCGCCGTGCTCGTCCTGATCGGCGCGTTCATCCCGCTGGTCGGCGCGCCCGCCGCCATGGTGGTCGCGATGATCGTGGCGCTCGCCGCGAACGGACCGCTGCAGGCCGCGTTCGTCGGCATCGGGATCGCGCTGATCGGGCAGTTCGAGGGGCACGTGCTGCAGCCGCTCGTCATGGGCAAGCAGGTCTCGCTGCACCCCGTGGTCGTCGCCATCGCCGTGGCCGGCGGCACCCTGACGGCCGGGATCCTCGGCGCCGTCATCGCTGTGCCGCTGGTGTCCGTCGTCTGGGCGATCTTCTCCCGGTTCCACCAGCCCGACCCGCCGATGGAGGTCGAGGAGGCCACCGACGAGGTCGAGCCCGTCCCCGACGACGGCACCGAGCTGCAGTAGCGGGCGTCACACCCGGCCCGGGAACCGGGCGGCCCGGACGTCCGTTGGACCCGCGACCGTGCCGGGCGACCTGGAGAGAGATGGACGGCTGCAGTAGGTACCCCCTGGACCGCGACGAGACCGCGACAGGGGGTGAGGCGTGATGTGGGTGCTGTCGTTGCTGCTCGGCCTGCTGGTCGTGCTGGCGATCACCGCGGCGACGGGCTACTTCGTCGCGCAGGAGTTCGCGTACATGGCCGTCGACCGGTCGCGGCTGAACGCCCGCGCGGCCGACGGCGACGCCGGTGCCCGCCGGGCGCTGGCGGTGACGCGGCGGACGTCGTTCATGCTGTCCGGCGCGCAGCTCGGCATCACCGTGACCGGCCTGCTCGTCGGGTACGTCGCGGAGCCGCTGATCGGTGAGGCGCTCGGCGAGGCCCTCGGCGGCGTCGGCGTGCCCACCGGCGTCGGGATCGCGGTCGGCACGGTGCTCGCGCTGCTGCTGTCCACGCTCATCCAGATGCTGTTCGGCGAGCTGTTCCCCAAGAACCTCGCCATCTCGCGGCCCGAGCCGGTCGCCGTCGCCCTCGCGACGTCCACGAACCTGTACCTGCGGGCCCTCGGCTGGCTGATCCGCGTGTTCGACTCCGCGTCCAACGCCCTGCTGCGGCTGCTGCGGATCGAGCCCGTGCACGACGTCGAGCACTCGGCCACCGCGCGCGACCTCGAGCACATCGTGGCCGAGTCCGCGCAGAGCGGGGACCTGCCCCGCGAGCTGTCCATGCTGCTCGACCGGATCCTCGACTTCCCCGAGCAGGACGTCGAGCACGCCATGATCCCCCGCTCCCGGGTCGACGCGGTGCGCGCCGGGGACACCGTCGCCGACGTGCGCGCCCGGATGTCCGCCGGGCACTCCCGGTACCCGGTGCTCGGCGCGGACGACCAGGTGGTCGGCGTCGTGCACCTGCAGGACGTGCTGGCCGCCGACGACCGGGACGCCGCGCCCGTCGAGGCGCTCATGCGCCCCGCCGAGCTCGTGCCCACCTCCATGAGCCTGCCGGACGCGCTGCGCCGCCTCGCGGACAGCCGCAACCAGCTCGCGTGCGTCCTCGACGAGTACGGCGGCCTGGCCGGCGTGCTCACCTTCGAGGACCTCGCCGAGGAGCTCGTCGGGGAGATCACCGACGAGCACGACCCAGGCGCGCAGCCCGCGCTCGTGCACGACGACGGCGCCTGGACCATGGCCGGCGACGTGCACCTGGACGAGGTCGAGCGCGCCGTCGGCCGCGACCTGCCGCGCGGCGACCACAAGACCATCGGCGGCCTGGCCATCGCCGCGTACGGCGCCCTGCCGCCCGCCGGCGCCAGCGTCGTCGTGCTGCTCCCCGACGACCCCGGCGAGCTCGCGCACGCCGGCGAGCCCGACCCGGTGTGGCTGCGGATCGACGTGCTCACCCTCGAGCGGCACGTGCCCGCGCTCGTGCGCGTCACCGTGCCCGCCGCCCCGCCGCCCACCGACGACGAGCGCACCGCCGCCGTCGCCCGCGACCAGGAGGAGGACCGATGAGCCCCCTCGTGGTGGTCGTCGTCACCGTCGCGCTGATCGCCCTCAGCGCGTTCTTCGTCGCCGTGGAGTTCGCGGCGCTCGCCGCCAAGCGCTACCGGCTCGAGGAGGCCGCCCCGCGCAGCCGCTCCGCCCGCGCCGCGCTGCGCAGCTCCACCGAGCTCACCGTCCTGCTCGCCGGGTCGCA
Organism: Actinomycetes bacterium; assembly: GCA_023442845.1. Taxonomy (GTDB): domain Bacteria; phylum Actinomycetota; class Actinomycetes; order Actinomycetales; family Demequinaceae; genus Demequina. The sequence continues at coordinate 1,452 of JAEZXC010000008.1, read as the reverse complement.
GCTCGGCATCACGGCGTGCACCCTCGCGCTCGGCGCCGTCACCAAGCCCGCCGTGCACCACTGGCTCACGCCGCTGTTCGAGGGCTGGGGCGTCGCGCTGTGGCTCGCGGACGCCGCCGGGTTCGTGCTCGCGCTCGTGCTCGTCACGTTCCTGCACCTCGTGGTCGGCGAGATGGCGCCGAAGTCCTGGGCGATCGCGCACCCCGAGACCTCCGCGATCCTGCTCGCCACGCCCATGCGGGCCTTCATGTGGCTGACCCGCCCGGTGCTGCGCGTGCTCAACCAGGCAGCGAACTGGTGCCTGCGCCGCGTCGGCGTCGAGCCCGCCGACCAGGTGGCGACCGGCCAGAACCCCGACGACCTGCGCCACCTCGTGGAGCACTCCGCGAACGTCGGCGCGCTCGACGCCGCCTACTCCGCGCAGATCTCCGGCGCGCTGGCGCTGCAGACGACGACGGTGCGCGACCTCGTCGCCGACCGCACCGTGACCGCCGTGCCGGCCGGTGCGACCACCGCCGACGTGCAGGCCGTCTCCCGGGAGTCCGGGCACCTGCGGGTGCTCGTCGGCACCGGGGACCGGCTCGAGGGCGTCGTGCACGTACGGGACACCCTCGCGCACGCCGCCGACGCCCCGGTCACGCCGCTGGTGCGGCCCGTGCTGCGACTCGCCGCGGACACCCCCGTGGCGACCGCGCTGGCGCAGATGCGCGAGCAGCGGCAGCACCTGGCGGTCGTGCACGACGGCGAGGACGGCGACGGTCGCGTCAGGCGGGTGGTCGGGGTCGTGACCCTGGCGGACGTGCTCGGGCGGCTGTTCCCCGTGGCGGCGGTCACCGCGGGCTGACGGGCGGGCGCGGGCCCGACCCGCCCCGTGGGGCGGAGCACGGGCCGAGCCCGTGCCCGAGCCCGAGCGCGGGCTCTGCCTCGCCCCTCGCGACCGTCGCGACCGTCGCCGAGGGGCGGGTTCTGCCGTGACACGCCGCGCGTGTCGGGCAGAACCCTCCCCTCACGGCTGCGCCCGCGGCCTCTTACAACGCGGCGGTCGCCGAGTGGAGAGTTCTGCCGTGACACGCCGGGCGTGTCGGGCAGAACCCTCCCCTCACGGCTCCAGTCCGGGTCCGACGCGTGCCGTGTCCCGGGACGGGGTCGGGATTCCCGGGTGGGTGGTCCCGGATGGGGGCGTCCCGGGTGGGCGCGGGCCCGGCGGAGTTCGGGGCGCGTTCGCCACGAGGGTGAGCCCGTGGCCCGGAGGTTCGTCGTGCGGTGGGTCAGTCGGCCCGGGGCGGGGTGCCCAGGGTCGTCAGGGCGCGTTCGAGGGCCGCCACGCCGTCGCGGTCGACGGGCAGCAGCGGTGCCGGGAAGTCGCCGACGTCCACGCCGCGCAGGGCCGACACCGCGTGCACCGCCCGGGCGCCACCGAGGGACAGCACGAGCTGGGCGACGGGCGCGAGC
>JAEZXC010000155.1 GCA_023442845.1 Actinomycetes bacterium | reverse complement strand
GGTCGAGCATCTCGCTCATCGGCGTCGAACTCGTCACCGCGAGAGACACGGCGAAGAGTCCGATGAGATCAGCGCCAATATCGATCGCAGATTCGTACTCGCCGCGATACACCTGGTAGGCGCCCGCGAGCGCCGCGACGATGAAGATGAACACCATCCCCTTGATGGTCGGCTTCGGTGCGGGCAAGACGCTGACGAGCAGCATGATCCCGGCGAGAGCCATTCCCGACGCCGTTATCGGGTCCGAGAACACCATCGCCACAATCGCCCATGCCAAGAGCAGTCCCACCTTGGCAACCGCAGGCAGGCGGTGCAGGGGAGAACCGCCGGGGCGGTACATGCCGAGGATGTTCACGCGCGCTCACCAACGGACTTGCGGTACATGAGGTCGCGGTAGTGGGCAACCGCGTCAACTGGGTTGCCGTCGAAGACCACCGCTCCCTCGTCAACAACGAGCGTGCGCTGGGCCTTCGTTGCGGCCTCGAGATCGTGCGTCACCTCGATGAGTTGCACCGGCAGTGCCTGCAAGAGCGCGCCGACGTGCGCCTTCCAGCGGAGGTCGAGCAGCGTAGTCGGCTCGTCAGCGACGACGATCGACGGCGTTGCGGACAACACTCCCGCAAGCGCAAGCAACTGACGCTGACCGCCCGAAAGTGCGTTGACCGAGACGTCCGCCTTGTCTCCCAACCCAATGTCGTCAAGTGCAGCGAACGCCGCCTTGATGCGCTCGTCCTTTGACCGCACACTGCGACGCAGCGACAACATCACGTCCTCAATTGCCGTTGGCATGATGAGCTGCGAAGACGGATCGGTGAAGAGGAAGCCCACCCGGCGTCGGACTCGCGAACCGTGCTTGCGCGTATCGAGACCGTCGACGAGTACGTGGCCTTCGACTGGCACCGCGAGACCGTTGATGAGACGCGCCAGTGTGGACTTGCCCGAACCGTTTGCGCCAATGATCGTCACCCGCTGCTCAGTGAGCGTCAACGTGGTGGGGTGAAGGATCGGCACACCGCTGTCGGGCGCGACAACAGCCGCTCCCCTGAACTCAATCATGGTGTTAAGGCTATGCGAGCGCAGCAGACTCGACGTGCGCGTCGGCAACGTCGGCTGGCTTAGCGGCTCGAATTCGGCGCGGCCCGAGCAGCGTCGGGTAGGCACGATGAACCGCCGCGGCCGCAGCCGCCGCGATGAAAATCTTGATGACATCGCCCACGAGGAATGGTGCTGCAAAGGCTGCGGTGTCCTGCAGCGTCGTGCCCATGCGAAGCATGAAGAAACCCCACCCAACGACATTGAGCACAACGAGAGAGCCGGCCGCCGCGGCGCCAACGACGCCCGAGAAGGTGAGCTGGCCGCGTCGGTGCAATCCGCGTACGAGCCAACCCGTCACAAAGGCGCACAGCACAAAGCCGCCGAGGAATCCGGCGGTGGGTCCGGCCCACGGCGCGAATCCTGAAGCACGCCCCGAAAAGATCGGCGCGCCTGCAGTGCCGACGATGAGGTACACGGCAACGGCCGCCGCTCCACGCCACGGGCCAAGGGCCGCGCCCGCCAGCACAACGGCGAGTGTCTGGAGCGTGATCGGCACGCCTGAGATAAGTTCAGCGCCTGGCCACAACGTGGATGCAGCGATGAGACCGGCGAACACGGCGACGAGCGCGACGTTCGTGGGGACAAATGCCTGACGCAGGTCCATGAGACTCCCTGAGATAATGAGACGCTCGCCACACTACCGGCGCCCACGGCTCGCGGCACCCTCTCCTCACGGATTTGGCCCGACCCCACGTCAATGAAAGGACATCGTTGTGATTGTCGCGCAACAAATCGAAGTGCGCATTGGCGCACGTGTGCTGTTGCACCCGACAACCTTCACGATTGGCAAGGGCGACCGTGTGGGCCTTGTCGGTCGCAACGGTGCAGGCAAGACGACGCTGACGCGCATCCTCGCGGGGGAGGGCCAAGCGTCAGGTGGTTCCGTCACGTCAAAGGGATCGATCGGCTACTTGCCACAGGATCCGCGCACTGCTGACATGTCGATGAAGGCACTCGACCGGATTCTGGCGGCGCGCGACCTCGAGTCCATCACTCGAAAGCTGCGCGAGGCCGAAGAGCTGATGGCGAGTGAGGACCCGGACGTGGCGGCCAAGGCGATGGACCGTTACCCGAAACTCGAAGAGCGGTTCCGCGCCGCAGGCGGATACGCAGCGGAGGCAGACGCCGCCCGCATCGCCGCGAACCTCGGGCTCACTGAACGTGTTCTGGGCCAGCCCCTGCACACGTTGTCGGGTGGTCAGCGCCGCCGCGTCGAGCTTGCTCGAATCCTGTTTTCCGACGCCGAAACCCTGTTGCTCGACGAGCCGACCAACCACCTCGATGCGGACTCGATTGTGTGGCTGCGCGGCTTCTTGCAGGCCTATCCAGGCGGACTCGTCGTCATCTCTCACGACGTCGACCTTGTGCGTGCCGTGGTCAACAAGGTGTTTCACCTCGACGCCAACCGCGGCGAACTCGATCAGTACGCGATGGGCTGGGATCTGTACCTGCGTCAACGCGAGGACGATGAGAAGCGGCGCAAACGCGAGCGTGACAACGCGGAAAAGAAAGCCTCGGCGCTCATGGAGCAGGCCAACAAAATGCGTGCAAAGGCAACCAAAGCCGTCGCCGCGCAGAACATGGCGAAGCGCGCGGAGCGTCTGCTGAGCGCGACGGAGGGCCAGCGCCAAGCTGACCGCGTTGCGAACTTGCGCTTTCCCACCCCCGCGCCGTGCGGGAAGACGCCGCTTCGAGCGTCGGAATTGTCGAAGTACTACGGATCGCTTGAGGTCTTTACCGACGTCGAATTGGCAATCGACAAAGGGTCGCGTGTGGTGGTCCTCGGCCTCAACGGTGCGGGCAAGACGACGCTGTTGCGTCTTCTGTCTGGCGTCGAGACGCCCGATACCGGCCAGGTCGAGCCTGGACACGGTCTCAAGCTCGGCTACTACGCGCAGGAACACGACTTCCTCGACCTCAGCGCGACGGTGCTCGAGAACATGCGCCACGCAGCGCCTGATCTCAACGACACGGAGGTGCGGGGCGTGCTCGGCTCGTTCTTGTTCATTGG
>JAEZXC010000059.1 GCA_023442845.1 Actinomycetes bacterium | reverse complement strand
TACACGATGGAGACGATCATCCAGGCGGGCAACAAGTCGCTCGCGATCGCGTCGGTCGAGATCGACACCAACCCCAAGACGCGTGAATCCCGCCTGTTCTCCAACATGTTCGAGCACATGGCACGGTCAGGCCAGGCGATCCTCCGTTCGTACATCATGTTCAAGCCGTGGTCGCTCTTCCTCACGATGATGGTGTTCTTTGGGGTCCTTGGCCTCGTCCCGTTTGTGCGCTACGCGATCTTGCTCGCTCAAGGCGACCAGGGCAATCACTATCAGTCCCTCATGTTGGGGACTCTGCTCCTCATCGGTTCTGGGCTGTCGCTCGCGATCGGCGTGCTGTCCGACCTTGCGAAGTCCAACCGCATCCTCAACGAGGACCAGCTGTACCGCATCAAGGAGCAGCAGTATGGCCCGGCTGTGCCCGCCGCAACCGCTGCACGCCAACGCCAAGAGCAAGGCCCAAAGCGTCGGCGAGCGTCATCGCAAAACGGCTGAGCAACGCCAAAGCGAGCGCTTGAGGTTCAGTAGCGGTTCCTGCGAGCAAGGCGACGAGCGCGATCTCGCGCGGACCCACCCCAGCGGGGGCAATGACGATGACGAAGCCAACAAGCCACGCCACCGCGAAGGCTCCCGTCGCGATGCCGAGGTTCACGTCGTCGCTGCCAAGAGCACGGAGCAGCACCCACGCGTGGACTCCGAGGGCGGCCCAGTTCAGTGCCGACCAGAGCGCCGACGCGAAGAGAGCCTTGCCCGCGATGCGTGGCGGTTCGGCCTGGCGACGCAGCGCGCGGAGGGCGATGCCAAGGAGGCGTTCGAGCACGGCCGGCACCAGGGTGACGGCAAGCACGACAGCAAGGGCGAGCGCCCACCAGTAGTCGAGCACGGTGCCAGGGGCGAAGACCACGAGCGCGATCGTGCCGACAACTGCGGCCATCACGACACCCACCGCCATCGCAACAAGCGATCCCGTCATCGCTCGTGCCCGGCTCACCCCATGGGTCCGGGCGAACTCGGTTTGAGCGACCACAGGCCAGATTGCTCCGGGCACGTATTTGCCCGCCTGGGACACAAGAAAGACGGCCGACGCTTCTGACAGTGGCGCGTCAAGCCCCACCGAGCGCATGACGGCACGCCAGGACAGCGTGTTGAAGGCGAGGGCGAGGATGGTGAGGGCGGTGGCGGCGACGAGCGGCCACATGCCAATGCCGCGGGCAGCGTCGGCGACACCGTCCCACTGGGACACGACGGCCCATGCGAGCACCGCGACGGCAACGCCGAACAAGACCCAGCGGAGGATCGCGCCTTTGGAGAGGCTGAGAAGCTTCATTGGGCAGCCCGCCATTGCCACTGCCGCGCGACCCCTTCGGCGAGCGGCATCTGCGCCTCCCACCCGAGTGCGTCCCGCGCAAGGGAGGCATCGAGGGTCGAGTGAGCGGTGTCGGTGTTCCGGGCGTGATGGCGGACCACGCGGAGTGCGTGGGGGGAAACGACTGGCTCAAGGATGTGAAGGAGGTCATCGAGCGACGTCGCCAGCCCTGAGCCAATGTTGACCACGGGCGGGACAGTCTCAGCGCGGTGGACCGCCAGGACGGCGGCGGCGATGTCGTCTACATACACGTAGTCCCGGGTGGCGCTCGGGTCCCCATACACGTGGACCTCGGCACCGTTGAGCGCTGCCTCAATCCAGTGTGCGAGCACCCCTTGGCCGGGCGCGGGCCGCTGCCCGGGGCCGTACGCATTGGCCACGCGCAGCGCGACGGACTCGATGCCGGAGCGAGCAACGTGCTGCTCAATCTCGAGTTTCGCTTCGCCGTAGGTATTGACCGGATGCGGCTCCTCGCTCTCGCTAAAGGGCGGCACAGACGGGGGCCCGTAGAGGGTGCCGCCGGAAGAAAAGGTGACGATGCGCGGCGGGCGTTCTTCGCGCACAAAAAGAGCGATCGCCTCATCTAGATCGCGCTTGTCCGCCTCGATGAGCGCCGGTTCCTCGATCGCCAAGCGCGGGTTAATGCGCGACGCGCACCACACCACGGTGCGCACACCCCGCGCATCGGGATGGAGCTCGCCGTCCTCCACGAGTGGCCGGTCGAGAGTGAAGCCGGCGACGGGAGCGTCGGCCGCGTTGAAAGCCTCGACCACCGCACTGCCGAGAAAGCCGCCAGCGCCCACCACTGCGGCCTCGTACACTTGGGGCGCCCTCGCTTCACTCACGGTGGATAAGCCTATGACCTCGCCCTCCTCGCGACCTCGCCTTGTGGTGAGCGCATCGACGTTTCCCGCGCGCGCTGGGGACGGAACGCCGTCTTTTGTGCGCGATCTTGCGGTGGGGATGGCCGACGCTTTTGACCCGCTCCTCGTGGTGCCGGCGGTGCCGGGCGCGGCGGCTGAGGAGGAGGGCGATGGGATTCGCGTGAAGCGCTACCGGTTCTTTTGGCGACGCTGGGAGGACCTTGCGGACGGCGCGATTTTGGAGAATGTGCGCTCGCGCAAGAGCCGCGTGCTCCAGGTGCCGTTCTTTCTCATTGCTCAGTTCTTCGCGATGCGGCGGGCAGTGCGTCGCCACCAGCCTGCCGTCATTCATGCGCACTGGATCATTCCTCAAGGGATCGTTGCGCGCCTCGCCGCACCGCGCGTGCCCATGGTCGTCACCACTCTTGGCGGCGATCTCTACGCACTCAATGACCCGTTCTCTCGCGCGCTCAAGCGACGCGTCCTGCGCCGGGCGGCGGCTGTCACTGTCATGAGCGAGGACATGCGCCAGCGCGCCATTGCCTTAGGCGCCAACCCCGACACCACCCACGTGATGCCGATGGGCGCGGCAACGAAGTCCTTTGCCGCCGCTGCCGATGCCGCGCCTCGCGAGCGCAGCACAACTGTCGAGTTGCTCGCCGTGGGCCGACTTGTCGAGAAGAAGGGCTTTGGGGTTCTGCTCAATGCGCTGCGTTCTCTCGACTCGAGGCAGTGGCATCTCACGGTGGTGGGCGACGGCCCTTTGCGCTCGGCTCTTGAGGAAGCCGCCTCAGGGCTGCCAGTCACTTTTGCTGGCCAGTTGTCGCGGGCGGAGCTCGCTGCGGCCGACGCTGCAGCGGACATTGCCGTGTTCCCGTCGGTCCGTGCGGCGAGCGGTGATCAAGATGGCCTGCCCGTGGCACTTCTCGAGGCGATGGCGGCCGGTTGCGCGGTGGTGGTCTCCGACCTACCGGGCCTTGCCGACGCAGTGGTTGACGGGGAGTCCGGGCTCGTGGCGACGAGCGGCGACAGCGATGCTCTCGCGGCGGCGCTTGAGCGCCTGCTCACCGATCGCCTAGCGACCGAGCGCCTCGGCGCGGGCGCACGCGAGCGCGCGATCGAGTTTGATGTGGAGAACGTCGCCCGCGGCTACGCCGCGCTTCTCACCGAGATCGCGAGTTAACGGCCCAGGCGCTCATAACGCAGTTCGGTTTCGCGCTTCTTGGCGCGCCACCACGGCTCGTTCGCGTTGTTCTCTAGAAGCCACTGATACGCGCCTCAGAGAGGCAGTCAACCGCGGACCCGGTGTCGATGCTCACCTCTGCTGCTCGTCGCAACACCTCGCGTGCACCCATGTCTGCGTCGAGTTCATAGCCCTCCCTCTCAAGACAACTTCGGACAACCGGCAGTTGCCTTTCGAGATAGGCGTCATTCATCTCAAGGGACTGGGGCTGCATCTGGTAGGCACCATTCACCCAGAATGCTTCCCGCGTGTCGCATGCGTCGCCAATCGCTTGTTGTTGAGCAGTGTCCGACAAGTAGTTGTAGACGGGAACAACGAGCCCCGAATCCATCGTCTGATCGGCGACGAACGCGTCAGATCCCGCGTCCTTCACGCACTCGACCATGGCACGTGCCGCCGTCCGGGCGTCTTCGATTGATACAAACCCTGCCGCCTGTGCATCGCGAAGGATCGCCAATTGCGCATCACCCGCGCCGCCGTCCTCGGCGCTCTGAATCAATTCCTCGATCAAAATCTCGAAGTCCTGCTTCGCCGACTCTTGCGCCACTGCCTCTGAGGAGCAACTGGATAACGCCAACATGGCACATGCAATGACGGTCAGTGGGGCGAAACCAGCCGTTCTCCGATGACCGCGGGAATAATCAACTCTCTCGCCTCGCCGCATCACACCCCGAATTCTGGCGGCATCCCGGCACCGAGAAGCCAGGCCGCCGCGATCGCGTCAAGACTCCACACGATGCAACCCGGCTCCCAAGACACTTGGTGATTCCTTTGCACCATTCAACGTACTCAGCGTGCGGGACGCCGTCAAAAGATAGCGTCGAATACGCGCGCTCGACTTTGATGTGGAGAACGTCGCCCGTGGTTATGCCGCGCTTCTCACCGAGATCGTGGGTTAGCGGCCCAAGCGCTCATAACGCAGTTCGGTTTCGCGCTTCTTGGCGCGCCACCACGGCTCATTGTTGCGGTACCACTCGATAGTCGCAGCAAGGCCGGAGGCAAAGTCCTTGTAGAGCGGCTCCCAGCCAAGCTCGTCGCGGAGCCGCGTTGCATCGATCGCGTAGCGGAGGTCGTGGCCTGGGCGGTCGTTGACGTGGTCGTACGCGTCGCGCGCCTCGCCCATCTGCTCGAGGATCATCTCGATGACGGACTTGTTGTCCATCTCACCGTCTGCACCAATGAGGTACGTCTCGCCGGCTTGGCCCTTGTCGATGATGGTCCACACGGCGCGGTTGTGGTCATCCACGTGAATCCAGTCGCGCACGTTCTCGCCCGTGCCGTAAAGCTTGGGTCGCACCCCGTCAAGGATGTTCGTGATCTGACGCGGGATGAACTTTTCGACGTGCTGGGCAGGTCCGTAGTTGTTCGAGCAGTTCGAGATGGTCGCGTCGATCTTGAAGGAGCGCACCCAGGCGCGCACGAGCATGTCGGACGACGCCTTGGACGCCGAGTACGGAGACGACGGGTTGTACGGGGTGTCCGGGGTGAACTTGGCGGGGTCGTCGAGTTCGAGGTCGCCGTACACCTCATCGGTGGAGATGTGGTGGAGCTTCTTGCCGTGACGGCGAACAGCCTCAAGCAACTGGTACGTGCCGATGATGTTCGACTGCACAAAGGGCCACGGGTTATCAAGGGAGTTGTCGTTGTGGCTCTCGGCCGCGAAGTGGACCACCAGGTCGTGTTCGGCGACGATGTCGTGAACCAGTTCCTGGTCAGCCACGTCTCCCTTGACCAGGACGACGCGGTCGTCTTCCGGCAACGACGCCTCGTTGCCTGCATAGGTGAGAGCGTCGAGAACCGTCACCTCGGCGTCGGCGCGCTCCTCAAGCGTCAGCCGTACAAAGTTGGAGCCAATGAAGCCGGCACCGCCGGTCACCAATACCTTCATCACACGCCTTCTCACGTCGAAGTCCGCACCTGCGGAGCCGTCGTCATCCTACGTGAGTACGGTGCAGCACACTCAATCTCGCTCGGCACCTGCGCGGAGTGAGGCGAGATATGCCGCGACGGTGTCGACGTTGGGGAGCAGGCCCGCGGCTTGTGCCTCGTCGAGCGTGGGGGCGGCCTCATCCTTGGGGCTCAGCAACGGCGAGATCGGCGAGCCATCGCGGGCGGAAGTGGGCCATTCGATGCCAATCGCGTCATCGAGCGGGTGGATGCCGTGCTCTCCGGTCGGGTTGTAGCCCTCCGAACAGAGGTAGACCACGGTCGAGCCGTCCTCGAGCGACATGAAGGCGTGACCCAGGCCTTCGCTCAGGTAGACGGCGCGGCGGTCGACATCGTCGAGCAGCACCGCGTCCCACTTTCCAAAGGTGGGCGAGCCGACGCGAATATCGACAACAACGTCGAGCACAGCCCCCGCAGGACAGGTGACGTACTTGGCCTGGCCTGGGGGAACATCCGCGAAGTGGATTCCGCGCACTACCCCGGCGGCAGATACGGAAAGGTTCGCTTGCGCGAGCCGCAGCGCGTGGCCGGCATGCTCCGCGAACGGCGCCTCCTTGAACCACTCAAGGAAGACTCCACGATCGTCGCCAAACTGGCGCGGCGTCATCTCCCACGCGCCCGCGATCGACAGTTCTCGAAAGTCCACCTTGTGCTCCTTGCAAAATGACTCAGTTCCCAACCAGCCTAATGGGGCGGCTAGCCTTGTTCGCGTGTCCCTTAAGAATGCCCGCGTGCTCGTGACCGGCGGCAACGGAATGCTTGCCACCGACCTTGTTGACGCCCTCCGTAATGCGGGAGTCACCGAGTTCCGCTCCATTGATCGGGACGTTCTCGACATCTGCGATGCGAGCGCGGTGGACCAGATAGTCGCTCATTACGACGTTGTCATCAACTGCGCTGCGTATACGGCGGTGGATGCGGCGGAAGACGACGAGGACACCGCTTTCGCGATCAACGCAACGGGCGCGGAAAACCTCGCCAACGCGTGTGGCCGGCACGGGGCCCGGCTCGTCCACATCTCGACCGACTACGTATTCGCGGGCGACGCTTCTGAGCCGTATGCCGAGGATGCTGTACCCAATCCCGCCGGGGCCTATGGGCGCACCAAAGCCGCTGGCGAGCAGGCCGTGCACGAGTCAGGGGCCGACGCTCTGGTGGTCCGCACCGCGTGGCTCTACGGACGCGGTGGACAATGCTTCCCCAAGACGATCGCGCGCCTCGTGGCCGAACGCGGGTCAATCAGTGTGGTCGACGATCAGATCGGGCAGCCAACGTGGACGCGTGACGTGTCCGCCTTCATCGTGAGGCTACTTGAAGCAGGCGCGCCGGCCGGTACGTATCACGCGACGTCGGCGGGCAAGTGCTCGTGGTTCGACTTCGCACAGGCGATTGTGGCGTCGGCCGGACTGCCCGGCACCGTGGAGCCGACAACGTCGGACAAATTCCCCCGCCCCGCTCCCCGCCCCGCGTGGTCTGTCTTGGGGCACGGGGCCCACGAGAAGCTTGGGATCGAAGGAATCGGGCCGTGGGAAGAGCGTTGGGCCCTCGCCGCGAGTGAGGTCTTGGCCGACGCTCTGGGCCAGTAGCCACAAGCGCCGCCCGGCGACAGGGCTAGCGGCCCTCGTCGAGCAGTTTGAGCAGGTACGTGCCGTACCCAGATTTGGTGAGCTGCTCGGCGCGCTCGCGGAGGCCGTCGTCGCTGAGGAAGCCTTGCCGCCA
>JAEZXC010000123.1 GCA_023442845.1 Actinomycetes bacterium | reverse complement strand
CGAACGTTGTCGAGGTAGTCGCGCAGATCGAGCACCCAGAGGTGACGCGCGCACAAGCCGAGGCTTTCGCGGCTCTCATGAATAGCCGAGAGTTCGCGGAGCCTATTCGCCTGCTCAGCACCAACCGCGATGTTGAGCTTGATGCTGCGACGTGGAGCGCGCACGCGCGAGTAGTTGACCGCGACGGCACGCTCACCCTTGAGGTGGATGGCGAGGCTCTCGCCGCTGAGCTTCTCGAGCAGTTCCCAGACCTCAACAACGACGCCCGAGGTGCGTCCGTCAGTTTTGACGACGCACACCAACTCGTTGTGGATGCGGGCGCACCGGGGCGGATCATCGATGGGAAAGCGCTGGCAGACGCGGTTCTCGACGCCGCGAGCCGGCCAAGCCGTGCGGTCCTCATGCCATATGAGATCACCGAGCCCGTTCCGGTGGTGCCCGGACTTGACGTGAGCGACTTCAAGGAAAAGGTCTCGTCCTTTGACACCCCGCTTACGAATGAGCGCATCCGCACTCTCAACCTCATCCATGCGGCAAGCAAGGTGAGGGGCACCATCGTGTTGCCGGGAGACACGTTCGATCTCACTGAGGTGCTGAGTCCCATCACGCGCGAAGGCGGCTATTACAGTGCAGGCGTCATCACCAACGGTGTTCACACCGAGGCGATTGGCGGTGGACTCAGCCAGATGGCGACCACCTCCTATAACGCGGCATACTTTGCGGGCTTTGACATCCTCAAGCACCGCCAGCACTCCGTGTGGTTGCCGCGATATCCGGCAGGTCGCGAGTCCACCATTTACGTGGGCCAGATCAACATGGTGTTCAAGAACGACACCCCGTATGCCGCGGTGATGAACTCGTATGTGGCGAACAACCGGCTCTACGTCGAGGTGTGGTCGACCCCGCACTACACGGTCAACACGTGGGCCTCGCCCAAGACGAACGTGAGGGCCGCGGGCACTCAACACGTCGCAGGCGACCACTGTGTGCCGTCAGCGGCGGGCCAGGCAGGCTTCACCATCACGAACTACCGCCAGGTGTTCCTCGGCGACGAGTTGGTCAAGGATGAAGCGGACACCTGGACGTATCGCCCGGACCACGCCATCGTGTGTGATTAGGCGCGCACCAAGGCCCTATTTGCGGCGCTAGTATGTCGCTTATCCCCATGAACGACCTCAAGGAGCCATCGTGACGTACGTCATCGCCTTGCCCTGTGTAGACGTGAAAGACAAGGCATGCATTGACGAGTGTCCCGTTGACTGTATCTACGAGGGCGAACGCATGCTCTACATCCACCCTGACGAGTGCGTCGACTGTGGTGCGTGTGAGCCGGTGTGCCCCGTTGAGGCGATCTACTACGAGGACGATGTCCCGGACAAGTGGGCTGACTACTACAACGCGAACGTCGAGTTCTTCTCGGAGATCGGTTCGCCTGGCGGTGCGGCCAAGATGGGTTTGATCGCCCACGACCACGACCTCATCAAGTCGCTGCCGCCGCAGAACGCCGAGTAGGCGAGGACGTGGGGCTGCACGGCTCTGCTCTGCCCGACTTTCCCTGGGATTCGCTCGGGCCCTTTCGCGAGCGTGCGGCTCAGCACCCTGACGGCGTCATCGACTTGTCGGTGGGCACCCCGGTGGACCCGACGCCCGCGGTTGTCGCCGACGCTCTGCGTGCCGCAGCGAATGCGCCCGGGTACCCCCAGACGTACGGCACGGCGCCTTTACGCGAGGCCGTGGCGGCGTGGTTTGAACGCCGACGCCATGCCCCCGGGGTCGACCCAGCAGGAGTCTTGCCGACGGTTGGCTCAAAGGAGTTCGTCGCGCTACTTCCGGCCATGCTCGGCTTGGGTGGTGGCGATGTGGTCGTCCACCCGCGAGCGGCGTATCCCACGTATGACGTAGGTGCCCGGCTTGCCGGTGCCACGCCACTTCCGGCCGACGTTGTCGACGACTGGCGCGGTAACCCGGCAGTGAAGCTTGTGTGGGTGAATTCGCCGTCGAACCCCACGGGCGCTGTCTTGGGGCATGAGGCGCTACGAAAAATTGTCGAGGCCGCGCGTGAAATTGGCGCGGTCGTCGCGTCGGACGAGTGCTACGCGGAGTTGGGCTGGACCGAGCCGTGGGCGAGCGACGGTGCGCCGTCGATTCTGGATCCGAGGGTGTGTGACGGCAACCATGCCGGCTTGCTCGCCGTCTACTCGTTGTCGAAGCAGTCGAACCTTGCGGGTTACCGCGCTGCGTTTGCGGCAGGGGACGTGAGCTTCATCGCGTCGCTCCTTGAATTGCGTAAGCATGCTGGATTCATGGTGCCGTGGCCCGTCCAGGAGGCAGTACGCGTTGCCTTGGGGGATGACGAGCATGTGGCTGTTCAGCGCGTCCGCTACGGCAAGCGTCGGGCCGTGCTCGCGCCGGCACTGTTGGCCGCAGGGTTTACGATCGATGCTTCCGACGCCGGTCTTTACTTGTGGTCGACGCGCGGTGAGGGCGCGTGGGACACGATTGCGTGGCTCGCGGATCGGGGGATCGTCGTGGCACCCGGCACGTTCTATGGCGACGCCGGGGCTCGGCACGTACGCATTGCGTTGACCGCGTCCGATACGGATATCGCACAAGCGGCTCAGCGGCTCGTCAACGGAAAGTAAACTTGGCCCCAAGTGGCGGCCCGTGGCAGAGTGGCTCGGGGTGCTTCAAAGGAGGAGACATGACCCAGGAGACTGGCGCTCGACTAACGTTTGGCAGCACCACCACGGAGTTGCCGCTTGAACGAGCTTCGATCGGAAACGATGGAGTCTCCGTCGCCACTCTCCTCCATGACACCGGCCTCGTGACGGTTGACCCGGGCTTCATGAACACCGCATCATGCGAGTCCGCCATCACCTACATCGATGGCGACAACGGCATCCTCCGTTACCGCGGCTACCCGATCGAGCAGCTTGCCGAGAACTCGACGTTCCTTGAAGTGGCGTACTTGCTCATTCACGGTCAACTGCCGTCGACGGAACAGCTCACTGCCTTCAACAATCGGGTGGCCCGGCACATGCATGTGCATGAAGGCATTAAGGCGTTCCTCAACGCTTTCCCCCGTAGCGCTCACCCGATGGCGGTGCTTTCTGGCGCTACGAGCGCGTTGTCGACGTTCTACCCCGAGTCCGTCGGTCGCGGTGAGTACGAGATCGAGCTCGCGACTGTGCAGTTGCTCGCGAAGACCGCCGTCGTCATCGCATATCTGCAACGACGCGTCACCGGCGGAGACCTCATTGAGCCTCGACCGGGTGGCCACTACGTGGACGAGTTCATGCGCATTGCATTCTCGGGACCCGATGGCGAGCTCGATATCGACCCGACTGTGCGCCGCGCACT
>JAEZXC010000060.1 GCA_023442845.1 Actinomycetes bacterium | reverse complement strand
ACGTCTTCTACGATCTCGATCGCGGTTTGCCCGCTGAAAACTTCGGGATTCCTTTTGGCCACGTGTGTGCAGGCGTGTTCCTTGAGTCGCTCGCCGTGGTTGCCGCTGCCGAGGGCTACGAGGTTCGCGAAGACCTTCAGCTGAGCGAGATGGACTTTGATGCTCTTGACCGCCTGCATCCCATTGCGACGGTCACGCTTGTGCCGCAGGAGGTCACCGCAGCGGCTGTTGCACGTCGCGCAGTCTTTGACCGGCGTCGCACCAACCGGCGCCCCTATGACTCGCGAGTAGTGCCCGACGCTGACCTTGAGGTGGTACGAGCCATCGCCGCTGCAGGGGGTCAGGATTTTCGATGGAACAACGATCGGGATGTCGTTGCTCACATCATTGAGGTGAATCAAGAGACGCTTTTTGATGACCTTCGCAATGATGCGGTACACGCGGAGATCCTCGAATGGTTGCGATTCAACGAGCGCCACGCCCGCACAGCCGGGGACGGCTTAAGCGCGCGCACCATGTTGATGCCGGGACCTGCATTGAAGTTCGCGATGAAGAGCCGCGGCCTGTGGGATGCCCCCGTCATCGGCGCCCTCATGCGGTGGGTGTACGTGCGGACGATGCGCGGAGTGCGGCAGATTGCATGGTTCGAAGGCCCGTTCGCCGGTCCGAGCGATTTCCTTGAGTCGGGCCGACTTTTCATGCGGTCATGGCTTGAGCTTGCTGCTCGGGGCGTGGCCTTGCATCCATTGGGCACGGTCATCACAAATCCGCGTTCGCATCGGCGGTTTGTCGAGGCGGCCGGAATTCACGAAACCGGCGATCGGATGGCGTGGATGCTCGTCCGTTTGGGATACGCGAAGGAACCGCCCGCAGCGCATCGCCGCGGCCTCGACGAAATGGTGGTGGCGTGAGAGCGCTCGTCAAGTACCCGTTGTTCGGATTGCTCGCTGTCATCGACTTTGTCGTGCGCCAAATCACGCGGAAGGTCTGGACGCACCGGCTGCTGCTCGGCCCCGGTATTGAACCCCTGAGATGGGGACTTGGCCGTGCCCGTGCATGGCGCACGTTCCACAAGGCGGCCCGACGCGTGCCGGCGTATAGCGCCTTCCTCGCCGAAGCTGGCCACGGTCGCGCTCTCGTCCGGAAGGTGTCGTTGGCCGAGGCGCTCCGTCAGGTACCCGAGATGGATAAGGCGAGTTACATCAAGCGATGGTCAATCACGGACCGAAGTGTGGGCGGTCGGTTGCCTCGTCGCGGCGTGGTCGTCGACGAGTCGTCGGGATCGTCGGGCATCCCCACAAGTTGGGTGCGCGGCCCCGACGAGCGCCTCGCGACGCGCCAACTCTTGCAGTTCGGCTTCTGGCGTACCTCTCGCGAACTGACGAAGCCGCCGTTCATTCTCAATTGCTTCTCACTTGGCGCGTGGGCGACAGGTATGAACGTGTCTGCCTCGTTGACCGAGATCTCGATGATCAAATCGATTGGTCCCGATCGAGACAAGGTGATCCAAACAATCGAAGAGTTTGGGCCTCACTACACGTTCGTCATCACGGCCTATCCGCCTTTCCTCAAAGCGCTGTTTGATGATGACCGCCTCGATTGGTCGCGCTATGACGTTGTCACGGCCTTTGGCGGCGAGGGCATCAGCGAGAACATGCGCGCCCTCATCACGCAGCACGCGCACAGCGCGTACGGCTCGTATGGCGCATCCGACCTCGAGATCAACATCGCGATTGAGACCGATTTCTCAATCGCATTGCGCCAGGCAATCGCAGCCAAGCCTC
The DNA here is from genome assembly GCA_023442845.1 of Actinomycetes bacterium. Classification (GTDB taxonomy): domain Bacteria; phylum Actinomycetota; class Actinomycetes; order Actinomycetales; family Demequinaceae; genus Demequina. The sequence goes on along the minus strand of JAEZXC010000060.1, from coordinate 10,881 downwards.
GGCTGGCCGAGCGCCTCACCAAGAAGTCCGAGTACGGCGTGCTGCCGATGGTGTTCCAGTTCAACCCGTTCGACTACCTCATGGAAACCAATGAGCACGGCGAACTCCTCGTCACCATCACGCGTGACACCAACATCAACCCGCGCATTCGATACAACATCCACGATCGCGGCCACGTGCTGCGCATGCGCGACCTCGATGCGGTGCTCAAAGAGTTCGGACTCACGCACCTCACGAAGCTCCGCATCACCGACCTGCCCTTGCTGTTCCTCTACGGGCGCTCCGATATGTCGGTGGACTTCAACGGCGCGGTAGTCGCCCCTGACACGGTGCGCGACATCCTCTTTGCCTCGCCTGATCTTGCCGAGATCGTCGCCAATCACCGTCTCATTAGTTACGAGGACGACGCTGGAAACCGACAACTTCATGTCGCGTTCCAGTTGTCGGAAGGGGCAACCGCACCGGATGAGGCGGTCGTTGGTCAGCGCGTATTCGCAGCCCTCCGCGACATGAACGGCGACTTCTCCAACGCAATCCGGACCGCTCCAGAGGGAACCCTGCCCACCTTTGGGCTCTACCCGTTCCGTGAGGGTCCTTTTGCGCAGGACGGTCAGAAACTCAAGAACGAGTACGTGTGGCTGCTCGACGTGGGCGAGATCGGCCAGTGGAACATCCACACGGGCTATACGCCGACGCGCCAGCCGTGAGTTAGCGTGCCGGCACCGATAAGCCGGGCAGGGGAGAGACCAACTCCTCGCCGGCTCCCGACTCGAACGCCGTCACGTACGCGGCGAAGGCCGCGTTGAGGAGCCAGTCGCGGTCGGCGCCCGTGGCAGTGACCGCCAAAGCGGCGTAGCGAGCGGCGAAATCCGTCTCGATGTCAAGGAGGAAGCTCTCTCGCGCCATCGCGTCGCCCAGATCGATGTCGCGCAGCTGATACAGCGTCGTCCTGCGGTCCTCGGCCGTCGTTGAGGACTGCAACGCGTCAGCGCGCTCACCATGGGCACGGGCGCGCTCAAGCGCCGCGTCGCGTTCATGCGCGAACAGGTGGGCCGCGGCGGTCTCGTAGGCGAAGCGCGCGTGGTCGTGCTGAACGGCGAGGTCCGCGATGACGTCGTCCGGAATCGCGGTGTCAAGCACCGGGACAAAGCCAGCTGTCGACGCGGTGCCGTCCGGCAACGGCAGGGGCATCGCTGTGGTGACCGAGGCGACATCACCCTCAGGTGCCGAGACCCGTCCATCCCAAGCGATACTCACTGCCCACGCGAGATCGATGGACGTGGCAATCGAAGCGAGGTTGGCGTCGGCCGTTGTCGCGGCGATCTCGCGCGCCGCCAGTCGCAACGCGGCGATGGCGTCGTCAAGCCCAAGCGGCGGCGATGGCGAGGCGGTTGGCTCCACCTCAGCGTCGGGATACGCGACGTAAACACCGCCGAGCACCTCAAGCTGCGCTGTGGCGATATCCGTTGCGCGCAAACCAGCGCCGCTACTTCTCGTCGCTGCGCTGATCTTGACGGCGTCAACTGCTGCAGCAAGCGCGTCACGTTCGAGGGTCGCTTGATCGGCGACGGGAACGGGGCTTGGCTCGGTTTCCCAGCGCAAGCCACATCCCGACGTCACAAAGACCGCGAGGCACATGACGGCCGTGACGGTGACCTTCTGTGCCCTCATGCGACCCGCCATGGGCGATAGTCTCGCACGCCCCCGTGGGGGTCACTAGACTCATGCCGAACCCAAGTACACAAAGGGCGTGAGTACCACGCTGGGAGGCGACGGATGGATCTGAGCGACCGGATTGCCAACCTGGCGGCCCCTGCGACACAAGCGGTGGGCCTTGTGGTTGATGACGTGCGCGTCACCTCGTCCGGGTCCCGCACCCGAGTACTCGTGACCGTGGACCTGCCCGCAGATGCAGTGGGTTCAGCGGACCTTGATGCGATCGCGCACGCCTCGCGCGGCATCGGCGCCGCACTCGACGAGGCAGGTGTGCCTGAGGGCGCGTACGTGCTTGAGGTGTCGACACCCGGTATCGATCGCCCCTTGACGGACCGCCACCATTTCAAGCGCGCCCGCACGCGCCTTGTCGCTTTTGCGTTGACGGACGGCACCTCGCTGACCGCGCGCATCATTGACGTTGACGATGCTGGAGTCCATGTGGACAGCGGGGGCGATTCGTCGGTGCTTGAGTGGGACCGTATCGAGCGTGGCGAAATCCAGATTGAATTCAAGAAGGCTGAGGACTGAGCGGTATGGACATCGATCTCGCCGCACTCCGCGGGCTCGAGCGTGAACGAGATATCCGCTTCGACCTCCTGATTGACGCGATTGAGCAGGCCCTCGTCAGCGCGTATCACAAGACCCCGGGCGCGTATACGCATGCTCGCGCCCATGTCGATCGCGACTCGGGATCCGTCAGCATTTGGGCACGTGAAGTGCTCGAAGACGAGGAGTTGGGGCCAGAGTTCGACCACACGCCGCAAGATTTCGGGCGGATCGCTACAGCGACGGCCCGGCAGGTCATTGTGCAGCGTCTGCGCCAAGTGGGTGACGACGCCGTGCTCGGCCAATACGCCGACAAGGAAGGTCAACTCGTTTCGGGGGTGATCCAGCAGAGCTCAGACCCCCGCAACGTTCACGTTGACGTGGGTGACGTCGAGGCGCTGCTGCCCGGCCACGAGCAGGTGCCGACCGAGACCTACGAACACGGTCAGCGCATCCGCGGATTTGTGCTCAGTGTGTCGCGTGGCGCCAAAGGTCCGTCCATCACCTTGTCGCGTACGCATCCGGGCCTCGTGCGCCGACTCTTCGAGCTCGAAGTGCCAGAGATCGCGGACGGCACCGTCGAGATCATGTCGCTCGCGCGCGAAGCGGGGCACCGCTCGAAGATGGCGGTGCGGGCAACTGTCGCGGGCGTCAACGCAAAGGGTGCGTGCATCGGCCCGATGGGCGCTCGCGTGCGTGCTGTGATGAGCGAACTGCGCGGCGAGAAGATCGACATTGTTGACTGGGACGAGGATCCTGCGACGTTTGTCGGCAACGCATTGTCGCCGTCGCGAGTGGTGTCCGTCGAGGTCGTTGACCTTGAGGCGCGCGCCGCGCGGGTCATCGTCCCGGACTACCACCTGTCTCTCGCGATCGGGAAGGAAGGCCAGAATGCGCGCCTCGCCGCGCGGCTCACTGGCTGGCGGATTGACATCCGATCCGACGAGGCTCTCGACACGCCGGGTGCCGGCAACTGACAGGGAGCGCTAGACTGGTTCCGCCGAATGCCCTGAATGCTGCAGGCGCACGCAACACTGGTGATCAACCGGTGCGTACGTGTGTCGGTTGCCGCACCAAGGACAATCGGTCGGTTCTCGTGCGAGTGGTGCTGATCAACGGCCGTGCCACGGTCGACGAAACAGCGTCGTTGCCTGGACGGGGAGCTTGGCTCCATCCGGACGGGCATTGCCTCTCGCAAGCGATGAAGCGCCGCGCCATAGGTCGTGCTCTCCGCGCGCCCGAAGCGGATGTTGTGGCCGTGGCCACACACCCGGTGTGGCTCTCAGCGTGAGAACCGTAGCCCACCATCGACAGGACGGGATGAAAGCCCATGGCAATCCAATGAGTGCCTCGAAATGACTACCCCCCGGTAACGATGGTTCGACCCTGCCTCGGTCGAACCGAGACAGGAGAATTGTGGCAAAGCCCCGCGTTCATGAGATCGCGAAGGAACTTGGAGTTTCTAGTAAGGACCTCATCACCAAGCTCAATGAGCTAGGTGAATACGTCAAGGGACCGTCTTCCACGCTGGAAGCGCCCGTTGTGCGCAAGGCCCGTGAGGCCTTCCCCGCCACCTCAGCAGCCCCGAAAGCTGCGGCCAGCAAGCCGGCAGCCGCGAAGCCGGGCGCTGCGAAGCCAGGTGCGCCCAAGCCCAAGGCGCCCACTCCGGCGCCGCCAGCAGACGTCGTCGACGCTGCTCCGGTAGCACCGGCCCCCGCGCCTCAGAGCGCGTCGGCCGCTGACGCTGCGCCGTCAAACGATGCGGAGCAGTCGCCCAAAGCGCCGTCTCCTTCCGACATGCCGCGCCCGCGCCCTCGTCCGGGCGGTAACAACCCGTTCCAGACCGCACGACCGGGCGCACCGCGCCCCCGTCCGGGCGGCAACAACCCGTTCCAGACCGCACGGCCGGGTGCACCACGCCCGCGCCCAGGCGGCCCCGGTGCTGGGGCAGGCGCCGGTGGCGCACGTCCGGGAGCTCCGGGCGGTGCCCGTCCGAGCCCCGGCGGTCGTCCTGGTAGCTTCGCGCCCCGCCCCGGTGGCGGTGCTCCGGGTGCTGGCGCAGGTGCTGGTGCACGCCCCGGTTTTGGTGGCGGTGCCCCAGGTAGCCGTCCGGCCGCCGGTAGCCGTGGCCGCGGTGGAGGCACCGCAGGTGCTTTTGGTCGTCAAGGAGGCCGTCCCGCACGTGGACGCAAGTCAAAGCGGGCCAAGCGTCAAGAGTTCGAGCAGCAGCAAGCACCGTCAATCGGCGGCGTGCAGATCCCTCGCGGTGATGGCTCCACGCAGATTCGCTTGCGCCGCGGTGCGACGCTGACTGACTTCGCCGAGAAGATCGACGTCAACCCCGCTTCGCTCGTCACCGTGCTGTTCCACCTTGGTGAAATGGCCACGGCAACGCAGTCGCTCGACGAGGACACGTTCGAGGCGTTGGGTGTTGAACTCGGTTACAAGATCCAGATCGTGTCGCCTGAGGACGAGGACCGCGAGTTGCTCGAGGACTTCGGCCTTGACCTCGACGCAGAACTTGCCGCTGAGACCGACGAGGACCTGCAGCCGCGTCCGCCGGTCGTGACCGTCATGGGTCACGTCGACCACGGTAAGACCCGCCTGCTCGACGCGATTCGTCGTGCCGACGTGCAATCAGGCGAAGCCGGTGGCATCACCCAGCACATCGGTGCGTACCAGGTGCGCCGCGAGCACGACGGCAACGTTCGTGCGATCACCTTCATTGACACCCCGGGCCACGAGGCGTTCACCGCCATGCGTGCCCGTGGTGCGCAGGTGACGGACGTTGCGATCCTCGTGGTTGCGGCCGATGACGGCGTCATGCCCCAGACGATCGAGGCGCTCAACCACGCGCAGGCGGCCAATGTGCCGATCGTGGTTGCCGTCAACAAGATCGATAAGGAATCGGCCAACCCCGACAAGATTCGGCAGCAGCTCACCGAATACAACCTCATTGCGGAGGAGTACGGCGGCGACACCATGTTCGTCAACGTCTCTGCAACGCAGAAGACGGGTATCGACGAGCTCCTCGAGGCGGTCCTGCTGACGGCCGACGCTGGTCTTGACCTGCGTGCGAACCCCAACAAGGACGCGCGTGGTGTTGCGGTTGAAGCGCACCTTGACAAGGGCCGCGGCCCCGTCGCCACGGTGCTCGTCAACTCGGGAACCCTTCGCGTGGGCGATGCGATCGTTGCAGGCACGGCGTACGGCCGTGTCCGTGCGATGTTCGATGAGCACGACGAGCCGGTGAACGAGGCTTTGCCTGCTCGCCCGGTGCTCGTGATCGGCCTTACGTCGGTGCCGCGAGCTGGCGACACCTTCCTTGCGGCGGAGGACGACCGCACGGCACGCCAGATCGCGGAGAAGCGTGAGGCAGCCGAGCGTGCCGCTCAGCTCGCCAAGCGTCGCAAGCGCATCAGCCTTGAGGACTTCACGAAGGCCCTTGAGGATGGCAAGGTCGAGACCCTCAACCTCATCATCAAGGGTGACGTCTCTGGTGCCGTTGAGGCGCTTGAGGACGCATTGCTTGCGATTGAGATTGACGATTCGGTCCAGTTGCGCGTCATTCACCGCGGTGTGGGTGCCGTTACTCAGAACGACGTCAACCTCGCGACGGTCGACAACGCGATCATCATCGGGTTCAACGTGCGTCCGGCCGAGCGTGTTCAAGAACTCGCCGACCGCGAGGGCGTCGACATGCGCTTCTACTCGGTCATTTACCGAGCGATCGAAGACGTGGAGGCCTCGCTCAAGGGCATGCTCAAGCCCGAGTACGAGGAGCGCCAGACCGGCGCTGCGGAGATCCGCGAGATCTTCCGCTCGTCCAAGTTCGGCAACATCGCGGGCTGCATCGTGCGCGAAGGCCTCATCAAGCGCAACGCCAAGGCGAAGGTTGTGCGCGACGGCGTTGTCATCGGTGAGCCGACGATCGACACGCTGCGTCGCTTCAAGGATGACGTCACCGAGGTCAAGGACGGCTTCGAGTGCGGTATCGGCCTGGGCAAGTTCAATGACGTCCAGGTCGGCGACATCATCGAGACCTTCGAGATGGTCGAGATTCCGAGGAACTGATGGTCGACAGCCCTCGCGCACTCCGGGTCGCGGGCACGATCAAGAAGATCGTCGCCCGCGCCCTGGAGACAGAAATCAAGGACCCCCGTCTCGGCTTCGTCACGGTGACCGACGTTCGCGTCACCGGTGACCTCCAACAGGCCTCGGTCTTTTACACGGTGCTTGGCTCTGACGAGGACCGTGTCAACACAGCGGCGGCGCTGTCATCCGCAAAGGGCCGCATCCGTTCGCTGGTTGGCGCAGAGCTCGGCATCCGCCTCACTCCGTCCATCGAGTTCCACCTCGATGCGGTTCCGGAGACGGCCGCCTCTCTCGACAAGGCGCTTCACGAAGCGCATCAGCGCGACGAGGAAGTGCGTCGTCTCCGTGAAGGTGCCCAATACGCGGGCGACGCAGACCCGTACCGGCGCGATCCCGCTGAGGGCGAAGAGGACTGACGCGATGGCGCGTGACGCCGACAGCAGCGTCGACGGTCTGCTCCTTGTCAACAAGCCGCAAGGCTGGACGTCCCACGACGTTGTCGCGCGGTGTCGGCGGCTGCTCGGCACCCGCAAAGTGGGCCATGCGGGAACCCTCGATCCGATGGCGACGGGTTTGCTCGTTCTTGCTGCGGGCAAGGCGACGCGACTGCTCACCTACGTGACGGGCCACGACAAGTCATACGACGCCACCATTCGTCTCGGCGAGGCGACGGTGACGGACGACGCTGAAGGTGACGTCACAGCGTCGGCCGACGCTTCCGCCGTCACCGACGAAGACATTCGCGCCGCTGTTGGGGCATTCGTAGGTGACATCCTGCAGCGCCCGAGCACAGTGAGCGCGATCAAGGTCGACGGTCAGCGTGCCTACGCACGTGTGCGCGCGGGGGAGGACATCGTCCTCCAGGCCCGCCCCGTCACGATCTCGCGATTCGATGTTCACGGAATCCGCCGCGACGGCGCCGTCATTGATGTCGACGTCACCGTTGATGTCTCGTCAGGAACGTACGTGCGGGCTCTCGCCCGAGACCTCGGTGAGGCGCTCGGCGTCGGCGGCCACCTCACTGCACTACGCCGCACGCGCGTAGGCGCCCTCTCCATCGAGGCCGCGCAGGATATGGAGGCGCTGACGGCGCAGGTCGAAGCGGGCGACACCGTCGCGCTCACGCCGTTGGACGTAGCGGCCAAGGCAGTGCTTCCCGCTTTCGATGTCACCGACGCCGAGGCGCGCACGATCGGCTTTGGCAAGGTGCTTCCCGGGCGCGGTCGCGAGTTGACGCCACCCGCGTCGCGTGACGATCACGCGGCCGACGCTGTGGCGGTTGCTCCGTCCGGCGCGGCGATCGCCGTTGTCCGGGCCTCGGGCGCTGATGCGCGTCCCGTCATCGTGTTCCGGCCGTCGACCGCGACCGCGTGACGGAGCATCGACATGGTGCGGCACAATGACCGAGTGACTCACGTGTGGCGCTCATTGGCGGACGTGCCGCGCGACCTTGGACCCGCTGTGGTGACGGTCGGGAACTTTGACGGCGTGCATCGTGGGCATCAGGCGGTGCTGTCGGCAGTCGTTGCTGAGGCGCGCTCGCGCGGGGCGAAGGCCATTGCGGTCACGTTCTTTCCGCATCCCAAGGCCGTTCACGATCCCGAGCATCAACCTGAACTCATTACAGGAATCGACGATCGCGTTTCCCGCATGGCCGACACGGGACTCGACGGCATCGTCGTGCAGCCGTACACCCTGGAGTTTGCTCAATCGACCGCCGAGGAGTTCGTGCGTGACTACATCCGTGACGGGCTCAATGCCTGCGCGGTTGTCGTGGGACGCGACACCCGTTTCGGGCGCGGAAACGCCGGCGATGTCGAGACCCTCAAGGAGTTGGGGGAGCGGCTCGGCGTTGATGTCGAGATCGTGAGCGACGCCGCCGCGGGCTCGGAGGGCGCTCGGCGCTGGTCGTCCACGTGGGTACGCGAATTGCTCGATGCAGGCGACGTCGAAGGTGCAACGGATATTCTCGGTCGCTACCACCGGCTCCGCGGCACCGTGGTCCACGGTGACAAGCTCGGCCGTGAGATCGGCTTCCCCACGGCAAATCTTGATGTGTCCGCTGGCTTCATCCCACGCCATGGGGTGTATGCGGCATGGCTCGAGGTGGTCGACGCTCACGGAAACGAACGCGCCGCACGCTGGATTGGCAAGCGACTGCCCGCTGCGGTCAGTCTCGGCATCAACTACACCGTCGGCGGACGTGACCTGCGCGTCGAAGCGCACGTGATCGACCACCAAAGCCTTGATCTCTATGACGCAACCGTCGCGCTCGACGTGGTGCGCTGGCGTCGGCCGATGCTCGATTTTGGCGGCCTTGAACCGCTTATTGAAGCCCTAAGCGAGGACGTCTCGTGGTGCCGAGAGGTCCTGTATGCTTGAACGTCGCCGTATAACGGCCGCGGATCGTAGAGCCCCGGAGAACAGGCCCGGGCGCGCCGCGCAACGACTATGAGGAGAACCCGTGCCGCTTGACGCAGCTACCAAGAAGTCCATCATGACCGAGTACGCCACGTCCGAAGGCGACACCGGTTCGCCCGAGGTTCAGATTGCCCTGCTGACGCAGCGCATCAAGGACCTGACGGAGCACCTCAAGGAGCACAAGCACGACCACCACTCGCGTCGTGGCCTGCTGCTCCTCGTCGGTCAGCGCCGCCGCCTGCTCGGTTACCTGCAGAAGGTCGACATCGAGCGTTACCGCTCGTTGATTGAGCGCCTCGGCTTGCGTCGCTAGTCCTCACGGACCGACGCGCGAGTCGCGCTCAGGCCCGGTTGCTCACCCTCTTGAGGTTCGAGCAGCTGGGCCTTTCGCTTTGCCCCGGGACTGTGACTGGCGCCGCCGTGCGAGACAGTTCCATGGTGAGTGAGCGTCGGCCTGATAGCATGGTCACGCTCTTCGCCACTGGCGAGGAGAGAAATCCGAACACCAGCAGGCCGGCTGAACGCTGATCCTCGGTGGAGATGAGCAGAGCGCGCACGCGGTGCGCAACTCTGAGCGTGTCGACTGACGATCAGCCCCAGGCCGAATGCCGCATCCGGTATACCGCCGAGTTCTGCCTGCCTGCTCCTTTACAGAAAAGGAGCGACCATCCGCATGGAAGGTCCCGAAATCCACTTCGCCGAAGCGACCATCGACAATGGCTCCTTCGGTACCCGTACCGTCCGTTTTGAAACCGGACGCCTTGCCAAGCAGGCCGCCGGCTCCGCCGTTGCGTACCTCGATGGCGAGACGATGCTGCTGTCCGCAACGACGGCCTCGAAGTCTCCGCGCGACGGCTTTGACTTCTTCCCGCTGACCGTGGATGTCGAGGAGCGCTCGTACGCTGCCGGCAAGATTCCCGGTTCGTTCTTCCGCCGAGAGGGCCGTCCCACGACGGACGCGATTCTCACGTGCCGCCTCATCGACCGTCCGCTGCGTCCGTCCTTTGTGTCGGGCCTTCGTAACGAGATCCAGGTCGTCGTCGATGTGCTCGCGATCCACCCGGACGACATGTACGACGTGCTCGCCATCAACGCGGCGTCGATGTCGACGCAACTCGCTGGCCTGCCGTTCTCCGGCCCCATCGGTGGCGTCCGTGTGGCGCTCATCGACGGTCAGTGGGTGTGCTTCCCCCGCTACTCCGACATGGAGCGCGCCGTGTTCAACATGGTCGTTGCCGGTCGTGTGGTGGGCGATGACGTCGCCATCATGATGGTCGAGGCTGAGGCCACCGACGATTCCTTCAACCTCATCTCTGAGGGCGCGCAGGCGCCCACCGAAGAGGTCGTGGCTCAGGGCCTCGAGGCTGCCAAGCCGTTCATCCGTGTGCTGTGCGCAGCGCAGGTACAGGTCGCCGAGAAGGCCGCGAAGGAGACTGCGGAGTTCCCGCGCTTCCTTGACTACCAGGACGACATCTACCAGGTGGTTGCACCGGCGATCGAGGCCGACCTTGCCGAGGCCCTCACAATTGCTGACAAGCAGGCCCGTGAGACCCGACTCGACGAGATCAAGGACCGCGCTCACGCGCAGTTCGACGCTCAGTTCGAGGGCCGTGAGAAGGAAGTGTCCGCTGTGGTGCGTTCCGTCACCAAGCGCACCATCCGCCAGCGCATCCTCAAGGACGGCGTTCGCATCGATGGCCGTGGCCTGCGCGACATTCGTCCGCTCGCGGCCGAGGTCGAGGTTGTTCCTCGCGTTCACGGCTCGGCGATCTTCGAGCGCGGTGAGACGCAGATCCTGGGCATCACCACGCTCAACATGCTGAAGATGGAACAGCAGATTGACTCGTTCTCGCCCGAGACGCACAAGCGGTACATGCACCACTACAACTTCCCACCCTTCTCGACGGGTGAGACCGGTCGTGTTGGCAGCCCCAAGCGTCGCGAGATCGGCCACGGTGCGCTCGCTGAGCGCGCGCTCGTGCCGGTGCTGCCGGGCCGCGAGGAGTTCCCCTACGCGATTCGCCAGGTGTCCGAGGCGCTGGGCTCGAACGGCTCAACGTCGATGGGCTCGGTGTGTGCCTCAACGCTGTCGCTCCTCCAGGC
>JAEZXC010000056.1 GCA_023442845.1 Actinomycetes bacterium | reverse complement strand
GTCCGTCTTGTCGGAGGCAAGCGGAATCGGGCCAGATGGCGGTTCCGCGCGCCGGTCGAGAGTCGGGTCATCGATCATTGCGCGGGTTTGACGGAGGATGCTGAGGGCCATCGTGGCATCGGCTGGTCGTGCGACTGGTTGGCGTGCCGTGAGCCGCGCAACAAGGTCATCGATCTCAGCAGGCAACCACGTGACGAAGGTCGATGGAGCAGGGACGTCTTCATGGACGTGCCGGGCTGCGACGTCGATCGCTGAGGAGCCGGTAAATGGCTGCCGCCCGGTCAGCATCTCGAACAGCAGCACACCGACGGCATAGATGTCAGAGCGCGAATCGGCGTCACCGTTCTGCACCAGTTCGGGGGCGAGGTACGCGACAGTGCCGAGGAGCGTGCCGGTTGACGTCGACGTCACCTCCGTAACCGCCCGAGCCAATCCAAAGTCCGCCAAGCGAGGGCGTTTGTCCTCGTCAAGCAGCACATTCTCAGGCTTCACGTCACGGTGAACGAGATTCTGACGGTGCGCAGCGGCGAGTGCGTCAAGGACCGATTCTGTGATGGAAAGCGCCTCGCCGACAGGAAGCGTGCCTTCACGAGTGAGGTAAGCGCGAAGGTTGCCGCCGTCGACATACTCCATCGTGAGATAGGAGATCTCGCCGTCGGTGCCTTGGTCGTAAACACGCACCATGCCGGGGTGGGTAAGGCGAGCCGCAGCCTTCGCTTCTCGGCGAAACCGGGATGCAAACTCATGGCGTTCGGACTGGGAACCTAGCGTCGTGTGCATGACCTTGACTGCAACGTGACGTTCGAGGCGCCGGTCAAAGGCGACATACACGGTCGCCATCCCACCTGCGGCGATGCGTTCGCGCACCTCGTAGCGGCCGTCGATTAGACGGCCCAGGAGGGGATCGGTGAGCGTCTCAGCCACCCTCACATCATAGGTGGCGCCGTGCGTCGACACGGGCGGCCCCACGCCGGTGCCCACTTACTCGAAACGGTCGATGAGGGCGAGCACCGACTCAACATACGTGACCGTGTCGTCGTTCATGCCCCGGTTTCGAACCGAGCGTTCTCCCTGGTAATAGCTGGCAACTGCGGTTTCGAGATCGTTGCGTGCAAGGAGGTGGCGCAGGATTGCGACACCCGCCTCGACATTGTCGTGGGCGTCGAGCAAGTTGAGGTCACGGCCCACCATGCCGGACGCCCACTCGCCAGAGGCAGGGATTACTTGCATGCACCCGATTGCGTTAGCCGGCGAGACCGCCCGCTGATTGAAGCCCGATTCCTGGTATGCGATCGCTTGAGCGAGGGCCGGGTCCACACCCATCGAGTTTGCCGTGTCGATAACGAGCTGCTGCATCTCGGCGCGAGTCGGCACCGTCATTGCATCGAGCGTTGCTTTGTTCGAGTTCGCCGCGGCAACGACGTCAGGTGGATAGGTGCGACCAAGGAATGTGTCGCCGACGAGTCCAGTCGCCTGGCCCGGGACAAGAATGCTCTCGCCAATCCGAATAAGGGCGGGGTTCGCGATCGAGTTGAGAGCGACAAGCGCATCGACCGTCGTCCCGTAACGCGTCGCGAGTTGCCACAGCGTGTCGCCGGCCTGCACGGTGTGAGTGCTTGCTGATGCCGCGGGGCTGGGCGCCGTGGTTGCCGGTGCGATTGATGCAGGAATCGTGAGGCGCGCACCGATGCGGATGACGTTGGGGTCGGCAAGGCCATTTGCTGAGGCAATTGCATCGACACTGACGCCGTGACGTTGTGCGAGATCCCAGACGGTGTCACCCGGTTGCACAACGTATTCGTCGGCGTGCACTGGCGCGGCGAACAAGGTGAGGGAGGCGGCGGTTGCGGTCGTTGCGGCAATGCGACGTAGGAGAACGTGGGCATTCATAGCGAGCACCTCTTGGTCTGTGGCAAATGTTATCAGCGTTACTAATGTGACAAATGGGACTAAAGCGACTGTAAGGCGAGACGTGTCGGAGCACAACCCGAAGGGTGGTCGCTAGGCTGGCGCCGTGAATGAGTGGATGACCGTCCCCGAGTATGCCGAGGCTCTACAGATCTCGATCTCGCAGGTGCGCGAGCTGCTGCGCGAACGGCATCTCATCGCCACGCGGCGCGGTGAGAACAATGCGCTGTATCTGCCTGCGGGACAGCTCATTGACGGCGACAGTGGCCCCGAGGTGTTGTCGACGGTCCGGGGCACAATCATTCTGCTCGCCGATGCTGGATTGTCCGATGACGAGATCGCCGAATGGCTCGTTGCCGACAACGCGGAACTCGGGGAAAGCCCTCTCGCGGCTTTGCGGAGCGGGAAGCGTGCGCCGGTGCGCCGCGCGGCACAAACCCTGTTCTAGGCGCGGTGGTTATGCATCGCGTTCGAGGACCTCGTCAACGAGCGAGTTGAGCAGCGCGCTCGCCTCGTTGGACCCGGCCAGCGCAGCGAGTGCGCGCCGTGCTTCCTCACCGTAACGCGCGATGTCGGCCTCCACGGCATCAACGGCACCAGACTCCACGACGGCGTCGATCGCCCTGGCGACATCAGCGTCGGCCGCGTCCATCACTCCCGCGACGGCGAGAATCGCCGCTTTCCCTGTGGGATTAACACGCCCAAGCGCCTCGGCGAGAAGCACCGTCTTCTTGCCCTCGCGGAGGTCGTCTCCGGCTGGCTTGCCGGTCACGTCGGCATCGCCCACCACGCCAAGAAGGTCATCGCGCAGCTGAAATGCAATCCCAAGGGGAACGCCTGCTGCGGCCCATGCATCAACGTCGGCGGGGGACAGGCCCGCAACCGCCGCGCCAAGAGCGAAGGGACCCTCTGTCGTGTACGACGCGGTCTTCGACCTCATCACGGCGACAATCTCTGCACGCTGTGATGCCGCTTGCGCTATCGGCGTCGCGGCCAATCGGATGTCGAGGTACTGGCCAGCTGTGCACAGGGTGGCCATCGCGCGAAACCGACTGGCGACGCTCGCGCCGACGCCGGGCGAAAGTGAAGCACATGCGCTCGCCACTTCTCCGAGGCACGTCATCAGGCTGACGTCTCCCGCGAGAATTGCTCCATTGACGCCATATCGCTCGGCGTCGCCGTCCAAGTTGCCCGCGTGGTGTCGCGCCTCTATCGACCGGTGAACTGAGGGCATACCCCGGCGCGTGTCCGAGCGGTCGAGCACATCGTCGTGGACCAACGCGGCCGTCTGAAACAACTCAAGCGCTGCGGCGATTCGCACGGCGACATCGGGGGAGGGGCCACCCGAGGCGTGATGCACCGCGATGAGGAGAGCCGCACGCATCCGCTTGCCGCGCGACGCGAGGGCGGTGAGCGGCTCGAGTAGGTCCTCGGCTGCGCTCGCCACTGGTCGAAGGTCGGCGCGAATAGCCTCAAGTGCGTCCGAAACGGCGTCATCAACACGTGCGCGAGCTGCGGCGAGATCCATGGCATAACCCTAGGCCGGGCGTCGGCTCGGTGTGGTCGATGCCAAGGCATGTCCCCATCGCCTCGATGCGGATGGTCTTCCACAGGCAGACCCAATCCGTGCCTCCAACAACCTGCGTGTAGGTCACGGTTGGCAAATGAGACGTGTACTCAAGAGCCCGGGCGACATGCTTGCTACCATCCCGACGCTGCTCGGAGCGGCGCCACACGAGTCAATCGTCATCGTGGGAATTGGCGCTAGGGGAGAGTTGTCGCCCGTTGCGCGCATCGACATTGACGCGTGTACACAAGCCGACGCCGCGAGAGCCGTGGCACGAGAATGCACCGGCCATTTGGCGCGAGCGGGAGCCGAACGTTTGGTGATTGTGGCGTTCAGTGACAGCGACGGCACGATTGCGGCCGTCGACCATATGCGCGACGGGCTTCGCGGCGCCTTCGAGGTCTCGGATGTGTGGGTGGTTGCGCGCGGGCGCTACCGCTCTCCCGATTGTGTCGACCCTTCGTGTTGCCCCCAGACTGGGCGCCCGCTTCCTCCGGTGCCGCGCGTCGATGAGGCCGACGTCGAGACGGCGAGTCGCTTACGGGTGGGTTCGCATCACGCGGCGCCCGCCGTGCCGAGAGCTGTTCGCAAGCCCGCGCGTGACGCGTTTCGCAGGGCAATCACTGCGCGCAATGTCTTCACGTCGCCATGGCGTCAACAAATGCTCGATGCGTGGCGCAGTGCGCAGGCGGCGCAGAAATCGGACAAAGCGCTAAGGCCAACGACCATCGGCCGCCTCGCTGCAGGCCTGCTCGACACGGCGGTGCGCGACGCTGTCGTCATCGACCTCGTTCCGGGAGAGAGCGCGGTTGCGGATGGCGTATGCCGTTCCGATGAGTCGGGAGTGCGGGAAGCGCTCGCACGCATGATTGGAGTCGAGCACCCCGCCCATCCGCCACATGCAGATGTGCAGGCTGCGATGAAACTCGCGGAGCAAATCGCGTGGGTGTGTCCCGAGGCACGTGGGCCCGCGTACGCGATTATCGCGATCGCGCGGTGGTGGAGCGGAGATCTTGACGCAGCGGAGGCTGCCGTCGCCACTTCCCTCGATGCTGAGCCGGGGTATCGTCTTGCGGAGCTGATTGCGGCCGCGTTGACGGTGAAGATGCCGCCGGGTTGGTTGAGGGCGTCGTAGCCAGGACAAAGCGGACAAGTCCCCACGCCGGGGGCTTCCGGGCACATGATGCTGGCCTCAGACGTTGACAAGGGCGCTACAATTTAATGGATTTGCAAGCGGCACAAGGCCGCGGCAGTCCCCCAAGAATCGCTCGAGAGGACACCCGTGTCGCCTGACCGTTCCGGCTCGACTACTAAGCCCCGCAACAGTCGCCGTACATCCCCTGCAGAAATTGAGGACACCACGTCTACCGTCACCGCCCCCGAGGAGACCACCGCAGGCGCGGCCAGCGCTACGAAGCCGACGGCGAAGCGCTCGAGGAAGGACCCGAAGGCAGACGAGTCGGTGGCCAAGCAGCCGGCTGATTTCGATGGCGCCGCGGACGACGCTGACGACGCAGACGTGACCGACCTGCCCGACGAAACCGTTGAGGCCGACGACGCGGAGGCCGACACCGACGAACGCGCAGGTTTTGTTATCACCGGCGAGGACGACGATGCTCCCGCCCAGCAAGTGGTGACCGCAGGCGCGACTGCGGACCCGGTGAAGGACTACCTCAAGCAGATCGGCAAGGTTGCGCTCCTCAACGCGGAGCAAGAGGTCGACTTGGCGAAGCGCATTGAGGCTGGGCTATTTGCCGAGGAGAAGCTCGCCGCAGGCGACAAGCTTCCCCCCAAGGCGCGCCGTGAGCTTGAGTGGATCGCGAATGATGGGCGACACGCGAAGAACCACTTGCTAGAAGCGAACCTGCGTCTCGTTGTCAGCCTTGCTAAGCGCTACACGGGCCGCGGCATGTTGTTTCTTGACCTCATCCAAGAAGGCAACCTCGGCCTCATCCGCGCTGTCGAGAAGTTCGACTACACCAAGGGCTACAAGTTCTCCACGTACGCCACCTGGTGGATCCGGCAGGCGATCACCCGCGCCATGGCCGACCAGGCCCGCACCATCCGCATCCCGGTGCACATGGTGGAGCAGGTCAACCGCATGGTCCGGGTGCGCCGCGACCTGGCCACCGCGCTCGGCCGCGAGCCGTCCATCGCGCAGATCGCCCAGGCCATGGACGTGCCGGAGTACCAGGTGATCGAGCTGATCTCGTACGACCGCGAGCCGGTCAGCCTGGACCAGGCCGTCGGCGAGGACGGCGAGAGCGCGCTGGGCGACTTCGTCGCCGCGGTCGACCCGCGCGGCGACGCCGCCGACGCGCTGGCCCAGGGTCAGCTGCGCGACGAGGTGGAGATCGTGCTGGCCACCCTGTCGCAGCGCGAGCAGGCCGTGATCCGGCTGCGCTTCGGCCTGGACGACGGCCGCCAGCGCACCCTGGACGAGGTCGGCAAGGAGTTCGGCCTGTCCCGCGAGCGCATCCGCCAGATCGAGAAGACGACGCTGCTGAAGCTGCGCAGCGGCGAGCGCGCCGAGCGCCTCTCGGTGTACGCCGCCTGATCCTCGGCACTGAACGCGACGGCCCCGGCTTCCCGCCGGGGCCGTCGCGCTTTTGATCGTCAGC
The DNA here is from genome assembly GCA_023442845.1 of Actinomycetes bacterium. Lineage (GTDB taxonomy): Bacteria > Actinomycetota > Actinomycetes > Actinomycetales > Demequinaceae > Demequina. Next base: position 604 of record JAEZXC010000056.1, on the reverse strand, counting down.
GCTCAACCTTTCGGCCGCGTCGGGTGTTCGGTCAGGTGGACACACGAGGGGAGTACGGCCTGATGCCCGACGACGACTTCCGGTCGTTCGTGGAGCAGCGCTACACGGCGCTGTTACGCACCGCATACCTGCTCTGCGGCGACCGCGACCGCGCGGAGGACCTGCTGCAGAACGCGCTGGCCGCGGCGCTGCCGAAGTGGCGGCGCATGGACCACCCGGAGGCCTACCTGCGCCGGGTCATGGTCAACCAGCTCGCCAACGACTGGCGCCGCCCGATCCGCGAGATCGTCACCGCGGTGCTGCCGGAACGCACGGCGCCCGACACCGGGGTCGAGCAGCGCGACGAGCTGTGGACGGCGCTGCGTCGGCTGCCCGTGCGCACCCGGGCGGTGCTGGTGCTGCGTTTCTGGGAGGACCGCAGCGAGCTGGAGACCGCCGACATCCTCGGGGTCAGCGTGGGCACCGTGAAGAGCACCGCCTCCCGCGGCCTGGCCCGGCTGCGCGAGCTGGTGCCGCATCCATCCGTCTTCAGCACCGCGAACGGGGGCAACTGACATGATCGACGAACTTCGCGCCACCCTGGACCAGCACGCCGAGCTGGTGA
>JAEZXC010000029.1 GCA_023442845.1 Actinomycetes bacterium | reverse complement strand
CGGAGTTTGTGGTCTGGTATCCAAGCACCACGCGACCCTCGTCCTCACGGTGGACACGCGGCACGAGCACGCGGTCGTGAAGGCGTTCCGCCTTGCGGGGGTCAAAGGCGCCACCCGGGTCGGGAGTCGACCGGTACTCGTCGAGCCCCGCCTGGCGATTGAGCAGCTGCGACGAAATCGCGAACGGCGCCTCTTTGTCGAGGAGTGTCACCTCAAAGGTCATGACCGCGAGGTGGCGATGGGTAAAGGACACCATCCGCCGCGAGCGCACGCGTACCCGGTTGCCGGCGGGCGTACGCCACAGGAGGTCCCGCGACAGCACACCGTCACGCAGGTCGAGCGTGCGGTTGTATTCGACGAGATCGGCAACGGACAGCATGAGCGGCTCATCGTCGACGTAAAGGCGGATCACCTTTGGATCGGGCACGTTGACGATGGTCTGACCCGTGCGGGCAAAGCCGTAGGCCTCCTCCGCGTGGCGGATCGGCCATGTCTCGTGGAAGCCGTTGATGTAGGTGCCATGACTGCTGAAGTCGTGGCCCTCCTCGACATTCCCACGCAGGCCGAGGTAGCCGTTGCCCACGGCAAAGAGCGTCTCGGACGTGCCGATGTCGGAGTGGTCGAACGACGTCTCGATGAGGCGCCACGGGTCAACCGGGTAACGCAAACGGTCCACGTAGTCGGTGATGGTCGTATCGCCCCACGCCTTTTGCGCCGCCTTCATCGCTCCACCAACTCTCCAAGATCTGACACCACAACGTCGGCCCCATGTGCCAACAGATCCTCCGCGCCCGCGCCACGATCAACACCGATCACGAGCGCGAAGTCTCCGGCGGCCCCTGCCTGCACGCCCGAGATTGCGTCTTCGACCACAACGGCCTCGTGCTCCGGGACCCCAAGCAGGCTCGCCGCGTACTGATACGTGTCGGGGGCGGGCTTACCGGGAAGGCCCTTCTCTGCTGCCACAAGGCCCGAGACGACCACCTCGAAACGTTGCGCAATGCCCGCAGCCGCAAGAACGTCGGCCGCGTTGCGCGAACTCGAGACAACAGCCATCGGCACACCGATCGCTTCCAAGCGGTTCATGAGAGCGATCGAGCCAGCGTAGGCAACAACGCCCTCGTCTCGGAGCACCGCGTTAAAGACATCATTCTTGCGATTCCCCAGCGCGCACACCGTCGCGTCGCCCGGCGCGTCGCTTGGGTCACCAAACGGCAGAACGATGCCGCGCGACTCGAGGCAAGCGCGCACGCCGTCGTAACGGGGCTTGCCATCGATGTATGCGAAATAGTCGTCGTCGGTGTAGACGGGAACCACCCCGTGCGCGCGGAAATACTCGCTGAACATGCGTCGCCATGCCGCCATGTGGACATCGGCCGTGGGGGTGAGAACGCCATCGAGGTCAAAGAGCACGGCACCAAAGCTGCGCTGAGGCAGTTGGGGAATGGTCCACGCTGTGCGGCCTGAGGTCACAAAGACCCCTCCTTGGAGTTGGGAACTGGACACGGGTCGCGCGGCGCGCACAGGTTCGCGCGGGCCTACTTCATCGATGGTAGACGGGCACACGGGGGGCGTGTCCACCTCCCCCGCGCAGGAAATGTAAGCGCGTGCGTAAGAGAGCGCTATCCCGCCGAGTGAAACCGCTGTTGCGCCTCAGCAAGACCCTTCTCGATGATGTCCTCGACCGCGTCGGCCGCGAGTGCGATGAGAAGGTCAAGCTCCTTGCGCTCCGTTGCAGAGAACGGCCGCAACACGAAGTCGGCGGCGTCCTGGCGTCCCGGCGGGCGGCCGACTCCCACCCGCACACGCACGTAGTCGGGTCCACCCAGCGCCTTCGTCACGTCCTTCAGTCCGTTATGGCCCGCCGAACCGCCGCCGCGCTTCAGTTTGATCGCACCAAAGGGGACGTCGAGTTCGTCATGAATGACAAGGATGTTCTCGGCAGGCACCGAGTAGTACGAGGCGAGCGCCCGTGTGGGGCCGCCCGAAAGGTTCATGTAGGACAACGGCTTGCCAAGCACCACCCTGTGCCCCGCTGCACCGCCGATGCGAATCGCGGCGGTTGCCGCGTTGTTTTTCTTATCGCGCGAGAACGAGCCGCCGTAGCGCCGGGCCAGTTCGTCGGCGACCATTTGGCCGACGTTGTGGCGCGTCGTCGCATATTCCGGACCGGGATTGCCCAAGCCGATGACGAGGCTCGTCACCGCGTCCTCCTGTGCTCGCATACGCGAACGCCCGGCCGCGCCCCAAGGCACGAACCGGGCGAACACGTAATTCCTTACTCGGACTCTTCGGTCGCGGCGTCCTCATCCGCGGCCTCGGCACCCTCGGCGGACGCGAGCGCACGCGTGGAGGACACAGCGATGAGCACTGCGTCAGGGTCCGTGATGAGCTCGGCGCCCTTGGGCAGTTCAACCTGCGACGCGGTGATGTGAGCACCTTCCTTCAGGCCCTCCACCGACACCTCGAAGCGCTCCGGCAGGCTCGTTGCCTCGGCGGAGATGTGCAGCGTCATGAACTCCTGGACGGCGATGTTGCCGGAGAAGGGCTCGCCCACCAAGTGGATCGGGATTTCGACGGCGATCTTCTCGCCCTTCTTCACGATGAGAAGGTCGACGTGGTCGATCGTGCGGCGCACTGCGTCACGCTGGATGTCGCGCGCGATCACGAGCTCGCTCTTGTCGCCAAGCTTGATGGTGAGCAGCGCGTTGGCGTGCTTGAGCGCCAGCGCGGTCTGGTGGGCCGGAAGCACCACGTGGACGGGCTCAGTGCCGTGACCGTAAAGAACGGCGGGAATCTTGCCAGCAGCGCGCGCACGACGCGCCGCGCCCTTGCCGAATTCGGATCGCGATTCGGCGACAAGCGTCAGGTTTTCAGACATTGAGTAATTCTCCTCGTAAACGGTCAGATGGCGGCCACAGCGAGGCAGGCCAATGGCCATCTGCCGCGTCGATCACGCCGCCCTGATGGAGGGCCAGCCTCGCCGAGGAACCCGAACAGTCTACTCCCTCGCGGGCGGTGTTGGTACACGAATTCGCTGTTCACCCGGCACTGCCTTCACGTCATCGCTACGGTGTCCACATGATCGCTCGGAACCCGTTCTCCAACCGCTCCCCTGGCCTATCACGTGCCAGTTTGCTCGTGGCGGCATGTCTCGCCGTCGCCGCGTGCTCCCCTGCCGGCGAAGAAAGCGATGCGTCAGGACGTGCGACTCCAAGTACGGTTGCGACGTCGCCCACCGCCGAAGCGCCTGCCCCACACGACATTGTCTCGGGTGACGACGTAGCGATTCTTGAGCGGCTCATCGCTCCCACCACCGGCGAGACGTGGCAAACACCGGTCGAGATCGAGAACCTCGGATTGTTTGCGTACCCAGCGTCAGAACCAACCGATAACTATCGCTACTTCCATATCGGCAACCGAGGCGACGCTCGCATCATTGCGGTGATCGACCCGTACTTTGAGCCCATCCTCGGCGGTCACAGCACGTTCGCGGTGGTGGAGCTCGAGGCCGACTCCGTTCGGATGATCACCTGCCCGTCCACGCGGGCGGGCGATGGTTGCCTCGACTTCAGTACGGACTGGTTAACACCCGCACGCTCGATCGATTCGGCGATTCACTACGACTCGCTCACGTACCCCTCTTACGTCGAGCCCGTCGACGGCTGGGTGTTGCGCGTTGCTCCGCTCAAGTACTCCGACTGGCCGCAGGCATCACAAGCATTTGGCGATGCGAACGACTACCCGGGCCTCGGCCTCAGCGCAGAACATCGCGCACAAGTTGGCCGTGACGGAGAGCGCACTGTCCTCGCCAGCCTCGGCGATTCAGCACTGGTCGAATGGCGCCGGCCCGCAGGGGTCACACCGCTGATTGAGAGCCACTTTGTCATCGAAACGCCCTACGGCGGCGTCATCCCCTCTTGGAAATCGTTCAGCGCAGAGTGGTACGGAGTCGGCGCGGTCACGTGGGATGACGGCACCGACACCTTCACTCACCCCGCGACATGGACGAGTGACATGTTCGCGCACCCGGTCACCGCTGCAAACCTCGCGTGTGCCCTCGCTGATGAAACGTTGGCATCAACTTTTGATGAGTCCCACTGGGTGAAGGCGGGGACGCACCGCCAGGGCGTCGATGTGTATCTACCTTTGGCTGAAGGCAACCCCATCGCGCGCGATGTCTACCGCGCGATGAGTAACGGCTCGTGGGGCGCAGAGATCGATCCCGCGCTCGCCTACCCGTACGAAACGTTCGATGAGTTCCTCGACGCGCGGTCCGTGTTTGCATGGCAGCGCCCCGACGGGGAATGGATCATCGCGCTGGATTCGTACGCAACCCAGCGCGTTTACGAATGCGTGTAGTCGAGCCGCGCCCTACGCGTGGCCGTTAAAGAGGCTCGTCACCGAGCCGTCGTCAAAGACCTCACGAACCGCACGCGCGATCAGCGGCGCAATCGACAACACCGTGAGCTTGTCGAAGCGACGGTCCTCGCCAATGGGGAGTGTGTCAGTCACGATGACCTCGGAGATCTGCGAGTCGCGCAGACGTTCGACAGCCGGGCCGGAGAGCAAGCCGTGGGTGGCAGCGACGATGACGTCTTTCGCGCCGTTCTCGAACAGTGCGAGAGCGGCCTGGATGATCGTGCCACCCGTGTCGATCATGTCATCGACGAGGACACACGTCCGGCCCTGGACCTGACCCACCAGCTCGTGGACCTTCACCTGGTTGGGCACCGATGGGTCGCGACGCTTGTGGATGATCGCGAGCGGCGCACCCATGTGGTCGGACCACTGGTCGGCAAGGCGGACTCGGCCCGCGTCGGGAGAGACGATGGTGAGATTGTCCGGCGCGACCCGCGAACGCACGTACTGAGCGAGCAACGGCATCGCCCACAAGTGGTCCACCGGTCCGTTGAAGAAGCCTTGAATCTGGGCGGTGTGCAAGTCGATCGACATGATGCGGTCAGCACCCGCGGTACGGAACATGTCCGCCATGAGGCGGGCCGAAATGGGCTCGCGGCCCTTGTGCTTCTTGTCCTGACGCGCGTAGCCGTAGCACGGCATGATGACGGTGATCGACTTGGCGGAGGCACGTTTGAGCGCGTCCACCATGATGAGTTGCTCCATGATCGCCTCATTGATGGGCGCCGCATGGGACTGGAGCACAAAGGCGTCAGCGCCGCGCACTGACTCACCGAAGCGCACGTAGAGTTCACCGTTGGCAAAGGTGTAACTCGTCGTGGGAACCGGCTCGATGTCGAGTTCGCGGGCCACCGCGTCAGTGAGCTCGGGGTGAGCCCGTCCGCCCATAAACACGAGCCGCTTTTCACCCGCGTTCGAGATCACCGACGTCATTGTTCACCTCTGGTCGCGTTGCCTTCTTGGGACGATACCGGGTCGCCGCTCGGCGCGGCTCCCGAAAGCCTTCGGTTCTGCTCGGCGCGCTCGGCAGCCTCAGCAGATGGCGTGCCGGGGCGACGCTCGCGCACCCAGCCTTCAATGACTTGTTGCGGAGCGGAATTGCGCGCCATCGCCCCAGGGGGCACGTTATGACGGATGATCGCCCCAGCGCCGGTGTACGCACCATCGCCGATCACGAGCGGCGCGATGAGGGTGTTATCGGAGCCTATGCGCACATGATCGCCTACCGTCGTGTGGCTCTTTGTCACGCCGTCGTAATTGACAAAGATCGTTGAGGCGCCAATGTTCGTCTGCTCTCCGATGGTCGCGTCACCGACATAACTGAGGTGAGGCACTTTGGAACCTGCACCGATCGTCGCGTTCTTCGTCTCGACGTAGGTACCGATCTTGCCTCCCTCACCGAGCACCGTGCCGGGGCGGAGGTAAGCGAACGGACCGACGGAGGCGCCGGCGCCAATGCGAGATGACGAACCGTGCGAACGCATCACCGTCGCGCCCTCGTCCACCTGCACATCCGTGAGCGTCGTATCCGGCCCCACCACAGCGTCGGCGCCGACGCTCGTCGAGCCATGCAGTTGGGTGCCGGGAAGGATTGTCGCGTCTTTGCCGATCGTGACAGTGACATCAACCCATGTGGTCGCAGGGTCGACGATTGTGCAACCCTCGCGCATCCACCGTTCGAGGACGCGGCGATTGAGCGCACGACCCGCTTCGGCAAGCTGGACGCGGTCATTCACGCCCTCAACGGCGGCGGCGTCCGGCGCGACATACGCGCCCACTCGCGAGCCACCAGCGCGGGCAATGCCGATGACGTCCGTCAGGTAGAGCTCGCCCTGAGCGTTGTCGGTGCTGAGGGAGGCGAGCGCTTCACGCAAGGTGGCGGCGTCGAAGACATAGAGACCCGTGTTGATCTCGTTGATCTCGCGCTGCGCCTCAGAGGCGTCCTTGTGCTCCACGATGGCGGTGACCTCGGCACCGTCGCGCACAATGCGACCATATCCAGTCGGGTCGGGCACTCGTGCCGAGACGACGGTGACAGCGCGTTCGTTCTCCACGTGATCGGCCACCATCGCGGCAAGCAATGCGGTGTCGACGAGCGGAACATCGGCCGACGTCACGACAATCGGACCGGACACTTCGCTCGACAGCACGGTCTCGCGATCGTGTCCGTTGACCGTCGCGGCCGCCATCGCGCGGGCGTCGAGCGCAGTAAGACCACACCACACAGCACGGCCAGTACCGGGAATGTCGTCTTGGTCCGCAAGCAACGCGTCGGGCGCCGCCTCAAGCACGTGAGCGCCGACGCGGTCGCGCTCGTGGCGAACCACGACAACGAGACGTTCAGGGTCGAGCCCTTGTGCGGCGTCGATGGCGTGATGCACCAGGGAGCGCCCGCCGATGCGGTGCAGGACCTTGGGGGTCGCTGAGCGCATTCGGGTGCCCTCGCCTGCCGCAAGGATCATGACGGCGGCCGGCCGGTTCGCGCTCACCGCGCCCCCTTGTCGTGGGTCGAGAAGTACTGCCGTTGAGGAACGGGATCAGTCTACCGGCGAGAGTTCCGCCCCTAGGATTCGAACCTAGACCGCAAGGCTCCAAAGGCCTGCATGCTGCCATTACACCAGGGCGGAACGGAGCCGAACTGACTCCCGGCGCCCCAGTCTGCCAGGATTCGCGGCACACTAGGTGCGTGAGCGACGAGCCGAAGAGGTCACCCCG
>JAEZXC010000013.1 GCA_023442845.1 Actinomycetes bacterium | reverse complement strand
CCTCGAGTTGACCGGCCCTCGCGATGCCGAGGGCAAGGAAGGCGGCGGAGCGCTCATCGATGCGGACGTGCAGCGTGATCTCGGGGGCACCCGTGGGACGGTCCTTGGACGCCGCTTCGGCAAGAGCATGCGCAAGAGGGCCTGATCGCGAGCCAGGGCACAACACGTAGTCGCGCATTCCATTGGCAGCGAGTGCCGCAACTAGCTCTCGGGCGTAGGCAGCACTGGGATGTGTCATGGGCACACTCTAAGTTGCCTGGGATAAAGACGCCCGGCGACTGGCACAAGCGGCTCATCCACCGTGTCTGTTTCGAGGAGTGTGCCGGTGCCGAGGCCGTGGGCGAGTCCGGCGTCGGGCAGGGCAAAGGCCGCACTGAGAGCCGTCGCGAGGCCGACCGATGATTCCATTGCAGACGACACCACCACGGGCAGGCCGTACCGCTCCGCCATCGCCACGACCGCCCTAGCCCCACCCAAAGGCGACGGCTTCAGCACGAGGATGTCGGCAGCGTCGGCCCTCACCACAGCGTCCACATCCCCCGTGAGGCGGATCGATTCATCGGCGGCGATGGGCGTGGTGACGGCGCGGCGCACGTGAGCGAGGTCCTCGATCGATGCGCACGGCTGCTCGACGTATTCGAGGCCGTCCGCGCCGCCGCTGCGAGCGGCTGCGTTGAGAGCGTTGATGGTGGCTATCGCGGCGTGCACGTCCCATGCGCCGTTGGCATCCACGCGCACCTTGCCGCCCGGGCCGAGCGCACTCGCCACTGCCTCGACGCGAGCGCAATCCGCCCGGAGCGTCGCCGCCGGGTCCGGGTCAGCGCCGCGCGGCCCGCCCACCTTTACCTTTGCCGTACGGCAGCCGTACTCGCGGACGAGGGCGTGGGCAGCGTCGGCGTCAATCTCGGGGACGATCTGCGCGGTCTCGACACTGTCGCGAATCGGCGCGGGGAGCTCGCCGCGGGCGGCCTCCATCGCAGCGTTCCACCAGCGCCCCCGTTGCTCGGGGCTGTAGTCAGGGAACGGGGAGTACTCACCCCACGCGTCGGCGCCGTCCGGACCGGTGCCGCGGATCAGCACGCCCGAGCGCTCCGTGAGGCCGCGAAACCGCACCTTGAGACGCACCGTGAACGGCCAAAACTCCACCCCCCCACCCTAAGTGGTAGACCACCTCTTCGGTTTGGGGCTCCCCGCGTCCCCAGTGGTAGATCACCTCTTCTGCTCGCGGCTCACCGATACGCTCGGAGCATGAGCGAGTTGCCCACCCAAGTCTCTGACCTCATGGACCCCGCCCAGTGGCGCGCGATCGACGGCTTCCCCGACGCGGACATCACGTATCACCGGTGGGTGTCGCGAGGCGCAGATGGCGAGCGGGATTTGCCAGCGGTGCGCATCGCCTTCAACCGCCCCGAGGTCCGCAATGCATTCCGCCCGCAGACGGTGGATGAGCTGTATCGCGCACTCGACCACGCGCGCATGACGCCGGACGTTGGCACGATCATCCTCACCGGCAATGGTCCAGCGGCCGACGGCGTGCATGCGTTCTGCTCGGGCGGCGACCAGCGGATCCGGGGTCGCGATGGCTACCTGTACGAGGGTTCTGCCGCCGACGCTCCGGCGTACGGTGGTCGCCTCCACATCCTCGAAGTGCAGCGTCTCATGCGCACAAGCCCCAAGGTGATTGTTGCCGCCGTCAATGGCTGGGCCGCCGGTGGTGGGCATTCGCTCAACGTGGTTGCGGATCTGTCGCTCGCGAGTCAGGAACACGCACGGTTCAAGCAGACCGATGCAAACGTCGGTTCGTTCGACGCTGGTTACGGCTCGGCGTTGCTCGCTCGCCAGGTGGGCGACAAGCGGGCTCGGGAAATCTTCTTCTTGGCGCGCGAGTACTCGGCGGCCGACGCCGAGCGCTGGGGCGTGGTGAATGAGGCTGTGCCGCACGCCGAGCTCGAAGCGCGGGCGCTCGAGTACGCGCGCATCATCGCGACCAAGTCTCCGCAGGCGATCCGCATGCTGAAGTTTGCGTTCAATTTGGCCGACGATGGGCTTGCGGGCCAGCAGGTGTTCGCCGGGGAAGCGACGCGGCTTGCGTACATGACCGATGAGGCTCAAGAGGGTCGCGATGCGTTCCTTGAGCGGCGTGATCCGGATTGGCGGGGGTTCCCTTACGCGTTTTAGGTGCGGGGGCGGCTTCACTTCGCAATAACTCACCGCAAACGGCCACCGAGGGTCCGATTACCTCCCACAACTCACCGCAAACGCGGGGGTGGGGGTGGGGTGGGGGCGCGGGGTTAGGAGAACTCGGCCTTGCCTACTGCGATGCCCGCGTTGGGGATGAGCTCGATCCACGTTTGGCCAGGGGCGAGAGTGACCGGCTCACCGGCTTCCGTCGTGACGATATAGGCACCGGTGCGTTCGGTCTTGGTCCACAGGATCGGGATGTAGTGACCGCCGGTGGCAAGGTAGCCAGGGCTGTTCTCCACGATCATCTGGGACACCGGTAAACCGTTGCTCATATTGATGCGGACAAACAGTACGAGCACATTCGACGCAGCGATCCGGTTGCCATCAACCGTCATGTGCGGGTCAGAAAACTCGCTGCGCAACCACGTTTGCGACGCCTCGTCCCAGTCCCACTTCGGTTCGCCGTGACCGGATAGGCGCAGGCTGATGTGGGTTGACGGGGTGCCCTCAGCAACGGCAGT
>JAEZXC010000030.1 GCA_023442845.1 Actinomycetes bacterium | reverse complement strand
GTGGCAAGACGCTCATCGCGAAGGCCGTTGCGCACTCTTTGGGCGAGGCGACGGGCGCAAATCGGAGTTACTTCCTCTCCGTCAAGGGTCCCGAGCTCCTCAACAAGTACGTGGGCGAAACTGAGCGCTACATCCGGACCATCTTTGAGCGGGCCCGCGCCAACGCCCACACCGGTGCGCCCGTGGTCGTGTTCTTTGACGAGATGGACGCGTTGTTCCGCGCGCGTGGCTCGGGTGTCAGCTCGGACATGGAGACAACGATCGTGCCCCAGTTGCTGACGGAACTCGATGGCGTCGAGTCGCTGTCGAACGTCATCGTGATCGGTGCATCCAACCGTGAAGACATGATCGACCCTGCCATCTTGCGCCCGGGCCGCTTGGACGTGAAGATCGAAGTGTCTCGTCCGGACCGCGCCGCGTCACAGGACATTCTCGGCAAGTACCTGACGGCGACATTGCCGCTTGCCGACGACGAACTGGCCGCACATGGCGGTGACCGAGGCGCGACCGTCGCCGCAATGATTTCCGCTACCGTCGACACCCTCTTTGGGGAGGGCGATGGTGCGAACTTCATGTCGGGCGCGCTTCTGCGTAACGTCGTCGACCGCGCCAAGACGCGGGCCATTAAGCACGTGATCGGCGGCGGTCCACGCGGCATCTCGACGAGCCACCTTCAGGCGGCCGCAACCCAAGAACTTATTGAGGCGCGTGCAGTCGCTGCCCGGGAGGTTGGCGAGTACTAATGCGCGTTGTGGGAATCGAGACCGAGTACGGGATCACCGACCCCGCCGATCCGCGCGCCAACCCCATTTTGTTGTCATCACTGCTCGTCGCGGCTTGCCGTGAGTGGGCAGGGGACAGCACCACTCGGTGGGATTACGGCGGCGAGGATCCCCTGATGGACTTGCGCGGCATGCGCAGGGACCGGCGGTACGCAACGGCCGACCTCCTCACCGACAGCCCCGAGTACTCCGAGGCGAATCGCGGCGTCACTCTGCGCCGACGCCGAGGTTCGTGGGAAGACCCGGCGCACCTCAACGCGGTGTTGCCTAATGGCGCCCGCTTCTACGTCGATCACGCTCACCCCGAGTACTCCGGACCCGAGGTGACGAACGCGCACGACGCCGTTGTGTGGGACGTTGCGGGCGACCGCATCGCCCTCGCCGCTGCCGACGTTTTCCGACGTGATGGGAACGTCGCGTTATACAAGAACAACGTTGACGGAAAGGGCGCCTCGTACGGAACCCATGAGAACTACCTCGTCAAACGCGATGTGGCCTTTGAGCAGCTCGCGGGGCGTCTTACGTCTCATCTCGTCACCCGACAGATCATCACCGGTGCGGGACGCGTCGGCCTTGGCGCCTACGGTGACACCGCTGGTTTCCAGATCTCTCAGCGCGCTGACTACATTGAAACCGAGGTGGGGCTCGAGACCACCCTGCGCAGGCCGATCGTCAACACGCGCGACGAACCGCACGCGGACAGGCGCAAGTGGCGCCGCCTTCACATCATCGTGGGGGACGCGAACTGCTTCGAAGTGCCGACATATCTCAAGGTGGGATCGACGTCGCTCGTGCTCGCGGCAATTGAGGCCGGAGATGAGCGCCTCGACGCGCTGACGCTCGCAGAGCCGGTTGCTGAGGTTGCGGCTATCTCCCACGACCTCACACTGCGCCACCGCGTGACTCTCGTATCGGGGGAGACAGCGACAGCGCTTGAGATCCAGCGCGCATTGGTGACAATTGCCCGTGACTATGTGACAACCACGGCCGACGCCGGCGTCATTGAGCGGTGGGAGCGAGTACTCGACGCGCTCGGGCGCGATCCGTTTGAGGCGGCCCGCGATGTCGAGTGGGTTGCGAAACTCCAACTTCTTGGCCGTATGCGCGAGCGATGGGCTGTGGCGCACCCCGACGGCACGCGCGAACTGCCGGAGTGGGACGACGACAGGCTCAAGGCCGCAGATCTCCAATGGAGCGAGCTTGGCACCGGCCTCGCGGCACGCTTGAGTGCCAGCGGCGCCGTGGAGCGTCTCACCACGGATGCGGAAGTGGCCGACGCGATGCGCATGCCACCTGCAGACACGCGAGCATGGCTACGCGGCCGGATGGTTGCCGCGCGTCCCGACATCGTCGACGCGGCAAGTTGGTCGACGGTTGTCGTCGATCGCGACGCTGATCACGGCCACCTTGAGGTGGTCTCGATGCCTGATCCGCTGACGACAAGCCAGCAGCTGCTCGATGCCTTGCTTGCAGAGGCGCCCGCGGCTACCCGCGCGCGCGACTAGGCTAGACGCATGCCTCAGACCACGTCTTCGTCCTCATCGTTTGAGGACGACCTGCCCGCACCGGACGCGCCTGCTGCTCCCATGGCCCAGGCCAGCACGGATGCACTCGATGCGTTGCTTGATGAGATTGACGACACCATTCAAACCAACGCGAGTCAGTTTGTTCGCTCCTTCGTGCAAAAGGGTGGACAGTAACCCGTCATGATGTTCGGCGACGTACCTGCGCCGCTCGACGTCGATCCGGCACGTCGAGTGCTGGGTCTTGAGACAGAGTTCGGCCTGCACTTCGATGCGCCCAATGCGCGCGCTGTGACCCCAGAAGAGGTTGCTGGGCACCTGTTCCACTCCGTTGTCGAGTGGGGGCGCTCGTCGAATGTGTTCCTCACCAATGGTTCGCGGCTCTACATCGATGTTGGTGCGCACCCCGAGTACGCCACCGCAGAGTGTGACTCGGTCACCCAGCTCATCGAACATGACAAAGCGGGGGAGCGGCTCGTCCACGATCTCGTGGCGGCCGGAGAGCGTCGGCTAGCGTCGGCCGGACTTGACGGCACGATCTACCTGTACAAGAACAACACCGACTCGGCCGGCAACAGCTACGGCTGCCACGAGAACTACCTCGTGCGTCGGCGTGCTGACTTCAAGGCATTTGCCGCCGTCCTCTTGCCGTTCTTTGTGAGTCGTCAGATCGTCACCGGTTCGGGCTGCATTACGCGCACGCCGCAAGGCGCTTACTACAGTTTTTCACCCCGCGCCGATCACATGTGGGAGGGAATGAGCTCTGCGACAACGCGCTCGCGGCCCATGATCAACACGCGCGATGAACCTCACGCGCATGCTGATTTGTACCGACGGATGCACGTCATCGTGGGTGACTCGACAATGGCCGAACCCACGACGTTCCTCAAGGTGGGATCGACCGACCTCTTGCTCCGCCTCATGGAGGCACGCATCCCGTTGCCGGAGTTGGCGCTCGCGAATGAGATGAATGCCATTCGGACGATCGCCCACGACATCACCGGCACCGCGACAGTTGAACTCGCTGACGGGCGCCACGTCACCGCCGCCGACCTTCAGGAGGCGTGCCTTGAGGCCGTGACCGAGCACATCGGTGACGTCATCGAGCCGTCCGAGGAAGTGACGCAGATCATCGACCTATGGGGCCGTGGCATTGCAGCGGTGCGTGATCAAAACCCTGCCGCCGTCGACACGGAACTTGAATGGGCAATCAAGTTGCGCCTGATCGAGCGCTATCAGGAGCGCCTCGGTTGCAGCCTCGATGACGCCCGGCTCGCTCGGTTGGAGATGGCGTTCCACGACATCTCACCAACGCGCGGCTTGTTCAACCGTCTCCAGGCGGACGGATTGGTGCGGAGGATGGTTGATGACGCAGCGATCGAGGCCGCTATGACGCAACCCCCAGCCACGACGCGTGCGGCGTTGCGCGGTCGCTTTGTCCGTGAAGCACTCGCGTCAGGCCAGGACTACACCGTCGACTGGGTGCACCTGAAGATCTCTGGCGCCGATCCCAAGACGATTCTCCTCAAAGACCCGTTCAGGAACGTCGACGAGCGCGTTGACGTTCTTATCGCGGCCATGAGTGAGTGAATTCGATCCGTACACTGGGCCGGGATCAGGGAGTGGGCATGAAATTTGTCATTGGTGCGCTGGCAGCGCTCACTCTTGTGTTGACCGGGTGCACGAGTTCGGCCACTTCTGGCGTCAGTCCGTCGGCGATTGCCGGCGACATATCGGTCATCGAGGTGGGCGTGTCAGACACGCTCGCGCCGACGCTCACGTGGCCCGAGGGCACCGAGTTCACCAGGTCTCAAAGTGAAGTGCTGTGGCAGGGCGAAGGCCTCGCTCTGGAAGATGGGCAGCCGCTCCTGCTCGACATCTACGTCAAGTCGATCGACACGGGCGAGGTCCTGAAGAACACGTACGACGGCCTCCCAGAGTCGACCATCCTCGCTCCAGAACTCCTCGGCGACAGCCTGTATGCAATTTTGCTCAACGCGCGCGTCGGCACGAGGGTGTTGTCGGTGGCGTTACCCGCAGGCGAGTTCGAAGACGAGCCCGCCATCGCCGTCGTCATCGACGTGCTGTCGGATCGGGCAGTGGGCGAACCGCTCACTCTCAATCCCGACTTGCCGCGCGTGACGACGCTCGACAGCGGCGAACCGGTCGTCCATCTTGACGAGGACGTGGCGTTGCCTAAGGAACTCACCGTTTCGACGTTGATTCAAGGAAATGGACCGCAAGTCCTTCCGGGTTCGTACGTCGTCGCGCAGTTCAAGACGGTCTATAGCGCTGCCGGTGAAAAGGGTGGCAAGACGTGGAAACTTGGCGACATTCGCCAATCGAGTTGGCCTCCGGAGCGACGCCCGTTTGAAGGGCAGATTGGCGTCGGCCGGCTACCGCGCGCGTGGGACGAGGGGCTTGTCGATCAGACGACCGGCTCGCGGGTGCTGATCATCGCGCCTGAGGCGTGGGCGTACCCGGGCGAGGGAACCCTCATCTACATCATCGACATTCTTGATGTCTGGAACGACGTGTCTGGCACCGCAGACGAGGTGCTTGACTTGCCCGATCCCAGCGCTAGCCCGGGGGGCGAGTCGCCGACACCGGAGGTGGCGCCATGACGGTCGCCGTTCGCGTCATTCCCTGCCTCGACGTGGATGCGGGCCGCGTCGTCAAGGGTGTCAACTTTCTCAACCTGCGAGACGCGGGTGACCCAGTCGAGCTCGCCGCCCGATACGGCGCGGAGGGTGCGGACGAGGTGACGTTCCTCGATGTGAGCGCGTCCGCTGACAACCGCGACACGATGTTTGACGTGGTGCGGCGCACTGCCGAGCACGTCTTTGTGCCGTTGACAGTCGGCGGTGGCGTGCGCAGCACCGAGGACGTCGACACGCTCTTGCGAGCGGGCGCGGATAAAGTGAGTGTCAATACAGCGGCGATCGCGCGGCCGGAGTTGCTGACCGACATCGCGCGACGCTTTGGAAACCAAGTTCTTGTGCTGTCGGTCGACGCACGGCGCTGTCGGGATGGTGCGGTCACGGCGTCGGGCTACGAAGTGACGACGCATGGGGGGCGGCGCGGCACAGGCATCGACGCCATTGAATGGGCCCGTCGAGGCGCGGAGTTGGGAGCGGGAGAGATCCTTCTCAACTCGATGGATGCTGATGGCACGACCGATGGTTTTGATATCGAGATGATCAAGGAAGTGCGTGACGTGGTGAATGTGCCACTTATTGCCTCGGGCGGCGCGGGCCGCGTTGAGGATTTTGTCGCCGCCGCCCAGGCGGGGGCCGACGCCGTTCTTGCTGCCAGCGTGTTCCACTTTGGCACGTTGACGGTGGGCGAAGTGAAGCATGCGATGCGCTCGGCCGGCATCGCCGTGCGGTGAGGACGCCCTCCAGGGCTGAGTACCAGCTGAACGGGTCGTACGGCCACAAGACCTTCCAGCTGTTGGGCCATGCCGTCCGTACTGAGCCCTGGCGCTTCGCAATCGCTATTGCCGCCGCGGGCCTTTTCGGTATCCTTACCGTTGCCTTCGGCTCGGCACTCGGTCTCATCGTTGACGAGGTTGTCATCCCGTCGATCAATGACGAGCCGATTCGCGGGTGGTGGGGAGAGCAAACGCAGAACCCTCGATACGCCGTCCTCCTGGCCGGCGGCGTGTTTGTTGCGATTGGCCTCATCAATGCGCTTCTCATTGCGCTTCGCCGCGCGATGCAGGGTGGCGCCGTCGCGGGCGTCGGCGCTCGCCACCGAACCGTCGTGGCAGACGCGATTGCATCGTTGCCGCTCGGCTGGCACCGCTCCAACCCGGCTGGGCGGACGCTCTCCGCGATGTCCTCGGACTCCGAGACCGCCACCAATCCCTTGCACCCGCTCGCATTCACCGTCGGCTCTTTCACGATGATGATTGCCGCGGGTTGGCGGCTCATCACAATGGACGGCTGGATGGCGCTGACCGCGATGATGGTGGTGCCCGCCGTGCTTATCGTCAATTACGCGTATGAGAAGGTCATCAGCCCGTTGTGGGACCTGGGGCAGACGCTCCGTGCGGAAGTGTCGACGATCGCTCACGAGTCATTCGAGGGCGGGACTGTCGTCAAAGCGCTCGGTGCCGAGGAAATCGAGTCACAACGATTCCGCGAAAAGGTGGACGCGCTACGCGACGCCGACACTCGCGTTGGCGCTGTGACGAGTTGGTTTGAACCGCTCATGGACGCGATGGTGCCCTTCAGTGCGCTTGCCATCATGATCGTCGGCACCTACCGCGCGGAGGCTGGCGCTGTGAGCGTCGGGGATGTGGTCTCTGCGATCTATCTCTTGGCCTTGCTTGCTGTGCCGATCCGCGGTCTTGGCTGGGTGTTGGGTCAGATGCCATCGGCGCTTGTTTCGTTTCAGCGAATCTCCCGCATCGCAGAGGCGGCGACCGAGGTCGACGAGCCAGGCCACATCGCTCTACCCCGCGATGGTGCAGCCTCCCTTGCCTTCCGCAATGCCGACGTTGCAGCGGACGATGGCGACGGGCAGTCGGTTGTCATCGTGTCGGGTGTTTCGCTTGACCTCCCACCCGGCACAGTGACAGCCCTGGTGGGACCGACGGGCGCAGGCAAGACGACGGTGGCTCTCGCAGCGGCACGATTGTCTCGCGCCACACAAGGCGAGGTGATCTTGGATGATCACAACATTGAGGTGGTGGCGGCGCTTGGCAGTCACGTGGCGCTCGTGCCGCAGACGTCGTTTGTGTTTGCCGGTACGGTTCGCGAGAACGTGACACTCGGCGAGGACTTCGATGACGACGCCGTGTGGACGGCGTTGCGGCGGGCTGCTGTGGCCGACGTTGTGCGTGGTTTGCGCCACGAGGGCAACGCGCTCGATGCTCATCTTGACGAGCGAGGGATGAACCTCTCGGGAGGTCAGCGCCAGCGCATCGCGATTGCACGGGCGCTTGTGCGCAACCCCCGCGTGCTCGTTCTTGACGACGCGACGTCTGCCGTCGACCCGGGGGTCGAGCAGGAGATCCTGGCGGCACTGCGTGCGGACGGAGGCGGCCCGACAGTGTTGCTCATTGCGTACCGGCTCGCGTCAATACTGCTTGCGGATCGCGTCATCCACGTGAGCGGCGGAACGGTCGTTGGCGCAGGCGATCACACCGAACTCGTGGAACGGGATCCGGGCTACCGGGAGCTCGTCACCGCGTATGAGCAGGATTCGGCCCGGCGCGCCGCAGAGATGCAGGGGGGTGACGCATGACCGCCATCCCCCTCGAAAAGGACGGCCACGCCGACTACGAGCGTCGTATCGGCATGCGCGAGACGTTCCGCCGGGGTATGGCGCTGTCCCCGGAGTTCCGCAAGGGACTTGGCTTCACGCTGTTTCTCGCTCTGCTGGCAGCCATTGCGAAGGCGACCATTCCGTACCTCACCCAGCGTGTCACCGACGACGGCCTTCTCGCCGAATCAGGCGCGAATGCCGCGCTTGTGACGAGGCTCGTCATCGGCGGTTCAGTGGTAGTGCTCGCGTCGATGCTGATCGAATGGCGAGTGCGTCGGCGGATGGTGATTGCCGCGGAGGCGGGCCTTGCGACGCTCCGCAAGAAGGCCTTTGACAATGTCCACCGTTTGAGTGTGCTCACCCAGAACTCGGAGCAACGCGGCCGCTACGTATCGCGCGTGACCGGTGACGTCGACACAATGCGCGACCTCATGCAGTGGACGGGCGCGGGGATGCTCGTTGCCGCGATGGAGTCGACCGTGGTGCTTGCGGTCATGGCGCTGTACTCATGGCAGCTCGCTCTCGTCGTTGTCGTGTGCTACATCCCGCTGTTGTGGGTCACTCTTAAGGTCCAGCCGGTGATCCGCCGCACGTATGGCGATGTGCGCTCACGCATGGCAGATCTGCTTGGTCAGACGTCGGAGCAACTTGTTGGTGTGGCCACGATTCGCTCATATGGCGTTCAGGAGCGGATGCGAGGACGGCTGCGAGACGAGATTGACGGCATCGCCCGCAAAGAACGGCGTGCTTCGTGGCTCTCGTCGGGGAGTTTTTCAATGACGGCCTTTGGGCAATCCTTTGCGACGGGGGCTGCTCTTGTGGTCGGCACAGCGCTGGCCATGAAGGGTTCGTTGTCCGTCGGCACGGTGGCCGCATTCTCGTTGCTCGTCTACATGTTCTCGGGGCCGCTCATGTGGATCATCGAGATGCTTGCCGAGATGCAACGTGCTTTTGTGGGCTGGCAGCGCGTCATCGAGCTTGTCGACGCAGAGTCGACGGTGACGGACCCCGCGGAGCCGGTCACGTTGCCGACAGGCAAGCTCGACCTCAGCGTCGACGATGTCCGTCTCACCTATGACGGCAGGGACGAGGTGCTCAAGGGGATCTCGTTCACCGTTCCCGCCGGGAAGCGGCTCGCGATTGTGGGACAGACAGGTTCCGGCAAGACATCGCTGGCTCGTCTCTTGTCGCGCTTCTTTGATCCGACTGCGGGCTGCATCCGCATCGGCGGTGTCGATGTGCGGTCGGTTCAGTTGCGCGAGATCCGTCAGCGCCTTGCGGTCGTGCCTCAAGAGGGCTTCCTTTTTGAGGGGAGCATCCTTGACAACCTCCGCTATGCCCGTCCGCGTGAGGACGTTCGCGACTTACGAATCAGTGCCTTGCGTGCGTTCGATGATCTCGGGCTTGAGGGTTGGCTCTCCGACGCTCCAGCTGGCCTCGACACCGCGGTTGGTGCCCGCGGCGAACTGTTGAGCGCAGGCGAGCGGCAACTTGTCTCGATTGCGCGCGCCTATCTCACCGACCCGGATGTCCTGATTCTTGATGAGGCGACGTCGGCCGTTGACCCCGCCACCGAGGTACGCATTTCCCGGGCTCTCGAGCGACTAATGCGGGGGCGCACGAGCGTCGTCATTGCGCACAGGCTTTCGACGGCGGAGCGTGCGGACCTCATTGCCGTGATGGATGAGGGCGAGCTCACGGAGTTCGGGCCCCATTCCGAGCTCGTCGCTGGCAATGGTGCGTACGCTCGCCTGCACCGCGCCTGGATGTCGCAGACGCGTGAAGAGCCAAAGGGTTCGGACCAGGCGTGAAGGTGCAAAGATAGGCGCCATGTCGCTTGAGCCGCAGATCGCATCCCGCCTGAAGCGCACCCCTGATGGATTGGTGTGCGCCGTTGTCCAAGAGGATGGAACGGGTCGTGTGCTGATGGTTGCGTGGATGAACGACGACGCGCTTGCTGAGACGCTCCAGACCCGCCGAGGCGTGTATTGGAGCCGATCACGTGGCGAAATTTGGCGCAAGGGTGACACCTCGGGTCATGTTCAGCACGTGGTCCGCGCGGAGCTCGACTGCGACGGTGATGCCCTGCTCCTTACCGTGCGCCAAGAGGGAGCGGCCTGCCACACCGGTGACCATTCGTGCTTCGACGCAGGCGGCGAACTCGCTCTCGGGGAGGCACCGTGACGGCAGTACAGGCGCCGACGCTCGAGTGGGGCCAGACGTGGCCCTCGCGTGAGGAGTTCATCGCTCTGGGTGAGACGCACCGGGTTGTGCCCGTCGTGCGGCGGCTCTTGGGCGACGGCTGGACGCCGGTGGCGCTCTACCACTCGCTCGCTGCCTCCCGTCCGGGAACCTTCGTCCTCGAATCGGCTGAGCCGGATGGATCGCGGTCGCGCTACTCCTTTGTTGGGGTCCACTCACAGGCGACCCTCACGATCAGGGGCGACGAGGCTCGCTGGACTGGTCGCGTGCCCGCAGGCCTCGTCGACGGCGCTCCATTGGACACGATTGCAGCGGCATTGAGAGAACTTGCGTCGGAGGCGATTCCCGGGTTGCCGCCATTGACGGGCGGCCTCGTGGGCGCTCTCGGGTGGGACATCGTGCGTCAATGGGAGCCGACGCTACCCGCGCGTGCGGTACGCGAACTCGACGTCCCTGATGGTCTCTTGTTGCTTGCCACCGACCTTGCCGTTCTCGATCACGTCGACGGGTCGGTGTGGCTCATTTCAAACGCCGTCAATACGGATGCCCAGCCAACCGGGATTGACGATGCGTACGCCGCCGCGATCCGGCGCATCGACGACATGGAGCGGACGCTCGCATCCGCGCCACGGCTTGAGGTGATGGGGCTCGACCACCGACAGGAGGGCCACGTCACAGACCGCAGCGCAGTGGGCGAGTACGAAAAGATGGTGAAGTATGCCAAGGAGGCGATTCGCGATGGCGACGTCTTCCAGGTTGTGCCGTCTCAACGATTCGATGCTGAGTGCTCCGCGGACCCATTCGATGTCTATCGCGTGTTGCGGACGCTTAACCCGAGCCCGTATATGTACTACGTCGAGTGCGAAGACGACCGCGGCCGCAATTTTGCGCTCGTTGGAGCAAGCCCCGAGTCGTTAGTGACGGTGAAGAACCGCGCTGTCCTCACGTTCCCGATCGCCGGGTCGAGGCCGCGTGGCGTCACACCGGAAGCAGATAAGGCGCTCGAGACCGAACTCTTGGCGGACCCGAAAGAGATCGCCGAACACGTGATGCTCGTCGATCTTGCGCGAAATGACCTCGTCAAGGTGTGTACACCAACGTCGGTCGAGGTTGTCGAGTTCATGGCGGTCAACCGCTACAGCCACATCATGCACATCTGCTCGACGGTCGTTGGGCACCTTGAGGATGACGCGAACGCTCTCGACGCGTTCGTCGCGACTTTCCCCGCTGGCACGCTGTCAGGTGCTCCCAAAGCACGTGCGATCGCGCTCATTGATGAATTGGAGCCGGTGCGACGGGCGTTCTACGGCGGTGCGATCGGGTACTTCGACTTCGCCGGAAACATGGATCTGGCGATCGCAATTCGCACGGCCCTCATTGCAGACTCCACCGCGCACATTCAGGCGGGTGCGGGTGTCGTCGCAGATTCGGTGCCCGCGCGCGAAGCGCAAGAGACTCGAGACAAAGCGGCCGCCATGATCCGCGCCGTGTCCCAAGCGAATCGCCTCGTTCCCCGGGCGAGTCTCGCTACACTGACCAGCACATCCCAGAAGGAGTGAGCATGTCGTCCCCACAGATTGACCCGAAGAATTTGCCCCGTGTCGCTTCCGGCAACCACGGCCGCACGATCGCTGCGTGGGTAACGAACGGGCTAATCGTTCTCGGTGTGCTCATTGGCGCCATTGGCGTCATGATCCCTCAGCTCGCCCTCCTGTGGGTTGGTGTGGGAGTCGTCGCCGTCGCTTTGGCAGTTGGCGCGGCGTTGCGGGCGCTCGGTCACGGGCAACCGCTGAACTAGGCGACGCGGCCTTCCCGCGTTCGCGTGAAATCAAAGGAGACATCACATGACGCAAGTACCTCCGCCGCCCCCGATGGGAATGCCGCCGGTTGGTGGCGACCCGAACGAGAAGAACAAGCTTGGCGTATGGGCACTCGTGCTCGGCATCCTGTCGATTCTTTGCTGTGGCTTCTTCACCGGCATTCCGGCGATCATCCTCGGCATCAACGGCAAGAAGGCCGCCGCTGAAGGCCGTGCTTCGAACGGTTCGCTCGCGAATGTCGGTTTCATTCTCGGCATCATCGGCTGTGCCCTGTCGGTGCTGGGCTTCGCGCTCCAGGCTGCCGGCGTTCTGACCTACGACTTCTCGACCAGCTGAGTCGATGAGTTCCGTGAGCGCGGCGGTGATGCGACCGGAGGCGGCCAAGCGATTGGCCCTCCCGGTAGGCATCACCGCCGTTCTAGCGGCCGCGACCGCGTACACAGGCATCCGCGATCCCCACCAACCGGGGTTCTTCCCGTCGTGCGTGTTCTACTCCGCCAGCGGCTACTACTGCCCTGGCTGCGGCGGTCTTCGTGCCGTTCACGATCTTGTCAACGGTGACGTGGTGGGTGCGCTCCACATGAACCCGCTCGTCGTTGTCGCCATTATTCCGGCGGGCATCTTTCTCATCGCGTGGTGGCTACTCAGCGTGGGAACCGACCGCGTGCGCCCCATTCACATCTCCACGCGGGTGGGCGTCATCATTCCGGTTGTCCTTGGCGTGTATTGGGTCGTGCGCAACCTCGAGCCCTTCGCGCCGTACTTGTCGCCGGGGGGTTGAAGCCCTGGCGCGTCCTCAGCGCCGTTCTCGTCCAGGTAGCATGGTCCCGGAGGAGGTGGCAACGCATGAGCGTGTTGGACGGCATCGTCGAAGGGGTCCGCAACGACCTTGCGGCTCGCGAATTGGCCACTTCCATGGACGAACTCAAGGAACGCGCATCGCGCCTTCCAAGCGCCGTTGACGCGCTACAGAAGCTTCAGACACCCGAGGTGTCGGTCATTGCAGAAGTGAAGCGCTCCAGTCCCTCAAAGGGCTCGCTTGCAGAGATCACCGATCCTGCTGCGCTCGCGACCGAGTACGAGGCTGGCGGCGCTTCCGTCATTTCTGTCCTCACCGAGGAGCGGCGCTTTGGCGGCTCGCTTGCCGATCTCGACGCGGTGCGGGCCAAGGTCGACATCCCGATCTTGCGTAAAGACTTCATCGTCACGCCGTACCAGGTGTGGGAAGCCCGTGCCCACGGTGCAGACATGGTGTTGCTCATTGTCGCCGCTCTTGAGCAGATGGCACTTGAAAGCCTGGTTGAGCGAGTGCATTCGCTTGGCATGTGCGCACTCGTTGAAGTCCATGACCAAGACGAGGTGTCGCGAGCCGTCGATGCAGGCGCTCGAGTGATCGGTGTCAACGCACGCAATCTCAAGACCCTCGAGGTGGACCGCGGCACCTTCGCTCGCGTCGCACCGTCGATTCCGGACGGAATCGTCAAGGTCGCAGAGTCGGGAATTCGCGATAGCCACGACGTCGTCGAGTACGCCCGGATGGGCGCCGACGCCGTTCTCGTTGGCGAGGCCCTCGTCAAGGACAAGGATCCGCGCACGGCAGTTGCCGAGATGGTCGCGGCTGGAGCGCACCCCGCGCTCAGAGCGGTGCGTCCGTGACGAGTCGCCTCTCCGGCGCTGCAGGACCGTTCTTTGGTTCGTACGGTGGCCGTTTTGTCCCCGAAGCATTGATGGCTGCGCTTGATGAGTTGACGGACGCCTATGAAAAGGCGAAGCACGACCCAGGGTTCCAAGCAGAAATCGACCGGCTCGCGAGGGATTACAGCGGCCGTCCGAGCATCGTGACCGAGGTTCCGCGCTTTGCTCAGCACTGCGGTGGCGCGCGAGTCATCCTGAAGCGCGAAGACCTCAACCACACGGGCTCACACAAGATCAACAACGTCCTCGGTCAGGCGCTCTTGACAAAGCGCATCGGCAAGACCCGAGTCATCGCCGAGACCGGCGCGGGTCAGCATGGTGTTGCCACGGCCACTGCGGCAGCGCTCATGGACCTTGAATGCGTCGTGTACATGGGCGAAGAGGACACGGAGCGTCAAGCGCTCAACGTGGCCCGCATGCGGCTCCTCGGCGCAGAGGTGGTTCCCGTGACCGCCGGTTCACGAACGTTGCGCGATGCGATCAATGAGGCGTACCGCGACTGGGTTACGAACGTCGAGACGACGAACTACATCTTTGGCACCGCAGCAGGACCGCACCCGTTCCCTGAAATGGTTCGCGATTTCCAGCGCGTGATCGGAGCTGAAGCGCGTGCGCAAATGCTTGCTCTCGGTGGATTGCCGGACGCCGTTATTGCGTGTGTAGGCGGCGGCTCGAATGCGATCGGAATATTCGATGCCTTCCTGGACGACGAGGGAGTGAGGCTCATCGGTTGCGAAGCCGCTGGCGACGGCGTCGACACCGGCCGCCACGCGTCATCGATTACCGGAGGTCGTCCCGGGGTCCTGCACGGCTCAAAGACATACGTCCTCCAAGACGAGGATGGCCAAACCCAACCGTCGCACTCGATTTCCGCAGGTCTGGACTACCCAGGCGTCGGCCCGCAACACTCCTTCCTCGCGGACATTGGCCGCGCTGAGTACTGGCCCGTCACCGACGCCGAAGCGATGGAAGCGTTCCGCCTCCTCAGCCGCACTGAAGGCATCCTGCCTGCAATCGAATCCGCTCACGCATTGGCGGGGGCGGTGCGCCTTGGACGTGAGCTCGGAGAAGGCCACACGATTGTCGTGAACCTGTCCGGCCGCGGAGACAAGGACGTCGAGCAGGCCGCGCGTTGGTTCGGCATGTTGCCGGGGGAGGACGCGTGAGCGCGCTAACGGACCGCCTCGATGCGATCAAAGCGGAGGGGCGGGCAGCACTCATCGGGTACCTACCCGTTGGCTTCCCGACGGTGGAACGTTCCGCTCGTGCGATGAAGGCAATTGTTGAGGCGGGTGTCGACATCGTCGAGGTAGGCCTGCCGTACTCCGACCCCGTGATGGATGGACCGACAATTCAAGACGCAGCAGGTAAAGCGCTCGACAACGGGGCGCGCGTTGCGGATACCTTTGTCGCCATCAAGGCGGTTGTCGACGCCGGAGCCCCCGCGGTCGTCATGAGCTACTTCAACCCCATGCTCCAGTACGGACTCGAGCGCTTCGCCGATGATCTCAAGGCAGCGGGCGGCTCGGGTGTTATTACACCCGACCTCACTCCAGACGCGGCCGGCGAATGGATCCAGATTGCTCGAGAGCGTGAACTCGACACCATCTTCTTGGTGGCCATTAGCTCAACCCGCGAACGACTTCACCTCACCGTCGAACACACAACCGGCTTTGTCTACGCCGCGTCACTGATGGGTGTGACGGGCGAGCGTGCCACGGTGGGCGGGGGAGCGGAAGCGCTAGTCGCACGTACCCGTGAGGCGGGCGCAGAGCGTGTCTGTGTGGGCTTGGGGGTGTCGACGGGCGAGCAAGCGGCCCAGGTGGCTCGTTACGCGGACGGGGTGATCGTGGGTTCGGCGCTCGTGCGTTGCCTGCTTGAGCACGACAGCGAAGCGGAGGCCCTCATGGCGATCAAGGACAAGGCTGCGGAATTGTCAAACGGCGTGAGGTCAGGGCGATGATCCCCGCCGCAATTCCCAGTCCACCTGCGTCCTGGGCGCAATTCTCGGTTGGCCCGCTTACGGTGCACGCCTATTCGCTATGGATTCTTGCTGGCATCTTCTTTGCGTTGTGGCTCGCGACGCGCCGGTGGGTGGAACGGGGTGGCAACGCCGAAGCAATCGGCGATATCGGCATGTGGGCGATCCCGTTCGGCATCATTGGCGGACGCATCTACCACGTGATCTCCACTCCCGGTCCGTACTTCGGTGATGGTGGCCGCCCGCTTGATGCGCTGAAGATTTGGGAGGGCGGCCTCGGCATCTGGGGAGCGATCGCCCTTGGCTTTGTCGGTGCTTATATTGGCTGCCGGCGCGCAGGGGTGTCCTTCACGTCCTTCATCGACGCGGCCGCCCCAGGAATTCTCATTGCGCAGGCCATTGGGCGCATGGGCAACTACTTCAACCAAGAACTTTTTGGTGGACCGACAAATGTGCCCTGGGCGCTTGAGATCGATCCAGGCTTCCGCCCTGCGGGCTTTGAAGAGTTTGCGACCTTCCATCCCACCTTTCTCTACGAACTTCTGTGGAATCTCGCTGGCGCGGCATTGATCATCTACCTGGACAAACGCCTCGATCTCAGGGGTGGACGGGTCTTCTGGCTCTACGTGATGGTGTACGTCAGCGGTCGGCTTTGGATTGAGACCGTGCGAATCGACACCGCCGTTCTCGTGGGCGGAGT
>JAEZXC010000003.1 GCA_023442845.1 Actinomycetes bacterium | reverse complement strand
TTGAGGGCCCGTTTGCGGAGATCACGACGGCGTATCACCAGATTCGCAACGACGCCGCCTTCATCAATGAGCTGCGGTACATCCGCACTCACTTCCAGGGACGGCCGACGCCGGTGTACCACGCGCGGACGCTGTCACTTGAGAACGGGGGCGCGCAGATTTATCTCAAGCGTGAGGACCTCAATCACACCGGTGCGCACAAGCTCAACCACTGCATGGGTGAGGGTTTGCTCGCCAAGTACATGGGCAAGAAGAAGCTCATTGCGGAGACCGGTGCCGGTCAGCATGGCGTGGCGCTTGCAACCGCGGCCGCTCATTTTGGCCTTGAGTGCGAGATCCACATGGGTGAGGTGGACATCGAGAAGCAGGCGCCCAACGTGAGCCGCATGCAGTTGCTCGGTGCGACGGTGGTGCCGGTGACGCACGGGTTGCGCACGTTGAAGGAGGCCGTGGACTCGGCCTTTGAGGCGTACCTCGCGGACTACGAAAACTCGATCTACTGCATCGGTTCGGTGGTGGGCCCGCACCCGTTCCCCATGATGGTGCGCGACTTCCAGAACGTGGTGGGCATCGAGGCGCGCGAGCAGTTCCTTGAGATGACGGGGAATTTGCCCGACGTGGTGGAGGCCTGTGTGGGTGGCGGCTCGAATGCGATTGGCATCTTCTCGGCGTTCCTGGATGACCCTGTGGAGCTCGTGGGTGTCGAGCCGTTGGGGCGGGGCACTGAGATTGGTGAGCACGCGGCGACGATGACGTATGGCACCCCGGGCATCATTCACGGCTTCAACTGCTACCTCTTGCAGGACGAGGACGGCACCCCGTCCCCCGTGTACTCGTGCGCGAGCGGACTTGACTACCCCGGCGTCGGCCCCGAGCACTCCTACCTCAAGGACACCGGCCGTGTGCGTTACGCGACTGCGAGCGACGCCGAGTGCCGCGACGCGTTCTTTGCCCTCAGCCGCAAGGAGGGCATCATCCCGGCGCTCGAGAGCTCGCACGCCGTCGCGCACGCGCTCGTGACGGCGCGCGAGATGGGTACCGGCACCGTGCTCGTCAACCTCAGCGGGCGTGGCGACAAGGACATGGACTACGTCATCGAGAACTGGGGCACCGGGCAGGAGTGACGGGCCGGAGCTGTGAACAGTGTCGGCAGGCTGCAAATGGACTGTTGACCACGGTTTCAAGCGGAGGACAGCTTGCACTCGTTCGAATGCCTGAAGCCCACAATTCAAGTCTGGGCATTGGCGTGGTCAGACGGGGGTGACCCGAGCACCGCCAAGGGTCAAAGTGCACCCGAGGTTGAGAAGCGCGGGTAGGGCAATGCGGCACGGCACTCATCAGCGTTGACAATGACAAAGGCGTGGTGAACGAGGAATGGGCAATGTTTGTTCCTTGCTCGCCGCAGGAGGGCGACTCTTCCTCCGGAGGTCTCTTTGAGCGAAGCCACAGGCGCAGCTGGAAAACGATCGCTTAGGCGCAGGCGCTCGATGTCAGCGCCGGAAGGCCTTGATGCAGAACCAGGTGGTTGCAACAAGTCCCCCGATCGCAAGCACAAGAATCGGGGGACTTGTAGCGTTCACCGTCGTGCACGTATGTGCGGCAGCGTTTGCACAACTGCCAGAAGTCAACCCTAGGAATCCGATCGTCACGACGAGCGCCATCGCGGCGGCGGCAAACCATCGCCAACGAATCGGGCTCCTCTTCGCCATAGGTCCAGCCTAAGCCGTCATCACGTACGTGGCAGGTTCAAAGTATGGCGTCCATCCGACCGTTTGGGTTGGGTACTGGTGAGCCTTGCTCGAGAACTCGCACGCCGTCGCGCACGCGCTCGTGACGGCCCGTGAGATGGGTACCGGCACCGTGCTCGTCAACCTCAGCGGGCGTGGTGACAAGGACATGCACTACGTCATCGAGAACTGGGGCATCGGGCAGGACACCTGACGCCCGAGGGGCTGCACACTCCATGTCCGACGCTGGTGGGATGATGTCCGCAACGCCTGTGGTGGCAGGAGGTGTGGCGTGCGTGGCGAAGCGACGGTTCTGCATGCAGACCTCGACGCCTTTTACGCATCGGTGGAGCAGCGCGATTCACCCGAGTTGCGCGGGCACCCCCTCATCGTGGGCGGTGGCGTGGTGGCGGCCGCAAGTTACGAGGCGAAGGCGCGCGGCGTCCGCACGGCAATGGGCACCGCGAGGGCACTCGCCTTGTGTCCAGACGCGGTGGTAGTGCCGCCACGGATGGAGGCCTATGCAGAGGCCAGCCGCGCGGTCTTCGACATCTTTCACGACACGACGCCGCACGTTGAAGGCCTGTCAATCGACGAGGCATTCCTCGAGGTGGGCGGTCTGCGGCGCATCGCGGGAACTCCCGAACAGATCGCCGTGCGGCTACGCGAACGCGTGCGTGCGGAGGTGGGACTCGCGATCTCCATCGGTGTGGCGCGGACTAAGTTTCTCGCCAAGATCGCAAGCGCCGTCAGCAAGCCTGACGGGTTGCTGGTGGTGGAGCCAGACCAAGAGGAGAAGTTTCTGCACCCGCTTCCAATAGAGCGGCTGTGGGGAGTGGGCAAGGTCACCGCAGAGAAGTTGCACTCGCGCGGCATCCACACAGTGGGTCAACTGGCGGAACTGGAAGCGGCAACTGCTGAGCACTTCTTGGGTAAGGCAGCAGGCGCGCATCTGCATGCCCTCGCGCGGCTACGTGATCCACGTCCGGTCGAGCCAACTCAGAGGCGCGTCTCGATTGGATCCCAGCGCGCTCTCGGCAACCGACCTCGCACCCACGAGGACCTCTCGCTCATCCTCACCCAACTCATTGACCCCCTCGCCAAGCGCCTCCGGGAGCGAGCGTCGTCCTGCTCCACGGTCGTGTTGCGCGTGCGATACGGGGACTACACGAAGGCGACACGCTCGCGCACCCTTGGCGCCCCCACGGATCGCACTGACGTTCTACTCGATACGGCCCACGCCTTGCTGGCGAGCATCGCTCCCGAACTCTCAGAGCGGGGTGTCACGCTCGTTGGCGTCTCGCTAACAAACCTCGTTCGCAGCGATGAGGTGCAGACCCAACTCGAGCTCGACTGGCAGGACGGCACACGCATCGATTCGGCACTCGACGCGGTGCGCAACCGTTTTGGTGCGAAGGCCGTCACGCGCGCTGCGCTGATAGGCCGTGACGCTGGCTGGAGCCCGCCTCAACTCCCGGAGCACGAATAGCGTCACGAAACGCGCGCTTCGGAACGATGTCTCGAGACACCACAGGGTGGGCCCCGTGGGGCTCGAACCCACGACCCGCGGATTAAAAGTCCGCTGCTCTACCAACTGAGCTAGAGGCCCCGCCCCAGCATCCTAATGCCCGGCGCGCGGTGCGGTGACGGGCGAGTGGGGGGATGGCTAACGTACCTGTGACGGACGGCCGCAACCAGGAGCCGCCACCCCTCACCCAATCGAAGCGTCGTCAGCAACCCGCCCCGGGCGTCGGCCGCGCGACCGCCGCACCACCCACCTCACCAACCGGACCACCACAACCACCACGGCCGCGACCACCGCGCCCAGCAACGCACCCGCGCCGTTCAGGATGACGTCGTCAATATCGGCCACTCGGCGCAGCGTCAGTTGGGTGAGTTCGATCGCCACCGACAAGCCGGTGCCCGCGACCGTCGCCATGATGATTCGCGCCCACAGCGGCGAGCTCCAGATCCACACAAGCAGTACCCCAACGGGCAAGAACATGGCGACATTGCCCCACACATTGGCGGCGACTACCTCGCTCGCACCACCGCGCAGGCCACGGCGGATCTCCTCAAACGGCGTGAGGTTGATACCGGAACGCCCGTTGCCATCGCCCACAGAGAAGCCGAGCGTGGCAACGAGGATGCCGGTGACAGCCATGGCGAGCAGCACGTAGGGGGTAAGCACGAGCGCGCGGCGCATCCCGCCCCATGCGGCGACCAGAATGACGAGCACGGCGAGGGCAAGCACAACCGCAACACCCACCAGCACGCCGGTGGTGACGCCAAAGTACTCCCAGGCCCTCATGCCCCGTCTCCCTGCCAGCGCGGCACCAAGTGCGCGCTCTTGGCCAACGTAGCGAGGTTACCGGGCCCGGACTGCCACAATGTGCCGCCGCACTAGACGCCTTGGAAGGGGCGCACCTCGATGGGCGCACCGCACGCCTCGGAGGCAAGGGCGGCCCAGCTCATCGCGGCATCAAGTTCACTCGCCTCGATCACCCAGAAGCCGCCCAACTGAACCGCGCCCTCCTGGTAGGGACCGCCAGCGTCGGTGCGCGCGCCATCCTTGAATGAGACGACGGCGGCGGTGCTTGGCTCGTCAAGCCCACCTGCGAACACCCAGGCGCCGGACGCTTTGAGATCCTCATTGAAGCGTCCCACCGCGTCGTAGAACACCTGCATCCGCTCGGGGGTCGGCGACGCTGCGGTGTAGTCGTTGTGCACGGAAAGCAAATACTGGGTCATGAGGGCTCCGGTTGCGGGAGGGGCGGCCACTCCTGGCTCATTGAGAGCCTGCCGCGTCGGGCCCCCCTGCGCAACCCCACGGCCGACGCTGGGGTCAGCGGTAGTACGAGGCCACCAGGTCGTCACCGATTTGGTGAACGGTGAAGGGCATCCCGAAGACGTCGCCCAAAGC
The DNA here is from genome assembly GCA_023442845.1 of Actinomycetes bacterium. GTDB lineage: Bacteria > Actinomycetota > Actinomycetes > Actinomycetales > Demequinaceae > Demequina. Next base: position 381 of record JAEZXC010000003.1, on the reverse strand, counting down.
GGCCGGCGTGATGACATCGCACGGAGCGCCGTCATGGATCACCACACCGTTGCGCATCGCGATGATGCGGTCGGAGTGCGCACTCGCGTAGTTGATGTCATGCAGCACGAGCACAATCGACTTGCCGCGCTCGTCAGCGAGGCGGCGCAACAAGCGCATGATGCCCGTCGCGTGCGCCAGGTCGAGGTTGTTGAGCGGTTCGTCGAGCAACACGTAATGCGTGTCTTGGGCGAGCACCATCGCGACAAAAGCCCGCTGACGTTGACCACCGCTCAGCTCATGCAGGCTCCGGCCCGCGAGCGCCTGCAGGTCGCAGTACTCCAGCGCCGATTCGACTGCGGCGCGGCATGCCTCGCCCAACCGCCCTCCCGAGTGCGGGAA
>JAEZXC010000138.1 GCA_023442845.1 Actinomycetes bacterium | reverse complement strand
TTCGAGCTCTACTACGACGTGTAGGTCGCACGTTTCGCCGCAGGAGGCGGGGCCTTCCATCAGGGCGGCCCCGCCTCTTGTCGTTGGTCACTTCCTCGCGAATGGGGGTGGGCTCCCTGTGGTACCGTCCCACTCGATAAGGACCTGAGGGTCATCGCGCGCGAAGCCCCGTCGCAGTGACCACACTGGTCCGGAGGGAGTCTGCGGTGAGCACGATCGAACGGGTCGCCGAACTCGCGGGGGTGTCAACTGCGACGGTGTCCCGCGCACTCGCTGGAAAATCGACCGTCTCGGACGCTACCCGGGCCAAGGTTGAGGCCGCTGCGAAGGAACTTGGCTACGTCGTGTCGTCAGCCGCGTCGAGCCTTGCCTCGGGTCGCACACGCAATGTGGGCGTCGTCATGCCGTTCCTGTCGAGTTGGTTCTACACCTCGGTTCTCAAGGGCGCCCATGAGGCGCTGTCCGACGCTGGTTACGACCTCACGCTTTACCACCTCGAGGCATCGGACGGGGCTGCGGGGCAGGGCCGCGGCTCGCGCCGGGACCGCCTCTTTGAAGAGTTCTTGCGTCGGCGCCGCGTCGACGGCCTGATCGCCGTGTCGCTTGAGTTGTCCGACGCCGAAATTGACAGTCTCCACCTCATCGGCAAACCGGTCGTCGGGGTGGGCGGTCCACTGCCTGGCGCAACGACGCTCAGCATCGATGACACGTCCGTCGCTCGGCTCGCGACAGAGCACCTGCTGGCACTCGGCCACCGGCATATTGCGCACATCGGCGGCGAGCCGCAGCTCGATCTTGACTTCCATTTGCCGCGGCGGCGCCTTGACGGGTACGAGGCCGCGTTAGCGTCTCGCGGAGTAGCCCCAGACCCCCTCCTCGTGCGGGTTGCCGACTTCACCATTGCCGGCGGCTACCGCGCGACGTTGCAGCTACTTGGCGATCCGAGGGTGAGCCCCACGGCGGTCTTTGCAGCGTCGGACGAAATGGCAATCGGCGCGATCCTCGCCGCTCGCGATCTCGGCAAGCGTGTACCAGAGGACCTCTCCGTCATCGGCATCGATGGACACGAGCTTGGTGAGTTTTTCGGCCTCACGACAGTGTCTCAATTTCCGGAAATGCAGGGGCGCCTGGCCGCGCAGGAGATCCTCCGCGAACTGTCGGAATCATCTGAGGGCGCGGAAGCGCGCCAGTTGCCGTATGAGCTCATCGTGCGCCGATCGACCTCGGTTCCTGCAGAGCGCTGATTCACCCGCGCGCATGTAAGCGTTCGACATTATTCGTATCGCAAATGTGCATTTGAGCGTGCAAGCGCCTAAAGTGGCCTTCATGTCAACGCCGACTCCGCACACTCCCGAATGGTGGCGCACCGCCGCGATCTACCAGGTCTACCCTCGCTCGTTCGCTGATGCGTCGGGCGACGGCATCGGTGACCTCCCCGGCATCACTCGTCACCTCGACCACTTGGCGACTCTCGGTGTCGACGCAGTGTGGCTGTCACCCTTCTACCGCTCGCCGCAGAATGACGCCGGTTACGACGTCGCTGACTACTGCGACGTCGACCCCCTCTTCGGAACCTTGAGCGACTTCGACGCGATGCTCAAGCGCGCCCACGAACTTGGCCTGCGTGTCATCGTTGACGTGGTGCCAAACCACTCATCAAGTGAGCACGTGTGGTTCAAGGAAGCGCTCGCTGCGGGGCCGGGTTCGCCCGAGCGTGCCCGCTACTACTTCCGAGACGGTAAGGGCCCCGACGGCTCCCAGCCTCCGAACAACTGGCTGTCGATGTTCGGCGGACCCGCGTGGACGCGTGTCACCGAAGCCGATGGCACGCCGGGCCAGTGGTATCTCCACCTCTTCGATTCGACTCAGCCCGACTTCGACTGGACCAACCCGTGGGTTGCCGAGCGCTTCGACGAGGTGCTGCGCTTTTGGTTCGATCGGGGCGTCGACGGATTCCGCATCGATGTTGCGCACGGTCTCGCGAAGAATCCCGACCTTCCCGACGTTGACGTCGACCCCCTCCACACCGGTGGAGAGTGGGCAGGGGACGACCACCCGTACTGGTCTCGCGAAGAGGTTCACGACGTGTGGCGACGTTGGCGTCGGATCGCCGACTCCTACCCTGGAGAACGCGCGCTCGTCGCCGAGGCGTGGGTGCTACCGCTCGCGAAGATGGCGAAGTGGGTGCGAAGCGACGAACTCCACCAGGCCTTCAACTTCGGCTACCTCATGACGGAATGGAACGCCGAGGGCCTGCGCGCCACGATTGATGAGTCTCTCGACGCGTTCAATTCGGTGGGGGCACCGTCGACGTGGGTGCTGTCGAACCACGACACCATTCGCCACACAACGCGACTTGCGCTCAAGGCACAGATTCCACACGGGGTCGGCATCGGCCCCGGGAGTTTCGAGCACCCGGATGAGAAAGAGGGGCTGCGCCGCGCCCGCGCCGCCACCATGGTGATGTTCGCACTTCCCGGCTCGGCCTACGTTTACCAAGGCGAAGAGCTCGGGTTGCCAGAGGCGATCCATATTCCGGAGCAAGCGCGTCAGGACCCAACGTGGTTCCGCACGCCTGCCGATGTCTACGGCCGCGACGGGTGCCGTGTCCCGATTCCGTGGGACTCCGACGCGCCCGCATACGGCTTCTCCCCCACTGGCGCCAGTTGGCTACCCCAGCCCCATTCGTGGTCGGAGTACGCAGCAAACCGCCAGGTGGGTGTCGCGGGATCGACGTTTGAGATGTACCGCGAAGCCCTCCGACTTCGCGCTGA
>JAEZXC010000101.1 GCA_023442845.1 Actinomycetes bacterium | reverse complement strand
TAGTGGCTACCGTTCACGAGGTCACCGCGCGGGCAGGGCGAACGTCAGAGGCCGTCCTCCTGGTGATCGCAGTGGGCATCACGGTGGGTGCGCGGGCATTCGTTGACGCGAATGCTGGCCCCGGAATTGATCAGTCACTTGCGGTGTACTCCGGCGCCGTGGTCGCGCTCGCAATAGCCGCACATGTGTTGGTGAGACTCCGCGCTCCTGCCGCCGATCCCGTTCTCTTGCCTGCTGCGTTTGCGCTGTCGGGACTTGGACTCGCCCTCATTCGCCGCGTCGACTTCGCGTACGCGGCACGCGGCCGGGAGACGGACTTTGGCACCACGCAGGCGGTGTGGGCCGTCATTGGAATCGTCGCCGCGATGGCCGTCATTGGTCTCGTACGCGACCACCGCCTCTTGCGTCGCTACACGTACACCGCCGGCGTCCTCGGTCTGCTCGGCCTCATGTTGCCGCTCATGCCCGGTATTGGCCGTGAGGTCAACGGCGCGCGCATTTGGATTTCCGTCGCCGGCAGGTCACTGCAGCCAGGTGAGTTTGCCAAGATCCTCTTTGTCATCTTCTTTGCGGGCTACCTGGTGTCCAACCGCGACACCCTTGCCCTCGCAGGCCCCAAGGTGCTTGGGGTGCGCCTTCCGCGCCCTCGCGACCTCGGTCCGCTTCTCATCGTCTGGGCGGCAGCGTTGCTCGTCCAGGTGGCACAGCGTGACCTCGGTGCGTCGCTCCTCTTCTTTGGGCTCTTTGTCGCGATGCTGTACGTCGCGACCCAACGGGTGTCGTGGGTGCTCGTCGGCGTTGGGCTCTTCGCCGCTGGTGCCGTGTTTGCAGGAACGGCGTTCTCCCACGTCGGCTCCCGCTACGACGCCTGGCTCAACGCGCTCGACCCCGCCGTCTACGACTCCGGCCGCTCATATCAGCTGGTACAGGGACTCTTTGGCATGGCATCCGGCGGGCTCTTTGGGACGGGGCTCGGGCAAGGATCGCCAGGGCTTGTCCCCTATGCCGAATCCGACTTCATCATTGCGACCCTCGGCGAGGAACTCGGGCTCACGGGACTCATGGCCGTGCTCGCGCTGTACGTGGTCGTCGTGCAACGCGCGCTGCGAGCCGCCATCGGCGTTCGAGATGGCTTCGGCAAGCTCATTGCGGCTGGCCTTGGCTTCTCAATGGCGCTGCAACTCTTTGTCGTCGTTGGCGGCGTCACCCGGGTCATTCCGCTCACCGGACTCACCACGCCGTTCCTCGCGTACGGCGGCTCTTCGATGATCGCCAACTGGATGATGGTCGCGCTGCTCATGCGCATCTCCGATCTTGCGCGCGCAACGGCATTGGAATCCCCGCGCGCGACCGTGCAGGAGGTGGCCGCGTGAATGAGCCGATTCGCCGCCTCTCTGTGGTGGTCCTCATGCTCTTCCTCACCCTCATGGCGTCGGCCTCCTGGGTGCAGTTTGTTCAGGCCGATCAACTCGGCCAAGACCAGCGCAACGTGCGGACGTTGTATCGCCAATTTGGTTCTTTCCGAGGGCCGATCGTTGTTGACGGCAATGCGATTGTGCGGTCGGTCCCGGTCGATGATCCGTTTAACTACCAGCGCGTTTACGCGAACGGACCCCTTTACGCACACGTAACGGGGTACTACTCAATTGGCCCCGGCCGCTCAGCGCTTGAACAAGCCAAGAATGAACTTCTCAACGGCACCGCCGACGCTCTCTTCTGGACTCGCCTCGGCGAACTTTTCGCGGGAACCGAGCAAGAAGGCGCGACGGTAGAACTGACGCTCTCTGCCGCAGTTCAGCAAGTGGCCTATGACGCGCTGGGCGACCACACCGGGGCCGTTGTCGCGCTCGACCCTCGCACCGGAGCGATCCTCGCGATGGTGTCAAAGCCCACGTATGACCCGACGGCGCTCGCCGTCCACTCGACGTCCGAGGCAAACCGCATCTACCAGTCACTCCTGGCCGACGAGACGAAGCCGCTCATCAACCGCGCGATCGGCGGCGACACGTACGCGCCCGGTTCGTCCTTCAAGCTCATCGTCGCGGCGGCCGCCCTCAAAGCTGGCTATAGCCCCGACACCCTGCTTGAGGCGCCTCAAGAGCTCGACCTACCTCTCACGACCGCCACCATCAAGAACTACGGCGGGGCTCGCTGCGGCCCTACGGACCAGATCACCTTGCTCGACGCCCTGCGGGTCTCGTGCAACACCGCCTTCGCACAGCTCGCCATGGACCTCGGCTGGCCCGCGATCGCGGAGACCGCTGCCGAGTTCGGTTGGGGTTCGAGCCTCAACATTCCACTTGGCGTCACGCCGTCGCGGCTGCCGCAAGACCCGAATGAACCGCAGATCGCTCAATCGGGCATCGGCCAATTCGACGTGAGGACCACTCCCCTACAAATGGCGATGGTCGCCGCAGCGATCGGAAACCGTGGCGTGCTTATGGAGCCCTACCTCGTCAGCACCGTCCGCGACCCCGACCTTCGTGTTGTGGAACGGACCAATCCGTCGGAGTTCTCGGAGCCCCTGTCGCGTGACGACGCTGCCGCCCTCACCGTCATGATGCAGGCGGTGGTGAGTAACGGCAGCGGTGTGGCGGCATCGATTGACGGCGTCTCGGTCGCAGGCAAGACCGGCACGGCCGAGACTGGCTTCAACACCGCCCCGCACACCTGGTTCATTGGCTTTGCCCCCGCCGAGAACCCGGTCGTGGCCGTCGCCGTCATCGTGGAAAACGGTGGCGACCTTGGCAATGAGGCCACCGGCGGTCGCGTCGCCGCCCCGATTGCGCGCCAGGTGATTGAAGCGGCGATCGCTGCGCAGGGGGGACAAGGCTGATGCAACTCCAGGGAGGCACGACGCTCGGCGGCCGTTACGTGTTGCGCTCGCTACTCGCCGTTGGCGGCATGGGCGAAGTGTGGCGCGGGGTGGACTCGGAACTCGACCGCCCGATTGCGGTCAAGGTGCTGAAAGACGACGCGCAAGGCAACGACGTATTCCTCAAGCGATTCCGCAATGAGGCGAAGAATGCCGCCGGGCTCATGCACCCCCACATCGCACAGGTCTATGACTATGGGGATCACGCCGGCACTGCATATCTCGTCATGGAATTGGTCGAGGGCGAGCCGCTGTCGACGATCCTCGAGCGCGAGACCACCATCGACGAACACCGGCTCGTCCGGATCATGATGGGAACGTGTCGAGGGCTTGGCGCCGCCCACGACGCCGGCATCATGCACCGAGACATCAAGCCGGGCAACTTGCTTGTGCAAGGCGAAGACCACGTCAAGATCACCGACTTCGGTGTCTCTCGCGCAAGCGACCAGACCACCCTCACCGCCACCGGAATGGTGATGGGTACCGCCCAGTACCTCGCGCCAGAGTTGGCGCTCGGCAAGCCAGCAACCCCAGCGTCGGACCTGTACGCCCTCGGGATCGTGGCGTACGAGAGCGTCGTCGGCAAGCGTCCCTTCACCGCATCGAGCCCCGTTGATATCGCCATTGCCCAGGTCAACGAACCCGTGCCGCCACTGCCCGCGTCAGTGTCACCAGCGCTCGCGGCGCTCATCATGGACCTGCTGGAGAAGAACCCGCGCAAGCGGCCCAGCACGACGTCGGAACTCGAAGGCATCCTCACCCGGCTTCGGTTGCCAACTCCCGCGGAACGTGCGATGCGCGAGCGCGGCACCGCACCAGCGACAATTACGCCCCGGCGCAGTGGGCGCGCACCGCAGCGCGCTATGCCGCCGTCCATCGCTCCCAAACGACACCGACCCCGTCCCGACGCGCCTGCGGGCCGTTCTACCGAGGGGAAATGACACAATGAACGCAGACGCGACGCTGTCGACGCAGACGCAAGGAATGAGATGAACGAGGAAGCGAGGCTCCTGGCGGGCCGCTACGAGGTGGGGGATCTCATCGGCCGGGGAGGTATGGCCGAGGTTCACATCGGGTACGACACACGGCTGGGCCGCAATGTCGCTATCAAGATTTTGCGTGCCGACCTTGCGCGTGACCCGAGCTTTCAAACGCGTTTCCGCCGCGAAGCGCAAGCTGCCGCCGGCCTCAACCACCCCGCGATCGTTGCCGTGTATGACACCGGCGAGGACCAAATCCGTACGGAACAGGGTGGCCTCCAGGCCGTGCCGTTCATCGTGATGGAGTACGTCGAGGGGCACACCGTCCGCGACATCCTCAAGGGAGACGTCGCCGCTCCCATCGATGAGGCAATCGAGATCACGATGGGCGTGCTGTCCGCTCTCGACTACGCACACCACGCAGGGCTCGTACACCGCGACATCAAGCCCGCGAACGTCATGTTGACGCCCACCGGAGCAGTCAAGGTGATGGACTTCGGCATCGCCCGAGCATTGGCTGATGTCGGTCAGACGATGACGCAGTCGCAAGCCGTCGTCGGCACGGCCCAGTACCTGTCGCCCGAACAAGCACGCGGCGAGAACGTCGATGCCCGTTCTGACCTGTATTCGACTGGCTGCCTCCTTTTCGAACTCCTTACAGGCCGGCCACCGTTTGTCGGCGACTCGCCAGTGTCGGTCGCGTACCAGCACGTCCGAGAGGCAGCGCCGCGCCCGTCGCAGTTCGCTTCCGACGTGCCAGCAACTCTCGATGCCGTCGTCGAACGCGCATTGCAGAAGGACCGCGCGAACCGCTACTCGACCGCCCAAGAGTTTATGGCCGATCTCCAGCGCGTGCTCGACCCGTCCGCTCCCACGACGGGCCCGAATGCGCTCGGTTCAGCAGCCTTTGGCGCCGGAGCCGCTGGCGTTGCCGCCGCCGGTATTGGCGGCGCGGCGCTGGGAGCAAGCGCGAGCCAGGCTCCGTCCTCACCGTACGCGCCGTACGGCGGCCCGTCGACGCCGGGCGAGGGTCAGCCAGAAACAGGTCCCACCGCAGTGATGCCAGCGGCTGTCCCTGCCGGCGGCAACTCGTGGGGTTCGGTGATGGGCGGTCCGACGCCTCCCGTCGCGCCCCGGCCCGTAACAAGCACGATCGTCGCGGATGACGAACTCGTGGAAGACACCGACGGACGCCGCCGGATGCTCATTCAGATCGGCATCGCGGTCGCCGCGCTCATTGCGCTCGTCCTCTTGGTGTTTGCGATCTTCAAACTGGCCGGCCCCAAGGATGATGGGCCGGTTGAACCCGACGTCACCATGGTGACGATCCCCGACTTGCAGAACTTCTTGCAAGAAGATGCGGAGGAGCGTCTCACTAATGACGGGCTCAAGGTCGAAGTCGAAGAAGAGATGTCGGAAGACGTCCCCAAGGGCCGTGTTGTTCGTACCGAACCCCCCGCTGGGGAAGAAGTCGAAGAGGGCAGCACCGTTCTGCTCGTTGTGTCCTCCGGCCCCGATCAGCTGCAGATTCCCGACGTACGCGGAAAGACGCAGCAAGAAGCGATCGACCAGCTTGAGGAACTTGGCCTCAAGGTCACCGGCTTTGAGAACGACAACGACCCCGACGTCGAGAAGGGTCGCGCAACAAGGACGGACCCCGTTGCCGGAACGGAAGTAGCGACGGGCACCGAGATTGTGCTGTACGTCTCCTCGGGCCAGGTCGAGGTTCCTGAACTTCGCAACAAGTCGGCGGCCGAGGCGCAGCAGGAACTCATCAAGCTGGGGCTTCTTGCCGACGTTCAACAAGTCGAGACATCCGAGTACGAACCGGGAATCGTGTTTGAGCAGAGCCCGTTGCCCGGTCTCGTTGACCAAGGCTCCGTGGTGACGCTCAGGGTTGCCAAGGCGCCCACCACGGTCGCTGTACCCAACGTTGTCGGCAAGACGATCAACGAGGCAACGGCGCTACTCCAGGGTGCTGGCCTCAAGGTTCAGCAGACCACCGCCAACTCCGACACCGTCGAGAATGGCAAGGTCATCTCGTCCAACCCCTCCGCAGGTATTCAAGTTGCGGTGGGCACCACGGTGACCATCACTGTGTCGACCGGACCGGCGACCCCACCGCCTGATCCCGGTCCGTAACAGAGGCAGGTGAGATGTCTGGTGCACCGCGCGGGAATGAGTGGAGCTCGCGCGGTGTCCTACCAGGCACCATGAACGGATTGTTGACTTCGGCGGGGCTGCGCGACTACGTGAGCACCCGGCTCGAGGCTGTCCTCGAGACCCTCGACGACCACATCACCACTGCGATGGGCGAGCTTCCTGCTGCAGGAGCTGACTACCGAAACCTGTGGCAATCGATCGGCCAGCAAGTGGGCGGCGGTAAGAACTTGCGCCCCTCGCTCACGCTTGCGGCGTACGCCGGGCTCGGTGGCGACGACGATGACGCGATTCTGCCCGTCGCTGCGGCGATGGAGATGCTCCATCTCGCCATGCTGATCCACGATGACGTGCTCGACCACGACGAAGTGCGCCGCGGCAAACTCAACGTTGCCGGCATCCGCCGTGCAGAGCTTGGCGGCAGTGGCCTGAACCCACAGCGCGTCGATGACCATGTGCTTGCTGCGGCGCTGCTCGGCGGGGACCTCGCCCTGGCGTCGGCCTATGACCTCATCTCGCGCGCGACTCTCCCCGCTCATCACCGGTTGGCGTGCCTCGACCTCGTCACCCGGGCCATTCGCACCACCATCGCCGGCGAACTGCTTGACATGTACGGGGACCTCGTCGAGCCGACAGAAGCGAACTCGTTGCTTGTCGCCGAACTGAAAACGGCGACATACTCCTGCGTCGTGCCGTTGCGCACGGGCGCTCAACTTGCGGGAGCCGATCCAACGATGGTGACCCACCTTGAGCGCATCGGCGCTTCGCTCGGACTGTCCTTTCAGCTCGTTGATGACGACCTCGGGGTCTTTGGGGACCCGGCCGTGACGGGCAAGTCCGTCCTGTCCGACCTGCGCGAGGGCAAGCGCACCGAACTGTTGCGCCTGGGCTTCCATATGGCCGACGCGGCTGGCAAAGAAGTGCTGACACGCGCCGTGGGCGATCCGGACTTGGACGACGCCGGGGCGGCTGCCGTACGGGAGGTACTTGAAGCGTCGGGCGCCCGGAACCGGACGCTCAAGGTGGCACGCCAACACGCCCGCACGGCACGACGCATTGCGCAAGAGCGGGTCGCTGCACCATTGTCGGGATATCTGATCGAGCTCATCGATTGTCTTGAGGAGCGCACATCGTGACCAGTGGTCGCGGCGGGGGTCATCAAGCCCGCGCTCACGACAACGCGACATCTCTCGCGCTGTACGACGAGACCGCCCGTGATGCGGCGGCGCAGGTCATTGCGAGGTATTCGACGTCCTTTGGGCTGGGCGCCCGATTGCTCGATCGCCGCACTCGCACGCACATCACAAGCATTTACGCGATGGTGCGGGTGGCGGACGAGATTGTCGACACATACCGCGGAGACGACGCACGCGAGCAACTTGATCGCTTTGAGCGCGATGTTCACGCCGCCATGGACGGCACGTTCTCCACCAATCTTGTGGCACATGCCTTTGGCTTGACCGCGCGAGCAGTGGGGATCGAACGGGATCAGACGGAGCCCTTCTTTTGCTCAATGCGCACCGATCTCGACACCTGCGACCACACCCAGGCGAGCTTCGATCGCTACGTTTTTGGTTCGGCTGAGGTGGTGGGAGAAATGTGTCTGGCCGCCTTTCTCGCAACGCCTGAGGGCCCGGCCACCATTGACGACGACACCCGCGAAGGCGCGCGGCGGCTCGGCGCCGCGTATCAGAAGATCAATTTTCTGCGAGACCTCGCGGACGACACCTCCGCGTTGGGACGCTCATACTTTCCCGGGGTCACCGCCGCGACTCTTGATGACGCCAAACTCCGTGAACTCGTCGACGATGCCCGCATCGACATCAACGCCGCGGAGGCATGTTTGCCCGCGCTGCCGTCTCGCGCGCGAGTCGCCGTGCAGACCACGATCGATATCTACCGCCGCTTGCTCACGAAGATCGCTCACACCCCTGCGGAGCGGCTCGTTTCCACCCGCGTCAGAGTGGCCAACCCTGTCAAAGTTGCGTACGCCGTGCGCAATGCGCTGCCCGGGATCAAGGCCGTAAGGAGAACCGCATGAGGAGATACCGGTGATCGAGCCGAAGGGCTCCGGGCCGCGCGTTGTCGTCATCGGAGGCGGAGTGGGCGGCCTTGCGACGGCCGGTTTGCTCGCCCGAGGCGGCGCCACGGTGACGTTGCTCGAACGTCACGATCGCGTTGGTGGGCGAGCAGGTTTGCTGGAGAAGGATGGGTTCCGGTGGGA
>JAEZXC010000098.1 GCA_023442845.1 Actinomycetes bacterium | reverse complement strand
AATGCCGGTTCCGGACATAGTGATCTTGTTGGTAACGATTCGGTGACGAAACGGCTCCCAAGTGGTCGCTTCGATTGACTCGATCGTCGACCCAGACCTACGGTTATGGCGATTCGGGGGAGCGCTCTCACACGGGAGTAGAGCGCTCTCATGAATCTTCACTATCCCTAACTCACAAAGGAGTGAACGTGAGCTTCTCACGCCGCCGCAACATCCTCGGCATCGCCGCAGGTGCAACGGCTTTCGCCCTGTTGGTGGCGGGCTGCAGCAGTTCGGACGACAAGAACGACAGCCCCGCCTCGAGCGGTGCCGGTTCGTCGGCCGCCGCTGAGCCGGTCACCCTCACCATCACCACCTTCGGAACGTTTGGTTACGAGGACCTGTACACCGAGTACCAGGAGCTCAACCCTCACGTGACGATCGAGGCCACCAACATCGACACGGGTGGTAACGCTCGTACCGACACGTTCACCAAGATCGCCGCTGGTGGCGACGGCCTCACCGACATCGTTGCTCTCGAAGAGGGCTGGCTCGGCGCCATCATGGAGGTCTCGGACTCGTTCGAGGACCTGCGTGACTACGGCATCGAAGACCGCAAGTCGGACTGGCTCGACTGGAAGTACGCCCAGGGCACCGACCCGTCGGGTCGCGTCATCGGCTACGGCACGGACATCGGCCCCGAGGGCATTTGCTACAACGGCAAGCTCTTCGAAGCTGCTGGTCTGCCGAGCGACCGCGAAGAGGTCGCTGACCTCCTCGAGGGCGACTGGGAGCACTACATGGAGATTGGTAAGCAGTACCAGGAGGCCACTGGCAAGGCCTGGTACGACCACTCCGGCTTCGTGTGGAACGCCATGGTCAACCAGCTTGACGAGGGCTACTACAAGGCAGATGGCTCGCTGAACGTCGAGGGCAACGCGGAGCTTGAGGCTCTGTGGGGCGTTCTCGCTGACGGCGCAGCCAACGGCCTTTCCGCTGCTCAGTCCCCGTGGGACTGGAACGGTGGCAAGTCCTTCGTTGACGGCACCTTCGCAACCTTCATGTGCCCGGGCTGGATGCTCGGCGTCGTGCAGGGCAACACCGAGGCCGGCGGCGGCGACGCCACCACTGGCTGGGACTTCGCGGACGTGTTCCCCGGTGGCGCTGCTAACTGGGGTGGCGCATTCCTCGCCGTTGCCTCGAACTCGAGCAACAAGGAAGAGGCTGCAAAGCTCGCTTCCTGGCTGACCGAGCCCGAGCAGCAGATCAAGCAGTTCAACGCCGCGGGCTCGTTCCCGTCGACGCTGGCTGCGCAGGAGGAGCTGGCCACCAACGGTGAGCCCAACGCCTTCTTCAACGACGCACCGGTTGGTCAGCTCCTCGCTGGCCGTGCCCAGGGCGTTGTCGCTCAGTTCAAGGGTCCGGACGACTCACTCATCCAGGAGAACGTCTTTGGCCCCGCGGCCAACGCGCTCGACCGTGGTGAGCTTGACGGTCCGGCTGCTTGGCAGCAGGCTCTTGACCTGCTCAAGGAGCTGGTCGGCTAATTAGCTGACATCATCGTGGGGTCCCGGGCTTAGGCTCGGGGCCCCACGATCTCCACCCCGTCTGACTCACCCGGACAAGGACAACAATTGAGCACCTCTACAGAAACTGAGGCTGCCGCAGACGCGTCGACGCGTCGCCAGCCCCAGGCTCCCCGCGCTGGCGGAATCGGAAACTTCCTGAGCCAGTTCGACCGCAAGGTCACCCCATACATCTACATTTCCCCGTTCTTCCTGCTCTTCGGGTTGATCGGTCTCTTCCCGCTGGCGTACACGTTCTACGTCTCGCTTTTCGATTGGGACCTGCTGAAGGGTCAAGGCGACTTCATCGGCTTCGAGAACTTCACGAACATGCTGACGAACAGCATGTTCTGGAACTCGATCGGCAACACGATTGCGATTTTCTTGTTGTCGTCGGTTCCGCAGATCCTCGTCGCGCTGATTCTTGCGGCGATTCTCGATCAGAACCTTCGTGCGAAGTCGTTCTGGCGCATGGGCATCTTGTTGCCTTACGTCGTCGCCCCTGTGGCCGTCGCCCTCATCTTCTCCTCGGTGTTCAACGAGGCCGATGGCCTCGCGAACAACCTGCTTAATATGGCCGGCATCGCCGACCAAGAGTGGAAGCACACCGACTGGCAGAGCTGGTTCGCTATCGCGACGATGGTGAACTGGCGGTGGACGGGCTACAACGCGCTCATCTTGCTCGCAGCCATGCAGGCCGTGCCGCGCGATCAGTACGAGTCGGCAGCGATTGACGGCGCCGGGTGGCTCCGCCGGTTCACGTCGATCACGATCCCGAGCATTCGACCCACCGTGATCTTTGTCATCATCACCTCGACGATCGGTGGTCTCCAGATCTTCGCTGAGCCGCGTCTGTTCGATGTCTCGAATGCGGGCGGTATCGGTGGTTCGGACCGTCAGTTCCAGACCACGGTCTTGTTCTTGTGGGAGATGGCGTTCTTCCGTCGTGACTTCGGCAAGGCTGCCGCGGTGGCGTGGTTGCTATTCCTGCTAATTCTCATCTTCGGTGTCATCAACTTCATGCTGTCGAGGAGCATCGCCTCCTCTGGTTCGAGTAACAGAGCCGCCAGACGCGCAGCAAAGAAGCAGAAGTACGCCCCCAAGGAGGTCGTCAAGTGACCAGCACTGCACCCCTGGTGAAGCGCAAGCGTCGGCGCGGTATGGGCATCGACCGTAGCCCCGGGTTCTTGACCTATGGCCTGCTCGGTGCGTTCGTTCTCGGCAATGCGTACCCGCTTTGGTGGTCGTTTGTCGTCGGTTCGGGCACGAACGCGACCCGCGGCGAGACCTTCCCGCTGATTCCGGGCGGTAACTTCATCTCGAACATGGGCAAGGTGCTTGACGCCATTCCGTTCTGGAAGGCGCTTGTCAACTCGCTCATCGTGTCCGGCACCATCACGGTGTCCGTGGTCTTCTTCTCGACGCTCGCGGGTTACGCATTCGCGAAACTTCGGTTCAAGGGCCGCGACGGACTCATGTTGTTTGTCGTCGCGACGATGGCAGTGCCCACCCAGCTCGGCATCATCCCGCTGTTCATGCTGATGCGTGACTTTGGCTGGACGGGCAAGCTTGGCGCGGTCATTGTGCCCATGCTGGTGACGGCTTTTGGTGTGTTCTTCATGCGCCAGTACCTCGTGGACGTCATTCCTGACGAGCTCATTGAGGCGGCCCGCGTCGACGGCGCCAACCAGTTCCGCACGTTCATCAATGTCGCGATCCCTGCGGCCCGTCCTGCGATGGCGATTCTCGCTCTCTTCACCTTCATGATGGCCTGGACGGACTTCCTCTGGCCGATGATCGTGTTGAATGCGCAGAATCCAACGATCCAAACGGCTCTTGCGAACCTGCAATCCGGTTACTACATCGACTACTCGATTGTCTTGACCGGCGCCGTAATGGCGACGATTCCTCTGCTGATCCTGTTCGTAGCTGCTGGACGTCAGCTCATTGCAGGTATCATGCAGGGCGCTGTGAAGGGTTAATAATCCTTGGCTTTGGCGCGGCGGATGCGTGTGTCCTGAGGGACGGCATCCGCCGCGACAGGCCCGTTCATTGAGGAGCAGTCGCCATGCGACCCAACCGACATGCGTCGGCTCCCACCTTGGAGATGGTGGGTGCTCTCGCTGGCGTATCCCGCGCCACGGTGTCGCGCGTGGTCAACGGGTCGCCCAAGGTATCTCCCGAGATCGCGCAAGCGGTTCGTGCTGCGATATCGGAACTCGGTTATGTGCCCAACCGCGCGGCCCGGTCATTAGCGAGTAAGCAGGCCCACGCAATTGCGCTCGTTGTGCCCGAGGACATGACGCACTTCTTTGGCGATCTGTACTTCGCGTCGATCGTCGTTGGTATCAACGACCGCCTCCAGGACTCCGACTATGTGCTGAACCTCATGGTGGCGAGTGAGGGCCGCGATGGGAAGACGTTGCGCTACCTGCAAGGTGGCAACGTGGATGGCGCGTTTGTCGTGTCCCACCACACGTCGGACCGCTTCCTTGATGCGTTGACCGATGCGATCCCGGTGGTCTTTGGTGGTCGCCCAGCTGAGCACATCACCGGCGGTTATGTGGTGGACGTCGACAACGTCGCAGGTGCTCGCCTGGCCGCGGAACACCTCGTTTCAATTGGCCGACGCCGTATCGCCCACATCGCAGGTCCTTCGACAATGCCCGCAGGCATCGACCGTGCGCGCGGGTTTACGGCCGCGCTGAAGGACGCGGGCCTCGAACCCGGCCCGATCGTCGATGGCGACTTCACGATGCGTGGTGGGTCGGAAGCGATGCGTACCGTGCTTGCGCAGGATAAGACGATCGATGCAGTTTTCATCGCATCAGACCTCATGGCGGCGGGCGCGATGACTGTGTTGCGCTCGGCTGGCATTGCTGTCCCAGACGACGTCGCCGTGGTGGGCTACGACGATTCCGAGGCCGCGACGTCGTCCCCCGTGCCATTGACAACGGTGCGTCAGCCGTCGGAGGCGATGGGCACCGCAATGGTCGATATCCTTCTAGGTGTATTGCGCGGTGAGGACGACCATCCCCGGATGACGATCCTTCCCACCGAGCTCATTGTTCGTTCGTCGGCGTAGCAATCCGACGCGCGCGTCTCACCACGGTTGGGGATATGAACCAGGACAGCCAACACATGCCGGTACCTGCGGGCGACCACGCTGCCGCAGTCGCGACGGAACGCCCGGCCGACGCGCCAGCGGAGCTCCGCACGCCATTCGCCGTCCGGGCGTGGAGACTTAACCGCGCGTGGATGCAAGAGGCCGTGCTCGTGGTGAGCATGTACATGCTCTACTCGTGGACGCGTTCGGCTGCCCCAGACCGCGTGGCTCTTGCCTTCAATAACGCGGACTTCATTGAGAGCGTGCAGCGCGGGCTTGGGATTGACATTGAGTTGTCACTCAACCGCCTGTTCTTGCGCAACTTGTGGCTGGCCGACGCCGCGAGCTACTTCTATCAAATCGCCCACATGGTCGTGACGTTCGGCGTGCTCATCTGGCTCTTTGTGCGCAAACGCCCGCAGTATGGGCAGCTCCGGACGTCGCTTGCGTTCTTGTGGCTTGCCGGGCTTGCGACGTATTGGCTGTACCCGTTGGCGCCGCCGCGCTTCGCGCTCGATGGCGCGGTCGACACGATGGCGGCGCATCCGGTGCTCTTCGCAGGCCAAGAAAGTGTGACAGGGCTCGCCAACCTTTACGCGGCGATGCCGAGCCTCCACGTTGGGTGGTCAGTGTGGGTAGCGATCGCGATTATCTCCGTGTTGCGGTCGCCGTGGCGCTACGCCGCCGTCCTGTACCCGTGCACGATGACCTTTGTTGTCGTCGGCACTGCGAACCATTACGTTCTTGACGCCGTCTGCGGAGCCCTCTACGCAATCCTGTGCTTCTACCTTGCGCGGTGGGTTTATGCGAGGCAAGCTGCGCGACGCGCAGAGCGCGCGCCTCAAACGGCTACCGACCTCATCGAGGCCTGACGAGAGTGACGCGTGGCGGTCGTCCGCGCGAACAGACGTAGGGTTTCGGCCATGACAACGGCTCTCGTGCTGACTCGCGCGCGATTGTGGGCTCCAGATAGTGTCGATCCGCCACTGGTGGATGTCGCCATCGACGGCGGTCGCATCACATCTGTGGTCCCCACCACCCCCGGTCGCTCTGCCGGCGCAGACCACATTGACCTTGGTGGGCGTTGGCTCATGCCGGGTCTCGTTGACCATCACGTTCACTTCACGTTGTGGGCCCAGCACCGTAATCGCCTGGACGTATCTCATGCGATGTCGGCAACCCACACCGCGGCGGTGGTGCGTGATGCACTCGCCACGGAGGCGGCAGACGCGGTCGGCGACACCACGCCGCTCGTCGGCAGGGGGTTCCAAGACGCCCTGTGGCCGGACCTGCCAACCGCGGACCTCCTCGACCGCGCTGCTGTGGCGGCAGGCACGCCGCATCGGGCCGTCGTCCTCATCTCGCACGACCTCCACTCGGTATGGATCAATACCGCCGCTGCGAAGAGGCTCGGGGTTACTGCTGGGCTCTTGCGGGAAGACGCTGCCTTCGCTGTTGAGATCGCGGTGGGAGGCTGGGCCGCCGAATCGCCCGAAGCGGTGGCGCGGAGTGTTGATCGAGCCGTTGCGGCTGCGAATGTGCGTGGTGTCACAGGCATCATGGATCTTGAGATGGCGGACAACCCCGCCGTGTGGGCCGCGCGATTCGCGCGTGGTGTGCGCGGTTTGCGGGTGCGCGCTGGTGTCTATCCGCAGCATCTCGAGGGCTCTGTAGCCCGGGGCGAGCGTACGGGAACGCGACTGCACGGAACCGGCGGCCTTATCAGCGTCGGCCCCCTCAAACTCTTTGCGGACGGCGCACTCAATACCCGTACCGCGTGGTGCTTCGATCCGTATCCGCACACCGAGGATTACGGCCACTCCGCCCACGCCCGGGGCGATCTCGTCCGGCTCGTGGCGGATGCACGACACCTTGGCTTCGATGTCGCGCTACACGCGATCGGGGATCGGGCGGTGTCGGAGGCACTTGACGCGTTTGAGTCGACAGGGGCGCGTGGCACCATCGAACACGCGCAGCTCGTGCGTGAAGCGGACATCAAACGGTTTGCGCAGCTGGGCGTCGGCGCGGGGATTCATCCCGAGCACGCGCTCGACGATCGCGATGTGGCCGACGCGATGTGGGCGGGCCGCACGGACCGTGCCTTCGCGTATGGCGCGCTTGCGCGTGCCGGGGTGCGTTTGTATATGGGCTCGGATGCTCCTGTTGCGCCTCTCGACCCGTGGCGCAGTATCGCCGCTGCCGTGTTCCGTACCCGTGATGATGCTGCACCGTGGGAGCCGAATAACGCTCTCACCATCGAACAGGCACTGCGCGCTTCATGGGCGATGGGACTGGTGCAAGAGGGTGGCCTTGCCGATCTCATCGCTGTCGATGACGACCCGCGTGACCTTGATGCACGTGCGCTCCGGGCGCTGCCCGTGGCCCTCACCGTTGTCGCCGGTGCCGTTGTACATCACGCGCTATAGCGTCGGCGCCGGGCGCACAAAAGGGCCGGACATCCGCCCGGCCCTTTCGGTGGTGGTGCGACTGTTAGTCGGTCGACACCTGGATACGGCGCGGCTTTGCGGACTCGGCCTTGGGAACCGAGATGGTGAGCAAACCGTCCTTGAATGCGGCCGTGATGCCCTCGGGGTCGACCCGGTCGGGCAAGCGGATCGCGCGGTGGAACGTGCCAAAGCGACGCTCGACGCGGCGGAAGGTCTCAGTCGACTTGTCCGCGTAGAAGTCGCGCTTGCCTGAAACGGTCAGCACGTTCTCCTCGATCGACACATCAACGTTGTCGGCGGCAACGCCGGGCAACTCGACGTGCAAGGTGAAGCCGTCGTCGTGCTCCTCAACGTCGAGCGCGGGGCTGAACGTGCCATCCAGCGTGGCGTCCGCATCGCCCAAGAATGAGCGAACGATGCGCTGGAAGTCGTCATTCCACGGGCCCGCCGTGGGCAGAGTTGTACGAACAATGTCTCGCCTCATGATGAACCTCCTCGGTGACGTAGTGGCGGTGTGTCCGGTACGCCGGCGATAGGCGACCGGCACAAAGGTTGAGTCCATGTGACTCATGTTAGAACTTGAGCCCCGCAAACTCAAGTTTGTTCACGCACGGATGACGCCCCTGGTAGATGTGGTCCTCTCACATGTGGTCGCGGATCACTACAGTGATGGCTACGTGAACTTCGCGGTCAACGACGATCCGAGAGAGGTAAGTGCGATGGGTGCACTCGTGTACGGGATGATCACATCGGTGGACGGTTTCGTCGCAGACCACGATGGCGGCTTCGATTGGGGTGAGCCGGACGATGAAGTGCACGCGTTCCTCAACGAGCGCGAACGCGAGGTGGGGATCAGCCTCTTGGGCCGGCGCATGTACGAACTCATGTCGTATTGGGAGACCTCAAATGATGTGCCCGGCCTGTCGCTCGTCGCGTACGAGTTCGGATCGATATGGCGCTCTCACGACAAGGTCGTCTTCTCGACAACCCTCGACAACGTCACCACGGAACGGACCCGGCTGATGAGGTCGTTTGACGCGGCTGAGATCGCCGCACTCAAAGCCTCGACGCCGCTCCAATTGGCGATCAACGGCCCCACGCTTGCCGCCCACGCGATTGCGGCGGGGCTTGTCGATGAGTTCCACATCTATCGTCATCCGTTGTCGATTGGCGGCGGACTCCCGTTTCTCCCGCTCGGCGCACGCCTCGATCTCTCGCTGATCGACGCGCAGCGCTTCACCTCTGGGGTGATCTTCGAGAAGTACGCGCCCCGACGCAGGTGATGGCTGCACGGCACCGGCGGGAATAACGCGAGGCCCGGACAGGTTGGGGGATGCGGAGGCTCGCACTGTCCCTGGTGAGCCTCCATAACTATGTGTGGAGGTCGGTGTGGTTTCCGTCGAGGTGTGGTCCGATGTCGCGTGCCCCTGGTGTTACCTGGGCAAGCGTCGCCTTGAGAAGGCGATCGAAGCGTCAGGCGTAGACGTTGACGTGCGTTACCGCAGCTTTCAGCTTGACCCCACCATCCCGCACGGTGAGCACATGCCTCACGCGGAACTCATGGCAAAGAAGTTTGGCGCGTCGGGTGATCAGATCGAGCAGATGAACCAGCGCCTTATCGAACTTGGCGCCGAGGAGGGACTCGAATATCGCTTCGATCTGTACGTCCAGGCGAACACGCGAGACGCGCACCGCCTCTTGCATTTCGCATATGAGCGGAATCTCGGTGTCGAACTGAAGGATCGTCTGTTGCG
>JAEZXC010000089.1 GCA_023442845.1 Actinomycetes bacterium | reverse complement strand
TCCGGGCTTGCCGGTTCCGTGGCCGCGTCGATCGTTGTCGTGTTCCGCCTCATCACCTATTGGATGAGGATCCCCATGGGCTACTTTGCGATGCGCTATCTGCAAAAGCGCGGCGAGCTGTAAGTCTCAGTGAGATACACGGCGGTTGAGAAATCATGCCAATGCCGAGTGAAGGCTTCGAATACGGTTCGTCTAGATGCCCCACGCAGTCCGTCGGGGCGGCCCCCGATGTCACGCGGCCTTCAGGGAAGTCTCTACGTGAGCCTCGGTCGTGCGCGCGCGTCCTGCCTGACCGTGCGGCGTGACAACGTCACAATTCGGCACCCCAGTCAGCCCAAAGCACCCTTGGTTAGGATGCGACCCAACCGGCGCGCTGTCCATTCCGTTCATACTTGCAACGAGGCACAGAGAGGGGCAGCCGTGGCCCGTCAATGGGAACGCGCACTTGAGGAATTGCTGCGTGAACGAGGTGCGCTGCTTTTTGGGTACTCCTTCATGCTCACCGGCGACTTCCATGCCGCGGAGGACGCGCTCCAGGACGCCCTCGTGCGCGTTTTTCGTTCTCGCGCCGCGTTCCCATCAATCGATGCCGCGCACTCCTACGTCAAGCGGGCCATCGCGTCGACCGTCGTGGATCGCCGCCGGGAGTTAGCTAGACGCTCGGAGGCGGCCGTGAGAAGCGAAGACCTTGAACGGGTCTCCCAATCGGCCGTCGCAGACCACAGTGGGCGGACGGATGACGCCCTGACCCTCGCGGCCGCCCTCCGTACGCTGGCGCACAGAGAACGCACCTGCGTCGTGCTGCACTACCTGGACGGCCTGACCATCGCCGAGATTTCCGACGCGTTGGGCATCGCTCCCGGCACGGTCAAGCGGTACCTATCGGACGCGCGAACCCGGCTCCAGCAAGCCATGCCGTCACTCGACCTGGAGTCGACACACAGCACTGTTTCAGTTGCACGAAACTCGGGAGCACGCCCATGAGCGACTCGCATGAAACCTTCAAGGCCCTCGAGCGTCTTGCCGCCAGCGGATTCAGTTCGACGGCCCTCGCTGGAGACGTCTCACCGGTGAACCGCCGCGTCCGACGGCAGCGACAAGGCCGCGCCGCCCTTATCACGTGCGCCGGCGCGGCATGCGTATGGGCAATCGCAGCCGTCTTCTCGGGAGGTTTTCCGGGGCTCCTCGGGGAAACCCCCCCTGCAACCAGGCAGCTCGTTCTCTCGACGCGAGAGGCGCAGTCGATCCCCACACCAACTACGACGGCGTCAGCAGCGCCCGATGACCCGGCCTGCCAGCCAGCGGAGACGGTGGCGGGCATTCCCGCGCTCGGCTTCTACGGTGGGGCGGAAGGCTGGTGGAGCTCGGTCCCGCACGCCTCTTGTGAGGAGTGGCCCGAGGCCGCGCTGGAACACCCTGACACCGTGCTGGTCAATACGCTCAACAACACCATGGTCGAGGGCTACTTCCGTACCGGGGACGACGCCATTGAGGCCTACCGTGCCCTCGGGCCCGAGTTCATCGTGGAACCCGGGCCCGAGGGGTGGCCGGCGAACAAGCTCGTGCTTATCGACGCTCACACCCGCGAGCTTCTTGAGGTTCTTGATATGCCGTCAGAGGACCTCAATCCAGCAAACGCTGTTCCCTACATCCCATAGAGGGGTGCTGGCCGCGTCGGTGCGACACTCGGGATCCGCGTCACGCCATCAACCTGCATCAACGCTCGACAGATACACCTTGGTGTAATAGTCAGGCGTGAAACCCGAATCCGAGAAGTAATAGCAGGCGCCGGCCGGGGAGTCCTTTCCCAGCCTGTAAGTCGAATTGTGGAGCCCGCTCCAAGTGTGATAGGTGATATAACCGCTCCAGAAGTTCGGGCAGACGCCCACCACCGAGTACGTCATGGCAATATCGTTGTTGGGCTTATGGCGGCCGGAGGGCATGTTGAGCCACTGCGAGTGGGGGACTCCACCGCTACAGGCAAGCGCAAATCCGCGCGTTGACGCCTGGCGGTGCCGCGAATCGTGGCGTCGATCGTTGTCGTGTTCCGCCTCATCACCTATTGGATGAGGATCCCCATGGGCTACTTTGCGATGCGCTATCTCCAAAGGCGCGGCGAACTGTAATTCGCAGCCGACGCTCGCGTGAACTTGTCAGTGGTTCACGAGGTCCTGACCGTGCTCAAGCACGTCCACATACTCCGCCTCCGAGATCAGCTCGACGGCATTTGTGTTCGTGCCAAGGATCGTGGAGCTAGCGCGCCATACATACCAACTGCCATCGAGCTTGATGAGGGTGACGCCAAGCATGGCGGTTCCATCGGCGGTCTCGAAGAGAATGGCGCCTTCGCGAGCCTCCTCCCCTGACCAGGCTTCGAGCGTCTTGGTGTAGAACTCTGCGTACCTCGTCTCATCGCTACCGGGCTCGAACAGGTCAACCCGCTCCACCGAGATCTCCTCGAAGCCGTCGATGCTCAAAGTCTCTTCCCAAGCCGCTGCGTCCTCGACGGCTTCACCTGCGATTGTCATGAACGGGTCTTCGCCCGGCATAAGGAGGCTCCGCGCGATGCCAAGCATGCTGTTGCCGGCGTAGCCGGCCTGCACTCGCGCGTTGACGCCGTTGAAGTCCGGTGCTGGAAGAAGCGTTTGGGGCATGATCGCGCGCACATACTCAAGGTTCTTCGTGAACGAATAGCCCTCGACTAAGGACGTGGTGGCGTACATCGATGCCGCCGCATCGAGGTCTCCCTCGGCAATCGCATCCGCGTACGCACGTGCCGCAGCGTCAGCACTTGAGAATCCGCGCTCAGCAGCGGCGCCCGAACCGCTCGCGGCTCCTCCACCTGAGCCGCCAACAATGAGGACAGCGACCAATGCGAGAGTCGCAACCCATGAGACACCGGCGACAATCCACGGCACGCGCGACGATGGCGCAGACACCGGAGCGGCAGGCTGATCGGACATACTTCCCCCTCAATTCGACGTGTGGTCCGTACCTTACCGGTCGCAAGCGTTCGCGCGCCCGTCTCCACAGGCTCTACAGGTCAGGCGCCATGTCGGCGAAGTGGGCGTAGTCCTTCTTGAACGCGACCGCGATGGTCTCTGTGGGTCCGGCACGGTGCTTCGCGACAATGAAGTCGGCCTCGCCCGGACGGTTGTCACGATCGTACGCATCATCGCGGTGGAGCAGGATGACGATGTCGGCGTCCTGCTCGATTGCGCCCGATTCACGCATGTCGGACAGCATTGGCTTCTTCTCGGTGCGTTGTTCAGGCCCACGGTTCAGCTGCGAGATCGCGATCACCGGCACCTCGATCTCTTTGGCAAGCAACTTGAGCGCGCGCGAGAACTCGGACACTTCTTGCTGGCGGGACTCGACCTTGCGTCCCGAGCTCATCAACTGGAGGTAGTCGACCACCACAAGGCTGAGGTTGTGCTGTTGCTTGAGCCGACGGCACTTTGCGCGGATCTCCATGAGCGACATGTTGGGGCTGTCATCGATGAACAGCGGCGCCTTGGCCACTCGAGCCGCAGTCGAAGCCAAGCGCTGCCAGTCGTCGGGGTTCATCGGCCCCTTGGTGAGCTTGGTCAGTTTCACGCCAGCCTCGGCAGCAAGCATGCGTTTGGTAATCTCCTCGCGGCTCATTTCCAGAGAGAAGATGACCGACGCCTTGCCCGCGTTAATGCTCGCGGAGCGCGCAATGTCAAGACCGAGCGTCGACTTACCAATGGCGGGGCGCGCAGCGATGACGATCATCTGGCCTGCCTGGAAGCCACCTGTCAGGTCATCGAGTTGGCGGAAGCCGGTGGGAATGCCGAGCATCTGCCCGTCCCGGCTCGACGCCGCGTCCACTTGCTCGAGCGTGTGCTCCATGATGTCGCCGATGGGCAAGTAATCCTCGGAGTTGCGCCTCTCAGTGACAGCAAAGATCTCGGACTGAGCGCTGTCGACAACATCGTCGACTTCAGCGCCATCGGCGTCGTAGCCCATGTTGGCGATGCGGGTGCCGGCCTCGACAAGTTTGCGCAGGATCGCCTGCTCGCGGACAAGCCGTGCGTAGTACCCGGCCGACGCTGCGGAGGGCACGATCGAGATGAGCGTGTGGAGGTACTCGGCTCCGCCGATTTTGGCGAGCTGACCGTTGCGCTGCAGTTCCGCGCCCACAGTGAGGGCGTCGACAGGGTCTCCTGCGTTGTAGAGCTTGATGGCGGTGTCAAAGATCGTCTCGTGCGCGGGACGGTAGAAATCGTTGGCTCGCACGGTCTCAATGACGTCAGCCATCGCGTCCTTCGACAGCATCATGGCGCCGAGCACCGACTGCTCTGCCTCGACGTTCTGCGGCGGCGTGCGCTCGAGCGTTCGCGAACTGTAGGTCGCTTCCAACTCGTCGATCGACACACCGTCTCCTTTGCCTGTCCCGCCTCGCACTTGCGAGTCTGCCACCGGGGTCCGACAGGAACTCTAAGGAGCGCTCGCACACCCGCCAAGTGCGCACCCGTGGACAGCGCCGGGGACAGTTGTGGACGGCCTCACAGCCCTTTGGGGAGACCCGCCGCGCTCCCTGTGGACAAGGCTGTGAATTGCAGAGTTCGCATTGTCGAAACTGGCGCTTTACCTGGGCATTCGCTACTTCTTCGGGTGGGGATATCGACGGGGACAAAGTTGTCGGCGTGTCGCGTTCGGCGTGTCGCGGCCGACGCCCGGGCAAGTCTCGTCGCGACGTTTCCACAGCGTCGGCTGGGGAGAATAGCAAGGCCCCGCGCCACCCTGCAAGAGGGCGACAGCGGGGCCGTGCAATGTCTGACTGCGCTACTTCGCGGCGACCACCTGGACGTCAACCGTGGCGGCGACGTCGGCGTGGAGCGAGACCTTGACCTGGTACTCGCCAACCGCCTTGATAGGCTGGCCAATCTGAATGCGACGCTTGTCCACCTTGGCGCGGTCGCCGATCGCCGCGGCGATGTCACCCGTGGTGATCGCGCCGAAGAGACGACCGGACTCGCCCGCCTTCGCGGACACAACCACCGGCTTGGCCTGGAGCGCGTCACGCGCAGCCTGGGCGTCCTCGATGGAGTGCAGTTCGCGAGCGCGCTGCGCCTTGCGCATCGCGTCGATGGACTTCTCGGCACCAGCAGACCACGGCGTCGCGAGCTTGCGGGGGATGAGGAAGTTACGTGCGTAACCGTCCTTCACCACCACCACGTCGCCTGCAACACCGAGACCGGTGACCTCGTGAGTGAGGATGATCTTTGCCATGAGAAGCCTCCCTTAGCGGCCGGAGCCGGCGTAGGGGAGAAGGGCCAACTCGCGCGCCACCTTGATGGCGCGGGCGATCTGGCGCTGCTCCTGGACGGTGACACCGGTAACGCGGCGCGAACGGATCTTGCCGCGGTCCGAGATGAACTTCCGAAGAAGTGCAGTGTCCTTGTAGTCAACCTTGGTGACCTTGGCGGCCTTCAGCGGGTTGACCTTCTTACGCGGCTTGCGCGTGTCGATCTTTGCCATTGCTGTGTTTCCTTTTACATCAAGAAGTGTCTGCGACTAGCCGTCGCTGTTAGAACGGAGGCTCGTCGGAAGCCGGAGCCGAAGCCCACGGGTCGTTGTCGGCGCCACCTGCAGGCGCACCTGCAAAGCCGCCACCACCGCCACCGAAGCCACCACCGCCGCCACCGGCACGCTGGGTGCGGTTGACCTTGGCAGTGGCGTATCGAAGCGACGGGCCGACCTCGTCGACCTGAAGCTCCATCACGGAGCGCTTCTCGCCGTTTGCCTCCCACGAACGCGACACGAGACGGCCGGTCACGATGACCCGCATGCCCTTGGTGAGCGACTCAGCCACGTTCTCCGCGGCCTCGCGCCACAACGAGCAGCGCATGAACAAGGTTTCCCCGTCCTTCCACTCGTTTGACTGACGGTCAAACGTGCGGGGGGTGGACGCCACCGTGAAGTTAACGACGGCCGCACCGGACTGGATGAACCGCAGTTCGGGGTCCCCCGTCAGGTTGCCGACAACGGTGATTTGGGTTTCGCCTGCCATGGATACGTCCCTGTGTGTCGAGATTGCTTAGTGGGCGTCGGGCCGCAGCAACTTCAAACGCAGGATGGTCTCGTTGAGTCCAAGCTGACGCTCGAGTTCCTTGGCGGTGGCCGACTCGGCGGTGAAGTTGATCACCGCGTAGATGCCGTCGTTCCTCTTCTTGATGGGATACGCAAGGCGACGGCGGCCCCAGATGTCGACGTTGTCGACGGTGCCCTTGTCGCCCGTGACCACCGAGAGGTACTTCTCGAGCGACGGCTTGACCGTGCGCTCGTCGACCTCGGGGTCAACGATGACCATCATTTCGTACTGGCGCATTGATACCCACCTCCTCTGGACTAAGACGGCTACGGACGTTCCGTAGCAGGAGGGTGACGCTAGTAGTGGCCGCTTCCGGCGGGTGCCGTGGCGACCACCCGTCAAGAGTACAGTGCGCCTCTGTCATGCGAAAGCGGGCTGTGGACAAGGGGCCGACGCCCGGGCTGGCACAGCGTCGGACCATAGACTTGGGCGGCGGTGCACAAAGGAGGAGCCCTGTGAAGCCTGTCCTGGTCGTCGGCGTCGGTGGCGACATCGGCGTGTACGCGTTCCAGCGTGCCGCGCATGAGAAGTACGGCTGGCAGCCAGTGGTCCTCGCCCCGGTGACGACCACGTTCATGAAGCACTCGACGCTTGTTGAACAGGTCGTCACTCCTGGCCTCCATGACCCCGACACTCTCGTCGCCCGCCTCAACGACTTTGCCGCCTCACGTCCCGATCACGAACTGGTCCTTTTCACCAATCTCGATTGGCATGTCCGTGTCATCGCCGAGCGCCGCGCGGAGCTCGATCCGCGCTGGCTCATTCCGTTGTGCGACCTTGGCGCGTTTGATCGCATCTCCTCCAAGACCGCCTTCGCCGCCGCATGCGACGCGGTCGACGTGCGCACTCCGCGCACCGTGCCCGTTGTCTTCACCGGTCCGGCCGACGCTGGGGCGGGGGAGTCCTCGAAAGGCGCGGTTCACGCCGCGCAGGCAATCGAGGCGATCCGCGAACTCGGCCTCGAGTACCCCCTCATCGGCAAGCCGTCCGCGAGCGCCGACTGGTTCAGCGCCTCCTTCCCCGGGAAGCTGAAGATTCATCACTTCACGTCCGAGGCGGAACTGACCGAGGTGCTCGACCACCTCAGTGTTCTCAACTATCCAAGCGAGTTCCTCGTCCAGGAGTTCGTCCCCGGCGACGAGACGCACATGCGCTCCCTCACCGCCTACCGCGA
>JAEZXC010000119.1 GCA_023442845.1 Actinomycetes bacterium | reverse complement strand
GGCATGTTGTCGACGCTTGGCATCACGTTGGCCACGGACGCGTACGGACCTATTGCCGACAACGCGGGCGGAAATGCCGAGATGGCAGGCTTGCCGCCTGAGGTGCGGGAGCGGACCGACGCTCTTGACTCGCTTGGCAACACGACGGCCGCGACGGGCAAGGGTTTTGCCATCGGGTCAGCGGCACTCACCGGCATTGCGTTGCTCGCTTCCTACCTTGAGGAAGTGAAGATCGGCATCTCTCACGTGCTTGAACGCGGCCGCGAGTACAGCTTCCCCAATGGGTCGACGCTTGCGGTCGACGCTCAGGAGAAGCTCCAATCACTCAGCCTCATGGAGATGATGGAGCGCTATGAAGTCGTGCTCATCAACCCCAAGGTCATTGTCGGGATGTTTGTGGGCGCGATGCTCGCCTTCGTCTTCTCTGGCATCACGATGAAGGCCGTGGGTCGTGCTGCGGGTCAGATGGTTGACGAGGTGCGGCGCCAGTTCCGCGAGATGCCCGGCATCATGAACGGCACGCAAGACCCCGATTACGCACAGTGCGTATCGATTTCTACTCGTGCCGCACAACGAGAAATGATGGTGCCGTCGGCTCTTGCGATTGCGGCGCCCGTGGTGGTTGGACTCATCTTTGGCGTTCCCGGAGTGCTTGGTTTGCTCGCTGGTGCCGCGGCAGCCGGATTCTCCCTGTCGATGTTTATGGCGAACGCCGGCGGAGCCTGGGACAACGCCAAGAAGTACATCGAGGAAGGCCACCACGGCGGAAAGGGCTCCGAGTCCCACAAGGCAGCCGTCATCGGAGACACCGTGGGCGACCCGTTTAAGGACACGTCAGGTCCTGGTCTCAACATCCTCGTCAAGTTGATGTCGATGGAGGCGATTGTCGTTGCCGGTGTCACTGTCTCGGTGCACTTGGTGTGATCGAGGCCAACGGGTCACCGCGGTCTGCGAGCAACTCGATGACTTCCTCGTGCTCGACCTGAGCAAGCCCACTCTCGCTCAGCTCGTCCCATGTCCGTGGACAAGCGACCCATGGGCGCACACGACCACGCAAGGAGTACGGTGCGACTGTTGACTTTGAAGCGCGGTTCTGGCTCCAGTCGATCAACACTTTGCCCTCGCGTGACGCTGCGCTCATCGTCGCCGTCACCGTGCGCGGGTGCGTCTCGGCCAATGTGTGTGCGACGTCGCGGACCCAGTCCGTGACGTCGTCCGACGACTTCGTGCCGTCGAGCGCACCGTAGATGTGAATTCCCTTTGATCCGCTCGTGACCGGGACGGTTTCGACGCCCTCCTCTGCAAGCGCTTCGCGGATCGCAAAAGCCGCCTCGGCCACGGCAGCGAGTTCTATCCCTGCGTCAGGATCGAGGTCGATCACCACTCGGTCCGGAGCCAGGTGCTTACCGTGCCGTCCGTAGCGCCACTGCGGGACGTGAAATTCGAGTGCACCTCGTTGAACGAACCACACGACTGTCGCGGCAGAGTCAAGAACGGGATAGCGATTGGTGTGGTCTTTGTGCCGCAAGCTGCGCGCTGTCATCCACGTGGGGGCATCATCGTCGAGGTTCTTGTGAAAGAACGTCTCCCCAGGCGCTTGCGCCGTGCCGACGCCGTCGACCCACCTTTTGCGCGTCGCGGCTCTCCCCTGCGCATGGCGCAAGAAATGCGGCGCGACGTGGGTCATGTAATCGATGACCCCTGCCTTGGTGAGACCCGTCGAGGGATACATCACCTTGTCGAGGCTGGTAAGACGGATGCGATGTCCGTCGATGGTGCGCGTGGTGGGGGCAGCCATTAATCCATCGTGAGTGCTCTCGAGCGTTGGCGCAATTACTGGAAGTCGCGGCTCTTGCTTGGCACCTTGAGACTCAGCGGTGCCATGTGCTCTGCTACCAGGTTTGTTGCGCCATCGGCGCGTTCGATCATGCCGCGAATCACGAGTGCTGGCGAGCGGCGTGCCACTGCCTGATGGCGCCGCCATACAGCCTGTGAACACACGATATTAAGAAAGCCTGTCTCGTCTTCGAGTGAGATGAAGGTGACTCCCTTGGCGGTCCCGGGGCGCTGGCGGTGTGTCACTACTCCCGCAACGGAGATGCGCCGTTGCGGCTCGTGACTGAGCACCTCGGCCACCGTGAGCACCCCATTGCGCACGAGGTTGTCGCGCACGAATACGGTGGGATACCGGTCCACTGACACTCCATGTGCCCATACGTCTGCCATTGCTTCTTCCACTTCACTCATGTCGGGGAGCGTCGGCGCCCGAACTCCAGGTACGACGTCTGGCAAGGTGTCCGGCCCTTCCAACGCGATGAGGCCCGCCGCCCAGAGCCCCTCGCGCCGGGTAATGCCAAAACTCTCGAGTGCGCCCGACGTCGCGAGCGCCTCCCACTGAGCTGCCGTCAGCGCGCGAACGCCGATGCTCTCGTCAGAAACCCCTTCACCCCGTGCGATTGCTTCCGCTCGGCGCAACGCACCCTGAAAGCCACCGGGGCGCACCCGCACGCGGCGTGCCATGTCCTGCAACGAGGTAAACGGCCCCTGAGCCCGCGCGTCGACAATTGCCTGGGCGGCGTCCTCTCCGAGACCGCGCACCGCTGCAAGGCCCATGCGGACCGCAAGGGTACGGTCGACACGAGTGAGTGCCTCGAGGTCCGCGCGCGCCTCAACTGGCCGATCAAAGGCGGTGGCGAGCCTCTCGACACGTGCGAGCACGTCGGATGCCGCCACGCAGGGCCGCAACACCACCTGTCCATGGCGGCGCGCATCCGCAGCAAGTGATTGCGGTGAGTAGAAGCCCATCGGCTGCGCCGCAAGCAAGCCTGCGTAGAACGCGGCCGGATGGTGCACCTTCAGCCACGTTGAGGCGTACACGAGGTACGCAAACGAGAACGAGTGAGACTCAGGGAAGCCGAAGTCGGAGAACGCCTTCAGCTTGTCAAAGATCTGATGCGCAACCTCAGCGGTGATGCCACGCTCATGCGCACCAACCATGAATCGGGCTCTCAAGGCTTCCATGCGTTCGGGACTGCGCTTGGAGCCCATTGCACGGCGGAGCTGATCAGCGAGAGATCCATCAAAGCCCGCACAGTCCATCGCCATTTGCATGAGTTGTTCTTGGAACAGCGGCACGCCGAGCGTTTTGCCCAGTGACTTCTCAAGCAACGGATGGAGGTAGGTGATCGGCTCACGCCCACGTGCCCGGTTGATGTAGGGGTGAACAGATCCTCCCTGGATCGGTCCGGGCCGAATGAGCGCCACCTCAATGACAATGTCGTAGAAGCGTCGCGGCCTCAGGCGCGGCAGCGTGGCCATTTGAGCGCGCGACTCCACTTGGAATACGCCGACGGTGTCCGCCGCACACAGGAGGTCGTACACGGCAGGGTCCTCTTGTGGGATCGCGTGAAGCCCGATCTCTACCCCTTCGACCTCCCACAGTGACCGGAAGGCGTACTTCAAGGCGGACAACATGCCGAGCCCCAACAGGTCGAACTTCACGAGGCCGGCATCGGCGCAATCATCTTTGTCCCACTGGAGCACCGTGCGCCCCGGCATCCTCCCCCACTCAACAGGGCACACATCGATGACGGGCCTATCGCACAGCACCATGCCGCCGGGGTGAATGCCAAGATGGCGAGGCAAACGCAAGAAGCGTTCGGCAAGGTCAAGCACCGGCTCGGGGATGTGTTCGAGCTCTCCTATGGGTGGAGGCTCCGGCCACGTGGCATCGCGTTGCTTGGCGGCCCACTCTGCCTGGGCTGCCGCGTCCATTCGCAGTGTTGAATAGCGGTCAATCGACTTTGACCAGGCGTCTTGTTGGCCGACGTCGTAGCCCAGTGCTCTGGCCGCGTCACGGACCGCTGAGCGCGGTCTGTATTGGATGACGTTGGCCACCATCGCGGCGTTGATGCGCCCAAAGCGCTGAAAGACGTACTGGATGACCTCTTCACGCCGGTCTGATTCGATGTCGACGTCGATATCGGGCGGACCATCCCGCTCCGGTGCAAGAAAGCGTTCAAACAAGAGACCGTGAGTTACCGCGTCCACGGCCGTCACCCCGAGCGCGAAACACACTGCTGAGTTCGCTGCACTACCCCTGCCTTGGCACAGAATGTCTGAGCGGCGGCAAAACGCAACGATGTCGTGAACGATGAGGAAGTAGCCCGGGAAGTCGAGCGCCTCAATGACGGCGAGCTCATGCTCAATCTGCGCCCACGCACCTGGCACCCGCTCCCGGTCAGGCGGGCCGTAGCGCTCCCGTGCGCCCCTGTAGGTGAGTTCACGTAACCATGTCGCCTCGGTGTGTCCTTCCGGGACCGGATACGGCGGCAAGTGTGGTGCGACGAGGTGTAGGTCAAAGGCACATTCGGCGCCGATTCTCGCCGCTTCCCGCACGGCTTGCGGATGTCGCCGGTGCCTCCACACCATCTCTCCTGCACCCCTGAGATGCGCACCGGGACTGCCGGGAAGCCATCCGTCCATGTCATCGAGAGATGACCGAGCTCGTACCGCCGCAAGCGCCGTGGCGAGATCGGCATCGCGCGGGGTGGCGTAATGGGCATTGGTGGTGGCGACGAGGGGCACATGTGCATCGAAAGCAAGATCGGCGAGGGCCGCATTGATCTCCGAGTCATACGGTTGGCCGCCATCTGTCACCTCAACCGCCACTCCGTCACGCCCAAAGAGGGCGATGAGCCGGTCAAGTTCGCTCTTGGCTACCGCGAAACCGGCACGGGTCACTCCTCGCGCGTGGTCATGGGGGCCGACGCCGGGCACGCCAATTCCTGCCAGTGCGCGACGCACTGCCCCCTTGCGACAGCCGGTGAGCACGACAAAATGCCCATCCCCCGCTGCGGCAAGTGACTCGAGCGTGTAGCGAGCGAGCCCCTTCTCTCCGGTGGCAAGGTGAGCCATGCCAATGGCGCGCGACAAACGGCGGTAGCCCTCTGCACCCCGGGTGAGCACCACAAGGTGGGTACTGCGCGGATCCGGACGCGAGGTGGGCGCATCGAGCACCGGGGCGCCACCTGGTCCGTCCGGTGCGGCGAGGCTCAGTTCCGAACCAAAAACCGTCGGCAGCCCGATTGCGCGGGCCGCGCTTGCGAAGCGCACGGCTCCGTACAGGCCATCGTGATCTGTCAGCGCCATCGCCGAGAGCCCGAGCCGTCCCGCCTCGGCAGCCATCTCTTCGGGCTGACTCGCCCCATCGAGGAAGCTAAAGGCGCTATGGGCGTGGAGTTCGGCGTAGTCAATGCCGTCAGTCATAAATCGCCTCAAGCAGCCATCGCCCCTCGGTGAAGGCAACGAGAACGGCGAGGTCCCGTTCTCCGTGTTCGTCTTTCACCGCGATCTGGAGATACGCGCGGCGAGAGGCGTCATCGGACCACCACCGCTCTGCCACCGGCCACGGCCCCGCCCATGCCTCTACCGGGAGCGGGGATGCCCAGACCGGCCCATCGCTGCCCCCCACATGACCGGAAGAAGGATGCCGATGCGCGGCGCGTGCCTTCGCATCGCGCGGGTCTGCTTGTAACCGCACCCAGGTGGGAGGTGCGCTCATTGCGAGGCGCCGATCGATACGGACCGGTGTTCCACCAGCATCGAGCACCTGGATCTCCTGCGGGATTGGCAATACGGTGGCGGGCGCCGGCTCTGGCAGATGGCCTGGCCACGGGTGCTCAATCCGACGTGACGGCGCCCCTTCCTGCCCCCATGCGAGCACATGCACACGATCCCGCGGGCTCCTGCCGCCCTGCTCGGCAACGGCGAGCACGCCGTCGGCCCCCAGCAGTCCCTGCACTCGTTCGAGGGCACGGTGAGCACGTGCATCTGCTCCGGAAGATCCTCCCCACAGGAAGGCCTGCTCCTTACCTAGTGGCACAACATCCTCTGCCGTCAGCATGAGCGCGGTGAGCGGCGCAGGCTCGGGCCCTTGACCCGTTCCGGATAACCACCCTTCGAGCTGCCATCGCACGCGGTCCGTCATGTGCTTGGCGAAGGCCCCCGCACGCACTCCCACATCGGTGCGCCACACCCGTTCTAGTTCCGCGCCAGTTACCGTGCGGGCACCAATACGGACGCGGGCGCATCTGCTTGAGGCGTCCAGCAGTGCTCGGTCAAGTTGCTCAGCCACATACGCAGCCACCACAGTGAGTTGTTCAACCCTTTCTGCCGGGTCTTCAAAGGTGTACTCAACGGCGATGTCTTCCGCTGAGCGCCGCAGCACGGGCGGCGCCACATCCTCACCCCTTGCCATCCGCTGCGCCCACGCCCCCATGGGGCCAAAACGTGCCAGCACGTCTTGGGAGGGCAAAGCCACGAGATCTCCGAGCGTGTGAAGACCCAGACGCACGAGCACGCTGACGAAATCCTCCACCTGTACCCGCTGAACCCGCTCCATTGCCGCATGAGCAAGAGTGGTGACGGGTAGCGGAGCCAAGTACGTGGCGGACCCACCAGCTGGCACCACCTCATTCGCACGCGCGGCCATGACGGCGGCTAGCAGTCCGTCCGCCATCCCGACCGCCGACTCGCAACCCGCCTCTTCTGCCACGGCAGTCATGAGCGCTTCCGCCAGCGCCTCCTCAGAACCGTGAAAACGCGCCGCGCCATTGGAGGGGATCATGAGCAGCCCCGGACGGGAGATCTCGACGCCGGCCACAACAGTCTCGGCAGCCGCCGCTACCGCCTCAAAGGACCGCGCATCACGCCCCTCGTCATGACCGAGGATGAGCAGTTCTGGGCATGCCCGTTGGGCGAGACGCTTGCGCATGCCGCGGCGCACACCAGCCGCTCGAGCCGCCGCAGACACCGCCATCAATCCCTTGCCGTGCAGCACCGCTGCGGGTGTTTCGGGACCAACACCTGCTTCCATTGCTGCTGCGACAACGGGCCAGTCCGGCACCCACAACACCACGCGCCGCACGGTGTCCACGACGGCGTCGGCAAGCCGAGGCGCGCTCATGCCACTTCCGTATCAAGCGCGCGATCCCCTGCTACCGCTTGGTGCATGGTGGACCACGGTGTCAGCGCCTGGGTATCCACGTCGAGCGCTACGAGCACGCGCCGGGTTGCCGCAATCCCACGCCCCCTCACCGCAACCGTGACGTCCCTCTCTCTCAGCCGCCCCTCTCCTGCCCCCAGGCCACTCCACCGCGACCGCTCCACCGCAAGGTGCACGTGGGCGCCCGCCCATCCCCGCGCAGCGAGCACCACGCTGCCCCGCTCCCGGGCGCGAGCCGCGATTCGCCTGCGGTCAGCGTCGGACACCGCCAAGCCCTCGCCCACGATCACCACATCCATGCCGTCCACCACCGCGCCCATCACTGCCGGGGCCTGCGTGCCGGGATGTGGAATCAATGCGAGCCGCGACAGGTCGATGCCTCTACGCGCAGCGGCCAGCACACCGACGTGAGGCATGCCAACAATCACTGTCCACGCCCCCTCTCGGGAGGCCTCCGATGCGAGGGCAAGCAATAAAGACGTCGAGTTCTCAACCGCAATCACATGCCCCCGCCGCAACCCGCGTGGCAAGAGTTGCGTGAGCGCGGGCGCCAATGGCAGCTCCGGGCTATCCCACGCCTCACGCGTCGTCCCGACGCGCCCCTCTACCGCCGCAAGCGCGGCACGAGCGGCCTCAAGACGAGCCTGCCGCGTCTCCATCTGCCACCTCCCGTCGCGCTGACGACACACACCCCGTTCGAACGTATGTTCGATTGTGCCATGAGGGTACGACGTGCGCGAGCGCGCCAGAAGAGGATGAGAGATATCAGACAGTGGCCGCGGGCGCCGGATGTTTAGCGGGCGGTGAGGGCCCACACAGCAACGGCCGACGCTGCGGCGACATTGAGAGAATCGACGGCGCCCGCCATGGGGATCGTGACGATATAGTCGGCCGCCGCGATGGCCTCGCGACTTAGCCCATCCCCTTCGGTACCAAGCACGAGCGCAACGCGTTCGTGCCCTGCCGCGGTGAACGAGCGTAGATCAACGGCGTCGTCCGCGAGAGCAAGCGCAGCAACGGTGAAACCCGCCGCTTTCACGTCCTCAAGCACCCCCGGCCATTTGTCTGCCCGCGTCCATGGCACCTGGAACACCGTGCCCATCGACACCTTGACGGAGCGGCGGTACAGCGGGTCCGCGCATGTCGGCGCGACGATGACCGCATCGGCCCCGAGGCCGGCAACAGATCGGAAAATCGCCCCCACGTTTGTGTGATCGACGATGCCTTCGAGCACCACCACAACGCGCGCATCCTTGACGACATCAGCGACCGACGCCAAGGCTGGCCGATGCATTGCCGCGAGCGCGCCGCGATGGACGTCGTATCCGGTCACCGCCTCCAGAACGGCTGTCGGCGCCACAAAGATTGGCACTGCTACCGAGACGAGGGGCTTCACCGACTCGAGCCATCGCTCGCTCACCAGCACTGACCGCGGCCGATGCCCTGCGGCCAACGCACGCGAGATCACCTTGACGCCCTCAGCCATATACAGGCCGTTCTCTGGCTCAAGTTTGCGGCGCAGGGAGACGTCGGTGAGATCGCGATAATCGGCGAGCCGGGCGTCGGACGAGTCGTGCACCGTGAGAACCGCCATGAGGCCATTGTGCCCGCAAACGACACCACCCCGGAGAGCGGACTCTCCGGGGTGGTGTTCGTTCGTCGCTTATGCGCCGGGCTGTTGGCCCTTGGCAGCGTCGGGGTCAAACGGCTTGCCCGAACCGGTGCCTGCGTCCTCCGCCTCAGCGGCAACGCCTTCAGCTTGGCGACGCGCCTCAGCAAGTGCAGCCTTCGGGTCGGCAAGCGCGCTCGTCAACCGTGAACGGCGACGGGCCCCCTTGTCGGTGGCACGCGCCAGCGGCTCCGGCTCGTCGATCTCGCCAAAGCCCGCGGCCACTGCCTTGAGCGCGCCGGTGAACTCGGTGGGCACAAACCACACCTTGTTCGACTCGTTCTGCGCAATCTGCGGCAGCATCTGCAAGTACTGGTACGCGAGCAACTTCGAGTCAGCGTCGCCCTCGTGAATGGCGTCAAAGACCTGAAGAATCGCGCGCGCCTCACCCTCAGCCTTGAGAATCGCGGACTGCGCCTCACCCTCGGCCTTGAGGATGTTCGATTGCTTGTCACCTTCGGCGGTGAGAATCGCAGACTGCTTGACACCTTCTGCGGTGAGGATCGCGGCTCGGCGGTCACGTTCGGCGCGCATCTGCTTTTCCATCGAGTCCTTGATCGACATCGGCGGCTCAATGGCCTTGATCTCGACGCGGTTGACGCGAATACCCCACTTGCCGGTGGCCTCGTCGAGGACGCCGCGCAGGTGACCGTTGATCTGGTCACGGCTCGTCAGCGCCTGCTCGAGGTCCATCGTGCCGACGATGTTACGGAGCGTGGTGGCGGTCAGTTGCTCGACACCCACCCAATAGTTGGCGATCTCATACACGGCGGCACGCGCCTCAGTGACCTGGAAGTAGATCACCGAGTCGATGTCGACGACGAGGTTGTCGGATGTAATGACCGACTGCGGCGGAGTCGAGTAGACCTGCTCGCGCATGTCGACCTTGGCGCGCACCCGCTCGATGAACGGCCACAGCAAGTGCAGGCCAGGTTCCATCGTCCGGTCGTAGCGTCCGAGGCGCTCGACGAGGTACGCCTGGGTCTGACGAACCACCACGATCGACCGCGCGATGATCGAAATAACAAAGATGCCCAACACAATGAGGGCAAGGATGAGCAAGACGCCTCCTGCGTCGAGTTCTTCTCCCATGACGTTCAGTTCTCCTCTTCCGGAGCCACGACTGCCGTCGCCCCATCGATTGTGAGGACGACAACGTCGACCCCTTCGGGGATGCTGTCAGCATCCTCTTGCACCCGAGCCGTCCACACTTCGCCGCGAAGCTTGATGCGCCCACCGGTCTCGGACACCGTCTCAAGCGTGCGGCCTTTCGCCCCACGCAGAGCGGCAACGTTCGTTTCGGGCAACGTCGCGCCTCGCGCGCGCATCGAGCGCAGCAAGTACGGACGCAACGTCATCATGAGCCCTGCTGACACGACGATCGCGACAATCGCAGCGAGCACGACGTTGCCGCCGGCCAGCACGACGCCACCACCAGCAAGCGCGCCGCCCGCCAGCATGAGCAACGTGAGATCAAGCGTGAAGACCTCTGCGATTCCGAGCGCTGCGGCTGCAATGAACCACCACATCGATTGCATGTCCACTCCCTTCCCCGTGAACCTAGCAGGCGGTTGCCTGCCCGTTGTTACTCGCGGATCTGGCGAGCGGTCCAGCGGCCCTCATCCTGGCGCAACTGGACGTTGATGCCGTAAGCGGCAGCGAGATTCTCCTCTGTGAGGGTCTCTGCGAGTGGGCCAGCCGCCACAATGCGGCCGTCCTTCATAAGGAGCACATGCGTAAATCCAACCGGGATCTCCTCGACGTGGTGAGTGACGAGCACCATCGCCGGCGAGCGCCTGTCACCGGCCAACTCGGTGAGTGCCGCCAGCAGCTCTTCGCGACCGCCAAGGTCGAGACCAGCCGC
>JAEZXC010000063.1 GCA_023442845.1 Actinomycetes bacterium | reverse complement strand
TGCTCTGAAGATCGCGCAAGCGCTCGCCATCGGGGCCAATGGTGAAGCGATGCCACTCGCCCTCGGCGTCGAGTTCCCAGGCCGCGACATCAGGCGCCATCGCGAGGTCGATGTTCTCAAGCAGGTGCTCCACCTGATTGCCTGCGGGGATCGAAATGAGCGCCTCAATGCGGCGGTCGAGGTTGCGGTGCATAAGGTCGGCCGAGCCGATGAACACGACGGGCTCTTCCTCCCCATGGAAGGCATAAATGCGCGAGTGCTCAAGGAACCGGCCAAGCACCGAACGAACACGGATGTTCTCGCTGAGGCCGGGCACCCCCGGACGTAGCGCGCAGATGCCACGTACCAACATGTCGATCTTCGCGCCGGACTGTGAGGCGCGGTACAGCGCGTCGATGGTCCGTTCATCGACCACCGAGTTCACCTTGATCTTGATCCAGGCTTCACCCCCTGCGCGGGCGCGGTCAGCTTCCGCATCGATGAGGTCGATGAGACCGGCACGCACCGACGTGGGCGCCACGAGCAGGCGGCGGAACTTCGCTTTCGGCGCGTAACCCGAGAGCTGATTGAACAACTTGGTGAGGTCGGCGCCTACCTCCGGGTCCTTGGTGAGAAGTCCGTAGTCCTCGTACATGCGGGCAGTGCGCGGGTGATAGTTGCCCGTGCCGATGTGGCAGTAGCGGTGCAGGCCGTCATCCTCTTGGCGCACCACGAGCAGCAACTTGCAGTGCGTCTTGAGACCCACCAGGCCGTAGACCACGTGAACACCAGCCTGCTCGAGTTTGCGCGCCCAAGAGATGTTGCGCTTCTCGTCAAAGCGCGCCTTGATCTCAACGAGGGCGAGCACCTGCTTGCCGTTGCGCGCCGCCTCGATCAAGGCGTCAACAATGGGGCTGTCACCCGAGGTGCGGTACAGCGTCTGCTTGATCGCAAGCACCTGTGGATCGTTCGCCGCCTGGGTGAGGAAGGCCTGGACGGACGTTGAGAACGAGTCGTACGGGTGGTGGAGGAGGACGTCAGAGCGTGTGATCGCCTGGAACAGGTCCTGCTCTTCCGCCGTCTCGACCGGCGCCAACTTGTGGTGGGTTGTTGGGCGGAACGCCGGGTACTGCAGGCGCGGCCGGTCAAGATCAGCCACCACATCAAGCCCGCGGAGGTCGAGCGGCGCGGGCAGGTGATAGACGTCGGCCTCAGAGATGCCGAGCTCTCTGACGAGAAACTCGCGCACCCGCGGGCTGAGGTCCTCGGCCACCTCGAGGCGCACCGCGGGACCAAATCGGCGTCGGAGCAATTCCTTCTCCATCGCCTTAAGGAGGTTCTCGGCGTCGTCCTCTTCCACCTCGACGTCCTCATTACGTGTGACGCGGAACGTGTAGTGGTTGACCACATCCATGCCAGGAAAGAGGTAGTCGAGGTGCGCGGCGATGACGTCTTCGATCGGCACAAAGCTACGCGGCTCGTCATCCAGCGCCGACGCGTCGATCACCTGGGACGCCTTTCCCTGGGCGTCGACGCTCATGAAGCGCGGCAGTGTCTCGGGCACCTTCACACGAGCGAAGTAGTCCTTGCCCGTGTCGGGGTCGCGGATCTCGACTGCGAGGTTGAGTGAAAGCCCCGAGATGTACGGGAACGGGTGGGCCGGGTCCACGGCAAGCGGCGTCAGCACCGGGAAAATGTCAGAGCGAAAGAGCTTGCGGAGACGATTCTGCTCATCGTCGCCCAGCTCATCGAGACGAACCAAGTGGATGCCTTCATCCGCGAGGGCGGGACGCACGACGTCATGGAAGACATCAGCGTGGCGGTCCATGAGCTCGTGGGCGCGCTCAATAAGGGTGTCGATGAGGCGGGTCGCGCTCATCCCTGTTGCGCTGGGAACAGCAAAGCCTGCGGCGAGACGACGTTTGAGACCCGCCACCCGCACCATAAAGAACTCGTCCAAGTTCGACGCGAAAATCGCGAGAAACCTGGCACGCTCAAGCAACGGCGTCGCGTCGTCTTCCGCAAGCTCAAGCACGCGCTCGTTGAAAGCGAGCCAACTGAGTTCGCGATCAAGGAAGCGATCCTCCGGCAGGCCCTCCGGGGCGTCGTGATCGGGCTCGCTTGGCAGCGGCAGCATCGGCACGGGGAATGTCTCTTCCGAGGCGGCTGTGGCGATGGCCTCCGTCGTCGGCTCCATTGAGCCGATCCCTGTGCGACCGTACGACTCATGAACCTCTTCGAGCCGGATTTGCGACTCGTCGACAGGCGGCACAACGATCGCGTCGTCTCCTGACGCTTCGGGCTCCTGGCGGTAATCATTGGTGTCGTGGTCAGACATGAGCCCATGTTGTCATGGCGCGCGAGGGATGGCGACTCAGTTTTTCGTCGCACAGGACGGCACGTAGCCTGGGGCCATGAGAGGCGACGCGCTGGCTGAGTCTGTGCCCGCGTGGGTGCGCGTGATCGCGCCTGGCGTGCTCATATCCGTGGCGGGGGTCATCGCGTTTGCGGGTGTCCTCGATCAGTTTCTTGAGCGCGACGATCTCTACGTGGTCGACCAGCCCGTCCTCGAGTTCCTCGCCGACGCCCGCACC
Source organism: Actinomycetes bacterium (assembly GCA_023442845.1). Taxonomy (GTDB): domain Bacteria; phylum Actinomycetota; class Actinomycetes; order Actinomycetales; family Demequinaceae; genus Demequina. Next base: position 2,470 of record JAEZXC010000063.1, on the reverse strand, counting down.
CCCTGGCTCACCACACTTCTCACCTGGGTGACCCACGCCTTCGGTCCGGTCATCTTGCCCGCCATCATCGGCGTCGGCTGCCTTGTGTGGTACCTGCGCTCCCGCGACGTGCGCGGCCCCGGATTGCTTGCCGGCGCGATGGTCCTGTCCACGGCAATCGCCGCTTTGGTCAAAGTGATCGTCGAGCGGCCACGCCCGGAGGAGGCGCTGCAAGTCGTGCCCGGCTTCGAGACGTCGTTCTCGTTCCCCTCGGGCCACACGACGGGCGCGGCGACCCTCGTCATGGTGGTTGCCTACCTCTCATGGCGCCGACGCCACGGCAAGCGTGCGCTCGCCCTGTGGGCAGGCGCCACGGCAGTGGTCATCGTGCTCGTGGGCGGGTCACGCCTGTATCTCGGCTACCACTTCGTCACCGACGTGATCGCAGGTGCGTGCCTCGGGTTGGTCACGCTTGGCGCCGTCGTTGCGGTGTCACGATGGCTCGACCTCCGTGCGACCGCAACCGGCAACACCAGCTCCTAGATCACGCCAAAGGCGAGCATCGCGTCGGCCACACGAATGAAGCCAGCAATGTTCGCACCTGACACGTAGTCACCCGGGGTGCCGTACTCGTCGGCCACCGAAACGCAGGTGTCGTGAATGTGAGCCATCGCCTCGTGGAGGCGCTGGTCCGTGTACTCAAAGGTCCACGAGTCGCGCGATGCGTTCTGCTGCATCTCAAGTGCGGACGTGACAACGCCACCCGCGTTCGCTGCCTTGCCGGGGGCGAAGAGCACGCCAGCGTCGCGGAACACGCGCACTGCCTCGGGGGTCGACGGCATGTTGGCGCCCTCGGCAACCGCACGCACGCCCATCCGCACCATGTTCTCGGCGCGCTTCTTGTCGATCTCGTTCTGCGTGGCACACGGCAGCGCAACGTCGGCGTTCACGTCCCACACCGAACCGTCGGTGACGTGAGTGGCCCCCGTGAGACGCGCGTACTCGTCGAGGCGCGCACGCTTCTCGAACTTCAGTTCCTTGAGAAGGTCAACGTCAATGCCGGACTCGTGAACGATGTAGCCGCCCGAGTCGGACACGGCAACCACATTCGCGCCAAGTTCCTGAGCCTTTTGCGCGGCATGAACCGCAACGTTGCCCGAACCAGAGACCACAACCCGGCGGCCCTCAAGGCCCTCGTTGACCTGGGCGAGCATCCGCTCCACGAAGTACACGGTCCCAAAGCCCGTGGCCTCCGTACGGACCTGCGAACCACCCCAGCCGACACCCTTACCGGTGAGGACACCAGACTCATAACGGTTGGTGATGCGCTTGTACTGACCGAAGAGGAAGCCAAGCTCACGGCCACCCACGCCCGTGTCGCCAGCAGGAACGTCGGTGTACTCACCGAGGTTGCGGTACAGCTCCGTCATGAATGACTGGCAAAAGCGCATCACTTCAGCGTCGGACTTGCCACGGGGGTCGAAGTCCGAACCGCCCTTGCCGCCACCGATCGGCATGCCGGTGAGCGAGTTCTTGAAGATCTGCTCGAAGCCAAGGAACTTGACGATGCCCAAGTACACGCTCGGGTGAAAGCGGAGCCCGCCCTTGTAGGGGCCAAGCACCGAACTGAACTCAACGCGGAAGCCGCGGTTGATGCGAACTTGACCAGCGTCGTCCACCCACGGCACACGGAAGATGATTTGGCGCTCGGGCTCGCAGAGGCGGCGAATGATTTCGGCCTCCGCGTACTGCGGGTGCTTCCCGACGACGGGCTTGAGGCTTTCAAGCACCTCGCGCACGGCCTGGTGAAACTCCGGCTCCGCAGGGTTACGCCGGACCACCTCGTCAAAGACAGGAACGAGTCTCGGGTCCAAGTTTTCCATGGTGTGTCCTTTCCAGGCTCAAGCCAGGAAGGACCGCCGGTTTCGAGCCGGTCCGCATCCCGGCTCGTAGGCGCTACGAGACCGGGCGGGCCTCAATGACTGTCAATCGCCGGTCCCCGCGCGGTGCGCTGAACACGATCTGATCTCCCACATTGATGCCATTGATGGCGGCACCGAGAGGTGAGGACGGTGAATACACCGGCACATCGAGCGACTCATCCAGGGTCAGCAGGACGCGGTCGCCAAGTACAAAGGTGAGCTCGGACTGATCGTCGTCGAAGCGCACCGTCACCAGCATGCCGGGTTCGACGAGTCCGTCGTCCGGCATCTGGCCGGTCTGCGCTCGGCTCAAGAGGTCGCGCAACTCCACGGCACGGCTGAGGGCAGCGTCGTCCGCGGTGGTGCCGGCGGCCGTGAGCTCTTCCAACTCAGCTTGAAGTCGCTCGTAGGCCCCGACCGTCATCCATACTCTGTCTTGCGACACGATGTATCAGTCCTTGATCGAGGTGCCCGGCGAATCCCGGGCATTTCGAAGATCGTACACACAAGTATGCGAAACTCCGACTGACGTCGGCCTCTTGCGCTCACCAACGGACCGGTCTAGGCGT
>JAEZXC010000085.1 GCA_023442845.1 Actinomycetes bacterium | reverse complement strand
CCCACGTGGGTGTGCGCGACCTCATCCACCGCGCCGTGGAGGCCGCAAACGCGAAGGTCTCGCGCGCGGAGTCGATCCGCGAGTTCCGCATCGTGCCGCGCTCCTTCAGCGAGGCGCGCGAAGAACTGACCGCGTCGCTCAAGGTCCGCCGCGCCAACGTGCTCGCCAACTATGCCGAAATCGTTGAGGAGATTTACGCGCGCGCGATCCCCAAGCGCGCCAAGCGTGGTGGGTGACGCCGAGCGCCACCGCCCTCGTGATACCAAAGTGATACCATCGCCGTATGGCTATGACTCTCCGCACCGACCCTGAGTTCGAAGCGGCCCTGACCTTCCTGGCGCAACGCGACGGCGATTCCAAGCAGGAGGTGGTGCGACGCGCCGTTATGGAACGTGCCGAGCGGGAGGGGCATCGCGATCGCGTGTCGACATTGTCGAAAAAGGTAGCGAGTGACTGGTCCGAAACGCTTGACCGCCTTGGCACTGTCTAGCTCGTGACGGAGTGGCTCAGTCTCGAGGATTTGCTGTTCCTTGCGGAGGATATTGGCGTTGGTCCTGCACGTGATGTTGGGCTCCTTGAATCAGCGGTAGCGCGACCCGCAACCACATTGATGGGTGCTGAGGCGTATCCCGCTGTGGGCCAGAAGGCTGCGGCACTGCTGCACTCGCTCGTGTGCAATCACGCGCTCGTCGACGGCAATAAGCGCCTTGGGTGGCATGCAACTGTTGTCTTCCTCGCTCTCAATGGCCACCGCCCTTCGATTACCCAGGAGGAGGCGTTCGACCTCGTCATGGCCGTCGCCTCGGGCGCATTGCGCGATGTTGACCAGATCGCTCAACGTCTTCACGTGGCCGACTCCTTGCACGCAGGTGGCCGGGTCCAGCGCAAGCACGATTAGGGTGAACAACATGACCGAACGCGACGCCGCCGTCGACCGCTTTCCCATCACCCGCACGGCTACGCCGGTGCCCGCGGACGAACGCGAGCGGCGAATGGACAATCCCGTCTTCGGCACTGTCTTCACCGATCACATGGCCTACGCGGTGTGGCATGCCACGGACGGGTGGACGGGCCACGAGGTGCGCCCGCTTGCGCCACTGCCGATGCACCCCGGTGCAGCCGTTCTCCACTATGCGCAACAAGTATTCGAAGGCCTCAAAGCCTTCAAACAGGTTGATGGTTCGGTCGCCGTGTTCCGCCCTGACCGCAATGCGGCCCGCATGGCAGCGTCGTCCGCGCGCATGGCCCTGCCCGTGCTCCCAGAAGAAGACTTCCTCGCCGCGATCGATGCCGTCGTGGCCGTCGATAAGGCGTGGGTTCCGTCCGCGCCGGGAGCGAGCCTCTACCTGCGCCCGGCCTTGTTCGGCACGGAACCGTCGCTCCTCGTGGTCCCCCCGCAAGAGGTGACCTTCACCCTCACGGCGTGCAGCGTCGGCGCCTATCTCCGCTCCTCCGCAGAAGGCGTCTCCATCTGGATCACGCGCGATTACCACCGTGCGAACGAGGGTGGCACGGGAGAGGCGAAGACGTCCGGCAACTATGCGGCGTCGATGCTCGCGACCCAACAGGCGCATGACAACGGCTGCGGCCAGGTGCTCTTCCTCGACGCGAAAGAGGGCCGCTACGTGGAAGAACTCGGGGCAATGAACCTCATGGTGGTGATGCAGGACGGCTCGGTGCGTACCCCGCCGCTCGGCGGCACCATCCTCCCCGGCGTGATCCGCGACTCGATCATCCAACTTCTGCGAGACGAAGGCCGCGCCGTCATTGAAGAGCGCCTTGAATTGGATCAGCTGCTCGACGACATCCGCACGGGCCGCGTGGCGGAAGTGTTCGCGTGCGGCACCGCCGCCAATGTCACGTCCGTGGGCCGGGTCAAGGGGGACGGGATCGATGAGCGCATCGCCACGGGCGCGCCGGGCCCCGTCACTCTCGCCACCTTGCAGCGCCTCACCGATATCCAGTACGGCCGCGCGGAGGACACGCACGGCTGGATGCGCCGAATCGCCTGACAAGTATCGCCACCGCGTGTGATGCTGTGCGCATGAAGCCACTGGGCGCAGCGCTCGTCTTCTTCGCGGAGATCGGCATGTACATCTGCCTCGCGTTCACCGGGTGGGAATGGGGCGTGGGCCCATTGCGTATCGTGCTCGCTGTGCTCCTGCCCGTGGTGGGAGCGGTGCTGTGGGCCGTCTTCATGTCCCCGAAGGCGCCGCGGAAACTCAAGATGCCGTGGCTCGTCATTGCGCGCGTCGACCACATTGTGGTGGCATCCGTTCTCGCATTCCTGTCCGGCTACCCCGTGCTCGCGATCACCACCACCGCTCTCATGCTCATCGGCACACCGCTCGCCGGTGACCTCACCAAGTGGCCCGGCGGCGAGCGGGTGCCGCTGTGAGCGACTGGGACATCAAGCAGCATCACCTCACGTACGAGGGCCGCCGCGTCCGGTGGTACAGCGCCGGCCCGGCCGATGCTGCCCTCACCGTCATGTGGCACCACGGCACCCCGAACACCGGTGAGCCACCCGAGCCGCTCTTTGAAGCGTCGGCCGCGCGAGGAATCCGCTGGCTGGGCTTCGACCGCGCGGGCTACGGCGAGAGCGAGCGCAACCAAGGGCGAAACATTGCCGACGCTGCCCGGGTCGCGCTCGCGGTTGCGGACGACGCTGGGGTCGCGCAATTCGCCGCCATGGGCCACTCGGGGGGAGGCCCGCACGCGATCGCCGCCGCGACAATCGCGCCTGAACGCGTGCTCGCAGTGGTGTCCGTTTCCGGCCTTGCGCCTCTCGACGCCGAGGGACTCGACTACTACGCGGGCATGCATCCCGGCAGCGCAGCGGAACTACGCGCGGCGCAGTTGGGCGCAGGGGAGGTCGAAGCATTGCTCGCCGCCACCGAGTTCGACCCCGAGATCTTCACCCAAGCAGACTGGGCGGCGCTCGAAGGCACGTGGTCATGGCTCAACATGGTGGCCGCCCAAGGAATCGCACACGGGCTTGGCGGCTCCGTTGATGACAATCGCGCATACGTCACCGACTGGGGGGTCGACGTGCGCCGGGTGAAGGCCCCCGTTCTTCTTGTCCACGGGACGGAGGACCGCGTGGTCCCTATCTCCCAATCGCGGTGGCTCGCGGAACATCTGCCTTCGGCGCAACTGTGGGAGCGCGAGGGGGCGGGGCATATCGCCGCACTCGGCGACGGCATCGACCTGCTCGACTGGCTTGTGGAGGGAATTGGTGGGCCTCGAGGTCGGTTAGCCACCCCATGACTTCTATCGCCACCATCGGTGCAGGCAACATTGGCTCAAACGTCGCGAAGGCCGCAGTCCAGGCCGGCCACAGCGTCGTTGTGTCGAACTCGCGCGGTCCCGACACCCTCACCGACCTCGTCGCAGAACTCGGTCACAACGCGCGTGCCGCCACCATTGAAGACGCGGCACGCAGCGGCGAGCTTGTCCTCATCGCCATCCCGCTGATCACGGTGTTCGATCTGCGACCCGACCTCTTTGACGGCTCCATCGTGTTGGACGCGAACAACTACTACCCACAGCGCGACGGCCGGATTGCGGACCTCGACAACAACGAGGCGACGACGTCCGAGTTGGTGCAGCGCCACCTGTCGGGCAGCCGCGTGGTGAAGGTGTTCAACCACATCAACGCCAAGGAGATCCCGGCCGACGGTTTGCCGACCGGCTCCCCAGGACGACGTGCGCTCGCGATCGCGGGTGACGACGCCGACGCTAAGGCCGAGGTCGCTGGCTTCCTCGACACCCTCGGCTTTGATGCAGTGGATTTGGGGCCGCTTTCTGAGTCGTGGCGCATCGAGCGTGACACTCCCGGCTACGGCGCCCGGCTCACCGCGGAGCAACTTCGCGAGACGGTGGCGTCAACCGAACGCGTGCGGCAGATCTAGGCGCGTTCACACGGCAGGGCTTGGTGCCCCACCGGGAGCCTGTGGATACCTAGGCCGGGCGCGCCTCGCGGCGTAATCTGGTCGCACCATGGAACAGGTGCCCGAATACACGCTGACGCGCAAGCGCATTAAGAACCTGCGCCTCACCGTCAAGGCACCCTACGGAGACGTGGTGGTGAGCGCTCCGCGCCATGTGCCCGACGCTGCCATTGCGGCGTTCGTCAAGGACAAGGCCGCGTGGATTCAGAAGCACAAAGATCGGCTTGCCAACCAGCCGCGCCCGCTCGAGGCAGGCCCGGAGGCGGAGCAGATGCGTGCTCACCTCAAAGAGACCGTCCCGCCCCTCGTTGAGTATTGGGCCGAGCAGATGGGCCTACCGATGCCCACCTTGGCGTTTCGTCGTATGACGAGCAGGTGGGGATCGTGCAATACGCAAACCAAGCGCATCACGTTCAACCTTGAACTTGGCCGCCGTGACCCAGAACTCCTTGAGTACGTCGTGGTCCATGAACTTGCGCACCTCATCGAGCGCGGCCACAACGCGAGGTTCTATGCGGTGATGGACACATACTTGCCCGAGTGGCGCATGTTGAGACGCGTTCTCAACGGTTCCTCCCCGCCAGCGCCGTAAAAGGCGGCGGCGCAAATCGCCGATTCTGTGCGAGAATAACCGCGATGCACACCGCGATCATCATTCTGTAGCGCGTCGGCTCACCCCCGACGCGCAGCCTCCCGACGCCACAGGGGGGCTTTTTTGTTGGGGCGGAGCGCAAGCGGAATGCCTGTTTGACCTGGGAGGACACCATGGCGGGTCTCACCGTTGAGATCTACGACACGACGCTGCGCGATGGCGCGCAGCAAGAAGGCATGAACCTGTCGGTCTCGGACAAGCTGGCAATTGCGGCGCTGCTCGATGAACTTGGGGTGGGCGTCATTGAAGGTGGCTGGCCGGGTGCGGTGCCCAAGGACACCGAGTTCTTCAACTTGGTCCACAAGGAGCTTGAGTTCGCCAACGCCACGTTCGCTGCCTTTGGTATGACGCGCCGTGCTGGCACAAGTGCGGGCAACGACCCTCAGGTGCGCGCCCTCCTCGACTCCGAGGCCCCCCTCATCACCTTGGTCGCCAAGTCGGACATCCGCCACGCCGAGCGTGCACTGCGCGTCAGTGGCGACGAGAACCTCCGCATGATCGAAGAAACCGTCGCCTTCTTGGTGGGCGAGGGGCGACGCGTCCTGCTCGATGCCGAGCACTTCTTTGATGGCTACCGCTTTGATCCGGACTACGCGGTTAAGGCGCTGCTCGCCGGTGAGGCAGCAGGCGCCTCCACGTTGGTGCTGTGTGACACGAACGGCGGAATGCTCCCCGACGATGTCGCGGCCGTGGTTTCACAGGTGCGGTCCCGTACGTCTGTCCAACTCGGCATGCACGCGCACAACGATTCAGGATGCGCCGTCGCGAACTCGATGGCCGCCGTCGCGGCAGGCGCAACCCACGTGCAGGGGTGCGTCAATGGGTACGGCGAGCGCACGGGAAACGCAGACCTCGTTGCGGTGGCCGCGAACCTCGAACTCAAGCGCGGGGCCATCGCCCTCGCCGCGAACGGGCTTCGCGAATCGACGCGCATTTCGCACGCGATCTCAGAGATCACCAACATCGCACCGTTCACGCGCCAGCCGTACGTGGGGGCTTCGGCCTTCGCGCACAAGGCAGGCCTGCACGCATCGGCCATCAAGGTTGATCCGGACCTTTACCAGCACACCGACCCTGCCTTGGTGGGCAATGACATGCGCATGCTCGTGTCCGAGATGGCAGGCCGGGCCTCCATCGAGCTGAAGGGCAAGGAGCTCGGATTCGACCTCAGCGGGCAGTCCGACGTGCTCACCACCGTGACCGAGCGAGTGAAGAACGCCGAGGCTGCCGGATACACGTATGACGCCGCCGACGCGTCGTTCGAGCTGCTCCTGCGTTCGGAACTGGGCAACGCCCCCTCGTACTGGCAGGTGGAGCGCTGGAACGTCGCTGTCGCGTCGGCCCCGGACAACCCGCAGGACGCCGACGCTGAAGCAATCGTCAAGATCCGGGCAGGGGAGAAGCGCTTCCTCACCGTTGGCGAAGGAAACGGCCCCGTCAACGCGCTTGACCACGCGCTGCGCCAGGCGTTGCTTGCGGTCTACCCCGAGATCGCCCGCTTTGAACTCGTCGACTTCAAGGTGCGCATCATGGATGCGAGCCATGGCACCGATGCCGTCACGCGCGTGCTCATTACGATGCTCGACACCGACACCGCTCGCACCTGGTGCACAGTTGGCGTTGGCCCCAACGTCATCGAAGCGTCGTGGGAATCGCTCACCGAAGCGCTGCTCTACGGGCTCCTCAAGGCAGGCGTCTCACCTCAGCCGTAGGCGGAATGTGTCTCGAATGCACGCGGCCCGGCTGAGAATGGGACGTATGCACGGTGAATACAAGGTTCCTGGTGGCAAGCTCGTCGTCGCGGACGTCGAGACGACCGGCGACGGTGATGCACGGACCCTCGCCAGCGTCGTCCTGTCTGGAGACTTCTTTCTTGAGCCCGCTGAGGCTCTCCTCGCGATCAACGGCGCCCTCACCGGGCTGCCCGCGTCGACACCGGTTCAGCGCCTCGCCGACGTTGTGGCAAGCGCGGCGGGCGACGCGGAGTTCATTGGATTCAGTCCCGAGGCGGTGGCGATCGCGGTGCGGCGCGCCCTCGGGCACGCGACAAGTTGGCACGACCACTCGTTCGAATTGATTCGCGATGTGCCGCGCCACCCGCACATGCAGATGGCGCTTGACGAGGTGCTCGCTCTTGAGGTCGGTGAGGGCACACGCGGACCAGCCCTCCGCGTGTGGGAGTGGGAGCGCAACACCGTGGTGATCGGCTCCTTCCAGTCGGTGCGCAACGAGATTGACCCCGAAGGCGTCGCAAAGCACGACATCACCGTGACGCGGCGCGTGTCCGGCGGCGGGGCAATGTTCATTCAGCCGGGCAACACGATCACGTACTCGCTGTACGTCCCTGCCTCGCTTGTCGAGGGCCTCACCTTTGAACAGTCGTACGCGTTCCTCGACGATTGGGTGCTCGGCGCACTCGGTGATCTCGGCATCAACGCGACCTATGTGCCCCTCAATGACATTGCGTCCCCGGCTGGCAAGATCGCGGGCGCAGCCCAGAAGCGCTACGCAAACGGTGCTGTGCTTCACCACGTGACCATGGCGTACGACATCGATGCGAATGCGATGCTCGAGGTTCTCCGCATTGGTCGGGAGAAGCTCTCCGACAAGGGGACAAAGAGCGCGAACAAGCGCGTTGACCCGTTGCGCTCCCAGTCCGGAATGACGCGCGAGGCGATCATTGAGTCGTTCCTCGCGCACTTTGCTTCGCGTTACGCGACCACTCCCGGCGAGGTCAAAAAGCGCGAGGTGGAACGAGCTGAGAGGCTCGTTGCCGAGAAGTTCTCCACGCCGCAGTGGCTCAACCTCGTGCCTTGAAACGCTAGACGGTGACGCCCACGACAAGGCCAATGCCATAAGTGATCGCCATCGCGAGGCTGCCACCGATCACG
>JAEZXC010000078.1 GCA_023442845.1 Actinomycetes bacterium | reverse complement strand
TCGAGGCGTCGAGCAGGCCATTGAGGCACTGGCCTGCCTTGAACTCCTGAGCGCTCTTGCTGCAGCCTGCCAGCGCAACAACGCCAAGAACAATCACGCCGACCGTGCTCATGCGACGCAAATTCATGTGTTTCCTCCCTTGAACCCCCTGTACGAGGGCATAGAAAACGGGAGCCCGTGCTCCCGTAGCGCGCCTAACTTAGCAGTGATCCACGTCACATTTCATGTGAACCGGTTGACATCTCACGAGATGCGAACAGGAGCACGATTACGGCCTCAGCCGACGCTAACCGACGAGTCGGTCATATGCCTCGAGGTACCGAGCGCGAGTGCGCTCGACGATCTCGACAGGCAATGGCGGCGGTGGCACATCGCCGTGCCGATCCCAGCCCGACTCCGCGGATGTCAGCCAGTCGCGGACGAACTGCTTGTCGAAGCTCGGTTGCGCATGACCCGGCTCCCACGTATCGACGGGCCAGTACCGGCTGGAATCGGGGGTGAGCACCTCATCGGCCACCATGATCTCGCCAGCCGCATCGCGACCGAACTCAAACTTAGTGTCCGCGAGAATGATGCCCTTGCTCAGCGCAATCTCATGCGCCTTCGCGTACATCTCAAGCGCGACGCGGCGCAACGTCGTTGCGTCTTCTTCGCCAATGATGGCAACAACGTCGTCAAAAGTGACATTGATGTCATGCTCGCCGACGTCCGCCTTAGTGGCCGGCGTAAAGATCGGCTCAGGGAGCCGCGAACCATCCGACAGTCCCGCGGGCAACGGGATTCCGCACACGGTTCCACTCGCGCGGTACTCCGCAAGGCCCGAGCCGGTGAGGTAACCACGCACGACACACTCGACGGGGAACATCTCGAGGCGGCGCACGACCATCGCTCGGCCCTGCACCTCCGCCGGCACGTCGGCTTCCACGGTGTGGTCACGCACCACATCTCGCAAACGGTCGAACCACCACAGCGACAGCGCGGTCAACACGCCACCCTTGCCGGGGATCTCCGATGGCAGCACCCAGTCGTATGCACTGATGCGGTCCGACGCGACCACGAGCACGACATCGCCTTGCGGATGCGGGGCCTCGGGCACGTACAGGTCCCGCACCTTTCCGCTGTAGATATGCCGCCATCCCGGCACCTGGATTACCGCCGGCGTTGTCGAAAAACCGGGCATCTTCAGCGCGCCTCGGTGCTGGCGCTCGCTACCGCGAGCGCAATGTCCGAGCGGTGGTGCGAGCCTTCCAGCGTGATGTAATCGACGCCTTTGTACGCGCGCTCACGTGCAGCGGCGAGCGTGGCGCCCTGACCCACCACGGACAGCACGCGACCGCCAGCTGACACAAGCGTGCCTTCATCAGTAAACGCAGTACCCGCGTGCAAGACGTGAACATCCGGTTCATCCTCGACCTCGGCGAGGCCACCGATCGGGTCACCCGATCGCGGGGTGGCAGGGTAGCCCTTTGCCGCGATCACCACGGCGACAGCACCGCCTTCTTCCCATTCGAGAGGCTCGATTTCATCGAGTCGGCCCTCCGCCGCCGCCAAGAGGACGCCTGCGAGCGGGGTACGCAACTGCGCAAGCACGGCCTGCGTCTCAGGGTCGCCAAAGCGGGCGTTGAACTCGACCACGCGCAAACCCTTGGACGTGAGCGCTAGGCCGCAGTAAAGCACGCCAACAAAGGGCGTGCCGCGGCGCGCCATCTCATCGATCGTTGGCTGCGCGACAGTGGCTACGACGGTGTCAACAAGGTCATCCGGCGCCCACGGAAGCGGGGTGTACGCACCCATGCCGCCGGTGTTTGGCCCTTGATCGCCATCGTGTGCGCGCTTGAAGTCCTGCGCTGGCTGCAGCGGTACAACAGTGCGGCCATCCGAGAGACAGAAGAGGCTCACCTCCGGGCCATCGAGGTACTCCTCGACCACGACGACGCCGCCGGCCTCAATGACGCCGAGTCCGTGAGCCACCGCCTCCTTGCGGTCATCGGTCACGACGACCCCCTTGCCAGCGGCAAGGCCATCGTCCTTCACAACATAGGGCGCACCAAAGCCGTCGAGAGCTGCTTCAAGTTCAGACGGAGTCGCGCACACGCGTGGCTCGGCGGTCGGAACGCCCGCGGCGGCCATGATGTCCTTGGCAAAAGCCTTCGATCCTTCGAGCTTTGCCGCCGCAGCGTCGGGCCCGAAAGTGGGGATGCCAGCTGCCCGCAATGCGTCGGCGACACCCGCCACGAGCGGCGCCTCCGGGCCAATCACCACGAGGTTCGCACCCAACTCCGTCGCGAGGTCCGTGACGGCACGGGGGTCGAGCGGATTGCCCTGGTGCAGCACCGTCGGCATCGCTTTCACGCTGACAACGGAGCCGATGCCCGGGTTACCAGGCAGGGCGTGGAGGGTGCCAACGGCGGGGTCGTGGCAGAGGGCCCGGGCAAGTGCGTGTTCGCGCGCGCCGGAACCGACGAGGAGGATCTTCACAGCGTCCAGCCTAACCAGTGGAGGTGACGGCTGTCCCCCATGCCCGTTCGCGGATAGCCGAGCGGGACACGCGGGAACTCATCACCATGCGTCGACTACCGAGCGTGCAGGAGATCGTGGCGAACGATGATCTCGTCACGCGCCGGTCCAACACCGATGGACGAGATGCGGCACCCGGAAATTTTCTCGAGCGCGATCACGTAATCCTGGGCGTTTTGGGGCAGATCGCTGAACTCGCGTGCCGCCGAGATGTCCTCATCCCAGCCAGGGAAGGTCTCGTAGATTGGCACCGCCGCGGCGAAGTCAGCCTGATCCTGCGGCAACTCGTCGACGCGCTTGCCGCCCACGTCGTAGGCCACGCACACCGGAATCTCTTTAATGCCGGTCAGCACATCGAGCTTTGTCAGCACGAGGTCGGTGAGGCCATTGATGCGCGCCGAATACCGCGCGATCACAGCGTCGTACCAACCACAGCGGCGCGGGCGACCCGTGGTGGTGCCGAACTCATGGCCCACATCGCGAAGTCGCTCACCCCACTCGTCCTCAAGCTCCGTTGGGAACGGGCCTTCACCCACACGCGTCGTGTACGCCTTCACGATGCCAATGACCGAGTCGATCTTCGTGGGTCCGACGCCGGAACCAGTGCACGCCCCGCCTGCGGTCGCGTTGGACGACGTGACGAAGGGGTACGTGCCGTGGTCGACGTCGAGCATCGTCGCCTGGCCACCTTCAAAGAGCACGGTCTTGCCCGCGTCGAGAGCCTGGTTGAGGACGAGCGACGTGTCGGTCACCATCGGGGCCAAGCGGTCACGGTAAGTGAGGAGTTCCTCGGCCACTTCATCCACCGTGATCGCGCGGCGGTTGTAGACCTTGACGAGCAAGTGATTCTTTGCGGCAAGGGCGCCTTCGATCTTGTCCCGCAGCACCGCCTCGTCGAACAAGTCCCCCATGCGAATGCCAACACGGTTGATCTTGTCCGCGTACGCGGGCCCGATGCCGCGCCCCGTCGTGCCAATCTTGCGCTTGCCGAGGAAGCGCTCCGTCACTTGGTCGAGAGTGCGCGCGTAGGGCGCAATGACGTGAGCGGCGTTCGAGATCAGCAGCTTCGATGGGTCGACCCCACGCTCGATAAGGCCATCAAGCTCCGACATCAAGACGTTGATGTCGACAACAACGCCGTTGCCGATGACCGGCGTGACGTCTGGCGTCAGGATGCCCGAGGGCAGGAGGTGCAGGGCGAACTTCTGGTCGCCGATCACCACGGTGTGACCAGCGTTGTTGCCGCCATTGAACTTCACGACATAGTCGACACGGCTACCGAGCACATCGGTGGCCTTGCCTTTACCTTCGTCGCCCCATTGGGCTCCGACGATCACGACGCCTGGCATGGCGCCCTCCCCTCACCCGGTCGACGCCGGGGCTTGGTGGTAGTGGGTGGAACGTGGAAACGCCCCCGGTGCAATCTAGCGACCGGGGGCGTTCCGCATCACTGTTGCTAGATCTTCTTACCAGCCGAGCCGAGCTGCTGGCACGCCTCGACAACGCGAGCTGCCATGCCTGCCTCAGCCAGCTTGCCCCAGGCACGCGGGTCGTAGGCCTTCTTGTTGCCCCACTCGCCGTCGACCTTGAGGACGCCGTCGTAGTTCTTCATCATGTGGTCAACAACCGGACGCGTGTACGCGTACTGGGTGTCGGTGTCGATGTTCATCTTGACGACGCCGTGGCTGACGGCGATAGCGATTTCCTCGGCGGTCGAGCCCGAGCCACCGTGGAAGACGAGGTCGAAGGGCTTGTCCTTGCCGAACTTGGCGCCAGCGGCGGCCTGAATGTCACCGAGGATCTCGGGACGAAGCTTGACCGCGCCCGGCTTGTAAGCACCGTGGACATTGCCGAACGTGAGGGCCGTCAAGTAACGGCCCTTCTCGCCGAGGCCGAGCTTCTCGATCGTGGCGATGCCGTCCTCCGGCGTTGAGTACAACTTGTCGTTGATCTCGGCGGAGTGGCCGTCCTCTTCACCACCGACAACACCGATCTCGATCTCGAGGATGGTGCGGGCGGCCTGCGACAGCTCGAGGAGCTCCTCAGCAATGGCGAGGTTCTCGTCCATGGGGACCGTGGAGCCATCCCACATGTGCGAGTTGAAGATCGGCGATCCACCTGCGGCAACCTGGTCTGCCTCAATCTTGAGCAGCGGCTTGAGCCAGTTGTCGAGGTACGTCTTGTGGCAGTGGTCGGTGTGCAGGGCAATCGTCACGCCGTACGAGTTCGCCACCTCACGGGCGTACGCGGCGAGGGCAAGCGAGCCGACAACCTGGTCCTTGATCGTGCTGCCAGAGGCGTACTGACCGCCACCGACTGACACCTGGATGATGCCGTCCGACTCGGCCTCCGCGAAGCCCTGAATGGCCGCAGTGACGGTGGACGACGACGTGATGTTGATCGCGGGGAAGGCATAGCCGCCGGCCTTGGCGGCGTCCAGCATCGCGGCATACGACTCAACTGTGGCGATAGCCATTGCGTTACTCCTGAACGTGAGAGGGAACGAACCGCACACCATTCTGTCAGATTTGCGACCCGGTCTGCGCTGGTCTTTGGTCCTCAGTTCCCGCTTTCGCCATGCCCTGCCGCGATATCGGCGTGCAGGGTGATCCACCGGTGCATCGCAATTGCCGCCGCCGCCCCCGCATTAATCGAGCGGGTGGAGCCGTACTGCGCGATGGCGAGCGTGGCGTCGGCCGCGTCTCGGACCGCGTCGGACAGGCCGACGCTTTCCTGGCCGAACACAAGAACGCACTCCTTTTCGACGGGGTAAGTCTCGATCGGCACAGAACCCGGCAAGTTGTCGATCGCGAGCACCGCAAGCCCCGCTTCGCGGGCCCACGCCACAAACTCCTCCACCGTGGCGTGATGGCGAATGTGCTGGTATCGATCGGTCACCATGGCCCCGCGCCGATTCCAACGGCGGTTTCCCACAATGTGCACCTCGCGAGCCATGAAGGCATTGGCGGTGCGCACCACAGAGCCGATGTTGAAGTCGTGCTGCCAATTCTCAATTGCGACGTGAAAGCTGTGGCGACGCTCGTCGAGGTCCGCCACGATCGCGTCGTGCGCCCAGTACCGATATCGATCGACCACATTTCGGCGGTCGCCATCGGCGAGGAGGCGCCGGTCGAAACGGGGGTCCGTTGGCCACTCACCGCTCCACGGGCCCACGCCGACCTCGTCTTGCGGTGACGGTTGTAGCTCGTCGTCTTCGTACTCGGTCACCGTGTGCTCATTCAAGAGTGATCGTGATGCTCTCGGCCGCCTCGACAGCCCGCGCCCGCGCATCATCGATTGTGGTTCCACGAGCGAGAGTGACGCCCACGCGGCGGCGGCCGTCCACACGGGGCTTGCCAAAGAGGCGCACGTCGGTATCGGGGCGGCTCAGGGCGTCGGCGACACCATGGAAGCTCGGCACTCCCTGCCCCTCCGCGACAAGCGCACACGCTGCCGCGGGCTCGGCGATCACGTGGTGAACTGGCAAACCGAGGAGCGCTCGCACATGAATGCCGAACTCGTTGGTCGGATTGGAAATCAAGGTCACCAGGCCCGTGTCGTGGGGACGGGGTGAGACCTCCGAGAAGATCACCTCATCTCCGCGCACAAAGAGCTCGACGCCAAAGACGCCCCAGCCGCCGAGCGCCTCCGTGACAGCGCCAGCAATTCGGCGCGCCTCCAATGCCGCCGTCTGCGACATCGGCTGAGGTTGCCACGCCTCGCGGAATCCGCCATCACCTTGAACATGTCCGATGGCATCCATAAACGTGGTGCCTGCAATGTGGCGCACGGTGAGGAGCGTGATCTCATAATCGAAATCGACCACCGACTCAACAATGACCCGCGGGGAGGTCGCCCGCCCATCCTCGGACGCGTGGCGCCACGCCACCTCACACTCATTCACGTCGCGAACGACCGACTGCCCCTTGCTCGATGACGACATAAGGGGCTTGACGACGGCGGGCAACCCGAGTTCTTCGACGGCTGTCTTCAGCTCCGCGGCGGATTCAGCGATCCGATACGGCGACGTGGGGATGCCGAGTTCCTCGGCGACCAGCCAGCGGGTGCGTTCGCGGTCAATCGTCACGCGCGCCGCCGACGCGCTCGGCGCCACCTTGAAGCCGCGGCTCTCGAATTGCGCGAGTTCATCCGTGTTGATTGCATCGAGTTCGGGCACGATGAGCGACGGCTGCTCGGTTTCGACGATGGCCCGCAGCGCTTCCGCGCTGAGAAGGTCAATGACGTAGGAACGATGCGCCACCTGCATCGCGGGGGCGTTGGCGTAGCGGTCGCAGGCCACCACTTCCACACCGAGGCGCTGAAAGGCGATGGCGAGTTCTTTTCCGAGCTCGCCGGCGCCGAGCAGGAGTACCCGTGTCGCCCCATCGGTCAGCGGTGTGCCAAAGGACGTGAGCATCATGCCCCCCATGTAACCAGTCCCCGCGCATACAAGCGAGGGGCGCCGCACCGTAGGCTGGCTCCGTGATCGTCTCCGCTGCGTCTTTGCCCATGCTCGGTCCGGATTGGATGGATCCCGACCATCTCATCAATTCATTCATCGACCGCTACGGCACATGGGCCCTCGCCGGCATCTGCGCCATCATCATCATCGAGACGGGCTTGCTGTTCCCCTTTCTGCCGGGCGATTCGCTGCTCTTCACAGCGGGCCTCTTCACTGGTACCGGCCAGATCAACCTTCCCATCTGGGCGGTAGCTGGACTGATCGGCCTCGCAGCGTTTGTGGGACCGCAGTCGGGGTACTGGATCGGCAGGCTGAGCGGGCCCAAGATCTTCCATCGTCCCGACTCGCGGATCTTCAAACAGGCATACGTGGACCGCACCCATGCGTTCTTTGAGCGCTACGGCGGCCGCGCAATCGTGCTCGCTCAGTTTGTGCCCTTCGTCCGCACCTACATCCCGGTAGCGGCTGGCGTCGGCAAGATGCCCTATTCGCGCTTTGTGCGCTTCAACGTTATCGGCGCGCTCGTGTGGGGCGTAGGCGTCACGATGCTCGGTTACTGGCTTGGCCGCTTCGACATCGTGAAGAACAACATCGAGATCGCGCTCATGCTGATCGTCTTTGTGTCGGTGCTACCAATGGTGTTTGAAACCGGCAAGCACTGGCTGGCGAAGCGCTCGGCTCGCGCCGCGATGCATGAGGTCGACCCGGAGGCCGCACCCTCAAGCGAACGCTAGAAGCGCACCTCTGGGGTCTGGCGCGCTTCGGGCTCTTCTGTCTCGAAGTACTCGGCACGCTTGAAGCCAAACGGACCGGCGATGAGGTTGGTGG
>JAEZXC010000068.1 GCA_023442845.1 Actinomycetes bacterium | reverse complement strand
ACCGAGGAGTTTGGCGTCCCAACTCCGTCCGACGCGGCCGAGAGCCTCGATGAGATTCGCGAAGCTGCGTTGCGTGCGGGCCTCGAATCCTATGAACTGAGCGAAGAGGACCTTCTCGCCCTCGAGGGGCCGGTGGGTGAGCAGCAAGAGGCGCTCCCGGTGCTGGCGATTGTGGGTCGCCCCAACGTCGGCAAGTCGACCCTCGTCAACCGCATTGTGGGACGGCGCGTCGCAGTCGTTGAGGACACCCCGGGCGTGACACGCGACCGCGTGACGTACCGCGCGGAGTGGGCCGGTCGAGACTTTCTCCTCATGGACACCGGCGGCTGGGAGCACAACGTCAGCGGTATCGATCTGTCAGTCGCTCAAGCGGCGGAAGCCGCGATGGACATCGCGGACGCGCTCATGTTTGTCGTCGATGCGACGGTGGGGGCGACGGCGACGGACGAACAAGTGGTGCGCTTGCTCCGCAAGACGAAGAAGCCTGTCCTCCTTGTAGCGAACAAGGTGGATGGTCCGCAAGGCGAAATCGAAGCCGCTGCGTTGTGGAACCTCGGGCTAGGGGAGCCGTTCGCCGTTTCGGCGCTGCACGGCCGCGGAACGGGCGACATGCTCGATGCCGCCCTCGCGATGCTTCCCACCGAGATGCCGCTCGTTGACGATGAGGGCGCGCCACGGCGCGTTGCGCTCGTTGGACGCCCCAACGTCGGCAAGTCCTCATTGCTCAATCGCCTTGCGGGCAGTGAGCGCGTGGTGGTCAATGAGTTGGCGGGCACGACGCGCGATCCCGTCGACGAACTCATCACCATTGAAGATGAGCCGTTCACTTTCATCGACACAGCAGGCATTCGACGCCGTGTCCACCTCACGCGCGGCGCGGACTACTATGCGTCGCTCAGGTCCGCCGCTGCGATTGAACGCGCAGAACTTGCGCTCGTGCTTGTCGATGCGTCGACGCCGCTCACCGAGCAAGATTTGCGGATCTTGTCGGACGTGATTGACGCTGGTCGTGCACTCGTCATCGTCGTCAACAAGTGGGACCTGGTGGGCGAGGACGAGCGGTTCCTCTTCGAGCGCTCCTGGGATAAGGAACTCACCCACCTCACATGGGCGCCGCGGGTCAACCTATCGGCGTTGACCGGATGGCACACGAACCGCCTGAAGCGTGCGATGGACGTGGCGCTCACCAACTGGGATCGACGCATCTCGACGGGCAAACTCAACACGTTCCTCGGCGAACTGGTCGCGGAGCATCCTCACCCGGTGCGCGGTGGCCGCCAACCAAAGATCTTGTTTGCCACCCAGGCAGGCACGTGTCCGCCCACCTTTGTGCTATTCACAACCGGCTTCCTTGACCCCCAGTACCGACGCTTCATTGAGCGTCGCTTGCGCGAGACGTTCGAGTTCACCGGCACACCAATTCACATCAACGTCCGAGTGCGCGACAAGCGCGGACGAAAGTAGCGCGAAAGTAGCCGCCCCCACCGTTATTCGGTGAGGGCGGCTCGCATCCGTGCGACGTGCTGTTATCGCGTGTCTGACTGGCTGCCAGCGACGGATGCGCGGCCAGCTTCAAGCCTGGCCACCGGGATACGGAACGGCGAGCACGAGATGTAATCGAGCCCAACGCCATTGAAGAAGTGGATCGAGTCCGGATCGCCGCCGTGTTCACCACATACGCCCAGCCGCAAGTCAGGCCGAGTCGCTCGGCCGCGCTCGACCGCGATGCTGACGAGTTCTCCGACGCCTTGTGCATCGATGGACTCGAAAGGCGACACACTAAACACGCCCTTGTCGGTATAGGGGTTGAAGAATGCGCCTTCGACGTCGTCGCGGGAGAAGCCCCACGTCGTCTGGGTGAGGTCGTTCGTGCCAAATGAGAAGAACTCCGCGACATCAGCCATCCGGTCCGCCGTGAGGGCCGCCCGGGGAAGCTCGATCATGGCGCCCACCGGAATATGAAGGTCGACGTCTTGCTCAGCCGCAACGTCGGCAAGGATGCTCTCGGCCTCATCGCGGATGAGGTGAAGTTCCATGACCGATGCCGCGAGCGGAATCATGATCTCGGCGTGAGGATCGCCACCTGCCTTGAGTCGTGCTGCATGGGCTTCGGCAATTGCGCGAATTTGGAGAGCGAAGAGCCCAGGAATGACGATTCCGAGCCGTACTCCTCGGAGGCCCAACATGGGGTTTGCCTCATGCATTCTTCTCACCGCGGCGAGAAGGGTCTTGTCGCGATCGGCGTCGTCGCCCGTTTCGCCCCGCTCGGCGGCAAGCGCCACCTTCACCGACAGGTCGGTCAGGTCGGGCAAGAACTCGTGGAGCGGCGGGTCGATGAGTCGGATGGTGACGGGGAGGCCATCCATCTCCTCCAGAATGTGGGTGAAGTCGTCCCGTTGAAGCGGCAACAGAGCATCCAGCGCGGCTTGGCGCTGCGCATCGTCCTCGGCAAGGATGAGGTGCTCGATCAAAACGCGCCGATCACCCAAGAACATGTGCTCGGTGCGGCAGAGGCCAATGCCTTGTCCACCCCAACGGCGTGCCCGCCGGGCATCCTCAGGGGTGTCCGCGTTTGCGTAGACCTCAAGCCGACGGGTCTTGTCGGCGTGCGTGAGGATTGCGTGCACTGCGTTGACGAGTTCGTGCGTATCGACATCGTCGACAGGAATCTCGGCGAGAGCGGCGTCGAGCCCCTCTTCGAGGTATCGCACCACCGGCGATGACATCACTGCCACGTCGCCGAGGAAGATCTCGCCGGTTGAACCGTCGATGGCGATGATGTCGCCTTCCTTCACCACCTTCTTGCCAACGGAGAACTGACACGCGTGCGCGTCGACGTCGAGAGCGTCGGCGCCCACAACGCAGGTGGTGCCCATGCCGCG
>JAEZXC010000045.1 GCA_023442845.1 Actinomycetes bacterium | reverse complement strand
GCAATCTCGATTGACGACGTGCTCGACCACCTGCTGCCGAGCGACTGGCGTGAGCACGATCCAAGCGCCCAACAGAAGGGTGAGCCTGCACCCGCCGACGAGGGAGGCGACAATGTCTGATGGTCGCCTGGACCGCCCAAAGCGCGAACGTGGACTCTTCCGCAATCGCCTGCCCACCGCGAAGCGCACCGACCGCTTTGGTCGTATCTCTGAGGGCATCGCTCGCTTTCTCGGGACGCCTCGCTTTCTGGTGTATCTCACCGTGTTCTGCGTCGCGTGGTTGGTGTGGAACACGTGGGCGCCAATCGACATGCGGTTCGACTCGTCCGAGTACGGCTACACGGTGCTCACACTCATGCTCTCCTTGCAGGCCTCGTATGCCGCTCCCCTTATCCTCCTTGCACAGAACCGCCAGGATGATCGGGACCGCGTTGCGGCCGAGCAGGATCGCCAGCGCGCAGAGCGGTCACTCGCGGACACCGAGTACCTCGCGCGCGAGGTAGCCGCGCTCCGCCAAGCCTTGGGTGAGACCGCGACCCGCGACTTTGTCCGCTCTGAGCTCCGCGCACTTCTCGAAGACTTACGGGAGGACCTACGTGACGATGAGCGCGGAGATCATCGCGAATCGCGCTCTTCCTGAGTCCTGAGTCCGTCACGTGGCCCCTGGCACCGTGCCTACGATGGACGCATGTCGACAGTTGAGCTCGTGACCGCTGCCCTCGCACAGGTGATTGACCCCGAGATCCGGCGCCCCATTACGGAGATCGGCATGGTCCGTTCGGTGGATGTGACCGCCGATGGCGTTGCGGTGGTGGGAATCGACCTCACGACTCAGGGCTGTCCCATGAAGGACCGCATCAGCAGGGATGTTGAGGCAGCCGCCGGAGGTGTCGACGGCGTGACGAGCGTCCGCGTCGAACTCGGTGTGATGACCGAGGAACAACGTCTGTCGTTGCGGTCGCAACTGCGTGGAGGCAAGCCCGAACCGGTTATCCCCTTCACCCAACCGGGCAACCTCACGCGCGTCTATGCCATCGCGTCGGGCAAGGGCGGCGTCGGCAAGTCGACGGTGACGGCCAATCTTGCCGCGGCAATGGCGGCAGAAGGTCTGAAGGTCGGCGTTCTTGACGCGGACATCTTTGGCTTCTCGATTCCGGGGATGCTTGGCGTGGAGGGGCAACCCACTCGGCTCGACGACATGTTGCTTCCACCAATCGCGCACGAGGTGAAAGCCGTGTCGATCGGGATGTTTGTGCCCGACGGCCAACCCGTGGTGTGGCGCGGCCCGATGCTGCACCGCGCACTTGAGCAGTTCCTTGCCGACGTGTTCTGGGGGGACTTGGATGTGCTGTTGCTCGATCTTCCCCCGGGCACGGGCGATATTGCGATCTCGGTCGCTCAGCTCTTGCCGCACGCAGAACTCGTTGTCGTCACCACCCCGCAGGCCGCCGCCGCAGGCGTTGCCGAGCGTGCGGGTTCAATAGCCACCCAAACGTCGCAATCCGTCGTTGGGGTGATCGAGAACATGTCGTGGATGGAACAACCAGACGGCAGCCGGCTGCACCTCTTTGGCGAGGGTGGCGGACAACGTGTCGCAGATCGTCTGAGCGCCACGCTGGGAACGACAGTTCCGTTGCTTGGACAGATTCCCATCGACGTCGCGCTACGCGAAGGCGGCGACATCGGCGAACCCGTCGTGATCTCGGCTCCCGAGTCCCCTGCCGCGCAGGCGCTACGCGGGGTTGCACGCACTCTTGGTAGCCGACGCCGTGGCCTGGCTGGTCGCAACCTCGCCGTCACGCCGGTGTCAGCGACACCTGCTGGGTCCTAGACCCGGCGACCCCACCCCGCGATGATGGCGGCAACAAGCCCCGCCACGATCGCGCCCGTTGAGACCGTTGGCGTCGCGAGCGCGGTGAGAACGGCGTCGTCCCACCCGAGGCCACTTGTCGTTCCCGCCTTCAGTAGCGCGGCAACGCCATTGGCTTCATCGATCGCCTGATTGACAAGCCCCGTTGTTGCCATGAGGTGAGTTCCAATGGCTGCCGCGACGAATGCGGTGCCCTGAGCGGCAAACCCGCGTGACGTGTCGAGGGTTCGCACCGTGAATCCAACGGCAGCAGCCACCAACGCCCCCAACATGACGAGCGCGAGGAGCACGTGCGAGTCGGGCACAAGGATGGACAATGCGAGGCCCACGACCACGGCGACGACGAGGGCGCCAAGCGCGACCCCGGTGCGCTGGCGGCGCAGGCGTTCAAGCACTGACGGCCCAGGAGTGTGCGGGGCAGGCACCGGCTCGGTGGGAACGGACGGTGCTTTATCCGACGCGGCCATCGTGACTCCTTCGCGTAGTGACACAAACTTTCACCTCATCTTGTCACGAGGTCCCACACGGCGTCAGCGCAGTGCGCTGGCACAATACACACATGGGACGCAACGACGAGGCTGGCGGACCTCGATGGGTCGAGGCGTGGCCGCGTCATGAGGGCCAGCGCAGGGCGCGAGAACTGCTCGCCTCGGCATTCGACTGCGAAACCCACGCGGAAGCCTCCGCACCGGGGCGCATCACCATCATTGGCGAGTACACCGATATCGGCGGCGGGTTAAGCCTTCCAACGGTCATTCCGCACCGCACGTATGTGGCTGTACACCGCCGCAACGACGATCGTGTCCGTATCGCACACGCACCCCATGAGAGCTCTCCGGACGGTCCGGGGGTATGGACCGGGGCGTTGTCCGATCTCATCGAGCCACGCGATGGCCGATGGGTCGGCTATCTTGCGGGACCGCTCTGGGCATTGCAGGAGCGTGGGTACTCCGGTCCAGGCCTCGACATCGCGGTGACATCGTGCGTGCCTTTCGGGGCAGGGGTGTCGTCGCTCGTGTCGGCCACCGCGGCCGTTGCTCTTGCCACGAACGACGCATGGGGGCTCGGCCTCCCGGCTGGACCTGGCGCCTACGAACTTGCTGACCTGTGCGTCGATGTTGAGAACGAATTCGTTGGCGCTGCGACGGCCGGATTGAGCCAACACGCGATCGTGCGGTGTCACGAAGGCGAGGCACTCCTTCTCGATTTCAGCGAGCGTCCCCCTCGAGCAGAACCGTGTCCTCTCTACTTCCCCGAGTATGGGCTCACCCTGTTGATCATTCACGCAGGTCCACGCGCGGGCACGCAGGTGGAACTTGTAAGGAGCCGCGTTGACGAGATGGCGCTGGCCTGCCAGGCGCTTGGTCTCGACAGTCTGCGCGACCTTGTTGGGAACCCGCTCGCGCGCCAACTTCTCGACGCCATCGACGATCCGCTTCTGCAACGACGCGCCCGCCACTTCCTCACGGAGAACGAGCGGGTAGAGATCATGCGCGATGAGTTCTCCGGGACCGGACCGGCGCACGAGCGCTTTGTCGAAGCGGGTAAAGCGATGTACCGCTCGCA
>JAEZXC010000024.1 GCA_023442845.1 Actinomycetes bacterium | reverse complement strand
AGCGAGCTCGACCACTCCCAGCTCTTTGACGAGTCGAAATCGCTCGCCGAAGGTGCGCTCACCATCCCCGGCTACACCGTTGATGGCTGGATGGTGCGGATCTACTCGGAGTCTGGCTTCCTCGACCCGGATAAAGCGATCAAGGACTACTCCAAGCGGGAGCGGGGCGACTTCTTGTACAAGGAGCCGACCAAGGTCAAGCTTGCCGGGATCAACATGACCTACGAGGGACTCATCCCCAAGATCACTAAGTCGATGTTGTCGAAAGACACCGATGCGATGCAGCCGCACATCCGTGCGTTTGTGGACCGCGCCGTCACCTTTCAGGTGTGCCCCGACTGCGATGGGACGCGACTCAGTGAGGCGGCACGCTCAAGCCTTATTCGGGGCAAGTCGATTGCTGATCTCGCGGCGATGGAGATTCGTGATCTCGCCGTGTGGATGCGGGAGCTTGAGTCGCCCGAGGTGGCGCCGCTCCTCGATGCGCTCCGGGCGACCCTCGACTCCTTTGTCGAGATTGGGCTCGGGTACTTGTCGCTCGACCGCGCGGCCGGGACGCTTTCCGGCGGCGAGGCGCAACGCACCAAGATGATCCGGCACCTCGGCTCGGCGCTCACTGACATCACGTATGTGTTCGACGAACCGACGATTGGTCTGCACCCGCATGACATCGCGCGCATGAAGCGACTTCTTGAGCGGTTGCGGGACAAGGGCAACACCGTGCTGGTGGTCGAGCACAAGCCTGAGACCATCGCCATCGCGGACCATGTGATCGACTTGGGGCCAGGTGCGGGAAGCGCCGGTGGAGAAATCTGCTTTGAAGGCACAGTGGAGGGCCTGCGAGCGTCGGAGACTCTCACCGGACGCCAGCTCAACTATCGCGCGTCGCTCAAGGAGTCAGTGCGAGAACCGTCCGGCGTCATCGAGATCCGCGGCGCCACCACGAACAACCTGCGCAACGTGGATGTCGACATCCCCCGCGGCGTGCTCACGGTGGTGACGGGCGTCGCAGGTTCCGGCAAGAGTTCGCTCATCCACGGCTCCCTCAAAGGTGATGACGTCGTGACGTTTGACCAGCGCCCCATCAAGGGATCGCGTCGCTCGAACCCTGCGACGTACACCGGTGCACTCGAGCCCATTCGCAAGGCCTTCGCGAAGGCGAACGGCGTGAAGCCGGCGCTCTTTAGCGCCAACTCAGAAGGTGCATGCCCCGTCTGCAATGGCGCGGGCCTTATCTTCACTGAGTTGGGCGTAATGGAGACCGTCTCCTCCGTGTGCGAGGCATGTGAGGGCCGACGCTTCAGTGAGGATGTCCTGCACTACACCTTGGGTGGGGCGTCGATCGCGGATGTGCTGGAGATGCCGGTGACCGAGGCGCTTGCGCTGTTCTCTGCGGGCGAGGCGCACACCCCCGCCGCGGCGGCAATCCTCACCCACGTCGTCGGCGTCGGCCTTGGTTACCTCACGCTCGGCCAGCCACTCTCGACCCTGTCAGGTGGCGAGCGGCAACGTCTCAAACTCGCGACGCGCCTTGGTGACAAGGGCGGCGTGTTTGTGCTGGATGAGCCAACCACTGGACTTCACCTCGCCGATGTCGCGCACCTCCTGGACGTCCTCGACCGGCTCGTTGATGGTGGCCGCTCCGTGGTGGTGATCGAGCATCACCTTGCTGTCATGGCGCACGCGGACTGGATCATCGATATTGGGCCAGGCGCCGGGCACGATGGCGGTCGCGTGGTGTTTGAGGGCACGCCTGCCCAGTTGGTCGAGGCCGCGAACACCATGACCGGCGAGCACCTCGCCGCGTATGTGCGCGAAGGCTCTCGCAAGGGCTAGGCCCTGACCCACGCTGGCCTCCCCTATTGCGGTGGGCCCCCTCGCCCCTCTTCCTCCATCTTTCGTCCTGGCAGGGCGTCTGGGTCGATTTTGCGCGCGAAATCGACCCGCACGCCCTGCCAGGGACAACTCAGGGGGTGGTGTGGAGGGCGCGGGAGGGTTCAGACGCCAAGAGCGGCGCGCACGTCCGCTTCGAGAGCGTCCATCGCGTCGGTCGCGGCCGCCCGTGCAGCTGTGACGTCGTCAGCTGCGACGGGCCGGATTACCTCGAGGTACGCCTTGACCTTCGGCTCGGTTCCGGACGGGCGCACAATGACGCGCGCGCCGGAAGCCGTCTCAAGGTGGAGCCCGGTTGTGGGCGGCAGCCCCCGGAAGCCGGCGCTCATGTCATCGGAGCTCGTGACAGCCTCGCCACCGAGGGTGCTGGGAGGCGAAGCGAGTAGGCGCTCCATCGTCGAGCTCAGATCATTGAGATCCTCAAAGCGTGCAGAGACCTGACGAGTGAGATACACGCCGTCCAGGCGTGCGAGGTCGTCGATCGCGTCGGCGAGAGTGCGGCCCTCTGCCTTCAGTTCGGCGACGAACTCCGCCATAAGCAAGGCGGTGGAGATGCCGTCCTTGTCACGCACGAGCTCCGGTGCGACGCAATAGCCGAGTGCCTCTTCGTACCCGTAAACGAGTCCCGGAGCGCGGGATATCCATTTGAAACCAGTCAGTGTTTGGGTGCTCGGCAGGCCGTAGCGCGCGGCGATGGCGCCGAGCTGGCGCGACGACACGATCGAGTTGCCGATGACGGCGCCCGGGGTGCCTTCAAAGCGGCGGGCCATCATTTCGCCGAGGAGTGACCCGACGACATCGCCGTGAAGCATCTGCCAGGCACCATCGATTTGCGTCGCGACGGCGCAGCGGTCCGTATCGGGGTCGTTGGCGATGACAACGTCAGCGCTGATGGTGTCCGCCAGCTTGAGGGCGAGGTCCATGGCGCCGGGCTCTTC
>JAEZXC010000023.1 GCA_023442845.1 Actinomycetes bacterium | reverse complement strand
GTAACGGAGGCGCCCAAAGGTTCCCTCAACCTGGTTGGCAATCAGGTGGCGAGTGTAAGTGCACAAGGGAGCTTGACTGTGAGACTGACAGGTCGAGCAGGGACGAAAGTCGGGACTAGTGATCCGGCAGTGGCTTGTGGAAGCGCTGTCGCTCAACGGATAAAAGGTACCTCGGGGATAACAGGCTGATCTTGCCCAAGAGCTCATATCGACGGCATGGTTTGGCACCTTGATGTCGGCTCGTCGCATCCTGGGGCTGGAGGTGGTCCCAAGGGTTAGGCTGTTCGCCTATTAAAGCGGTACGCGAGCTGGGTTTAGAACGTCGTGAGACAGTTCGGTCCCTATCCGCTGCGCGCGCAGGAAACTTGAGAAAGGCTGCCCCTAGTACGAGAGGACCGGGGTGGACCAACCTCTGGTGTGCCAGTTGTTCCGCCAGGAGCACGGCTGGTTAGCTACGTTGGGAAGGGATAACCGCTGAAAGCATCTAAGCGGGAAGCCTGTTTCAAGATGAGGTTTCCATGGGCTTCGGCCCGAGAGGCCCCCAGAAGACCACTGGGTTGATAGGCCGGATGTGGAAGAGAGGACTAAAGACTCTTGAAGCTGACCGGTACTAATAGGCCGATAACTTGATTACACTCAAGATTTCGAAGTAATGCTACGCGTCCACTGTGCGGTTCCCGAGATACGGTCGGGAAACCGATGTAACTCCATAGAGTTTCGGCAGTCATAGCGAGAGGGAAACGCCCGGCTCCATTCCGAACCCGGAAGCTAAGCCTCTCAGCGCCGATGGTACTGCACTGGAGATGGTGTGGGAGAGTAGGACGCTGCCGGACATTCTTTCGCGAGGGGCCGCCCATTTGGGTGGCCCCTACGCGCATTTTCGGCTCTTTTCAGGGTCGCCGCCTGATCGCCATAATTGGTGCAGCGGCAAGGAGGAATTGAATCGTGGTTGACGAGTCGCGCTCAAGCGACGCAGGTGAGTGGCGTCCCAGGCGTCAAGACGGAGACGCGCCCAATTGGCGCGCGCGCGCACCCCAGCGAGACGGAGCTCAGTCGCGTGGCGGGGACCGTCCGTATCGCCCTCGCAACGAGGGTGCCGGTGGTGGGGACCGTCCGTACCGCCCGCGCCGTGATGGCGAAGGTGGCAGTGAGCGTTCGTACCGTCCCCGCCGTGATGGCGAAGGTGGCGGTGAGCGTTCGTACCGTCCCCGCAATGAAGGTGGCGGTGAGCGTCCGTATCGCCCGCGCCGTGATGGCGAAGGCGGCGGTGAGCGCCCGTACCGTCCGCGCAACGATGGTGCCGGTGGGGAGCGTCGGTACCGTCCGCGTGGTGAGGGTGACTCGCGTCCTGATCGTGGTGACCGTCCGTACCGTCCGCGCAACGATGGTGCCGGTGGGGACCGTCCGTATCGCCCCCGCAACGGTGGTGCTGGTGGTGGGGACCGTCCGTACCGTCCGCGTGGTGAGGGTGGTGCGCGTCCTGATCGTGGTGACCGTCCGTATCGTCCGCGTAATGACGGCGATTCGCGCGCACGGTGGGGAAATGACCGTGATCGGGGCCCGCGTGTCGAGCGCGATCGCTCTTCGGAGCGCCTTCGTGCGCCGCGGGACCGGGACAGCGCCCCGCGCATGGACGTACCCGATATCCCTGAGGATGTGACGGCCGCGGATCTCGACCGGGATGCCCGGGCTCGACTGCGCACACTGAGTAAAGACAACGCCGAGGACGTCGGCCGGCACCTCGTGATGGCGGGCCGCGTGCTCGATGAGGATCCCGAGCTCGCGTACAGGCACGCCCAGGTTGCGCTTGCTCGGGGTGGTCGTGTTGACATCGTCCGTGAAGCGGCTGCCATTACTGCGTATGCGACGGGCCGTTACGCCGAGGCTTTGCGCGAGTTCCGCACCGTGACGCGACTGAGCGGTTCCCACGAGCACCTTGCGCTCGTGGCGGACTGCGAGCGAGGTCTTGGACGTCCCGAAAAGGCTCTCGAACTTGCAGCATCGCCCGCCTCGGCAACATTGCCACGCACCGCTCAGGTCGAGCTTCAGATGGTAGTCGCGGGTGCCCGCGCTGACATGGGGCAGGTCGAGGCAGGACTCTTGATCCTTGAAAACTTGATTCCGACCGACGCCGATCAACGGGCACGCATCGAACACGCCCGCTATGCATTGCTGGAGAAGATCGGCCGTGCCGACGAGGTTGAGCCGCCGGCGCCTCTCGTTGAAGACGAACCGATCAACGACGAAGATGACGTGGTCGTATATGACCTCGACGATGACCTCGATGATGATCTCGGCGATGACATCGGCGACGAACTCGATGACGACGGAGACGATGTCGAGACGGGAGATGACATTGCCTGAATCAGACCTTAAAGGCACTGACGCCCCGCTTTACGACATCTTCGATGCGGGCCTTGTCGACCTCGATGGTGTCGCCTACCGCGGTCCACACGCGATTCCGACAGCGCCAGCAGCACTCGAGGCGGCACGCGAAGCGGGCATGAGCCTCGTCTTTGTGACCAACAACGCGAACCGAGAGCCCCACGAAGTCGCGGCGCACTTGAGCGACTTGGGCATCCCGACAGACCCTGACGAAGTGCTCACGGCCGCTCAAGCGGTTGCGCGCCTCATGGCAGCGGATCTCGATCCGGGCGCACATGTGCTTGCGGTGGGTGGCAAAGGTCTTCGCACGGCGCTGACCGAGATCGGCTTCACTCTCGTTTCGTCGGCCCAGGATGTTCCCGACGCTGTCGCGCAGGGCTTCATGCCTGACATTTCCTGGCGAGATCTCGCCGAAGCCGCATACGCAATCCAAGGCGGCGCCCGCTACTTCGCGTCGAACCTCGACCTCACGCTCCCTAATGACAGAGGGATCGCTCCTGGTAATGGGTCGCTTGTCGCGACTGTCGTCAACGCGACGGGGGTGCCCCCCACTGCTGCCGGTAAGCCGGAGCCGACGATGTTCCACTTGGCTGCGGCGTCGGCTCACGCGCGCAAGCCGCTTGCGATCGGCGACCGTCTCGACACCGACCTCAAGGGGGCTCGCGCGGCAGGGATGCCGGGCCTACTCGTCCTCACCGGCGTGTCCAATGAAGCCGACGTCATTCTGTCCCCACCCGATCAACGCCCGAGTTTCATTGGAGCGGACCTCCGCTGCCTCGCCGAGGCTCACCCGACGCCCCGCCGGGACGGTTCGACCTGGCATGTGCGGGACGCGTCCGCGCGCGTCGATGGCGACGTCCTCACCGTCTCGGGCGAGGGAATTGACGCTGTACGTGCCGCCTGCGCGGCCGCTTGGGCCACAATCGACGCCGGCGGCACGATCGATGGTGGAAGCATTCCGGAGTTCGGAGTAGCCTCCTGATATGAGTAAGTTCGAAGAAACCCGTGAGCCCCTTGGTGAGGTGCATTACCCGCCGGAAGTGCAGAAGGCTCTTAAGGCAGTCACGGAGGTCCCTGAGGACCTCGACGCGCAAGCAGAGTTCTTCGACAAGATTCAGCATTCGCTGTCATCGCGCTTGCGCGAGGAGCACTAAGTCGCCCCTTTGATGCGGCTCGACCGCGCGGTGTACGCGCGTGGGCTCGCACGTTCACGCTCGCACGCTCAACAACTGATCGCGGGGGGCGTTGTTCTTGTCGACGGGCAGGTCGAAACGAAGGCCAGTCATCCTGTAGCGGCCGACGCTATTGTCACCCTGGCCGACAGCGCGGACGGTTACGTCTCCCGTGCCGCACATAAGTTAGCGGGAGCGTTCGAGCGATTTGTCCCTCGCGGTCTCGAGGTGGACGGTCGCACCGCGCTCGATGCTGGCGCGTCCACTGGTGGTTTCACGCAAGTTCTTCTCGAACGCGGGGCGGTGCACGTCACCGCGATCGACGTCGGCCACGGGCAACTTGCCGCCGAGATCAGCGAGGACCCGCGAGTCACCGCTGTTGAAGGCTTCAACATTCGCGATCTGACCGCAGACTCACCGGGCGCAGGAGCGCAATTGGTCGTCGGCGACTTGTCGTTCATCTCCTTGACGCTCGCCATCCCACCGCTCGTCGCTGCTGCGGCGCCCGACGCAGACTTCGTTCTTCTTATCAAGCCACAATTCGAACTCTCGCGATCAGCGCTCGACAAGCACGGCGTCGTCACGAAGCCGGAGCGTCGTACCGAAGCGGTGCGGCGGGTGTGCGATGCCATCCTTGATGCGGGCCTCGATGTGGTCGCACTTGAGCCCAGCGTCCTGCCAGGTCCCAGCGGGAATGTGGAATTCTTCGTATGGGCCCGCCGGACATGGCAGGCTAGGAACGCGGCGGCGTCGCCGGCCCTCAGTCCCGAGGAACTCGATGCCGCCATCGCCGCGCTGCACGAAGGAAGGCCATGACCCGCCGCATTCTGATTGCTTCGAATCCCTTTCGGCCCGAGACGCTCGAGGCCGCGGAGGTGGCGCGCGCTGCGCTGGAGGAAGAGGGCATCAGCGTGTGCACCGAGGTTGATGGTGAGCGCATTGACGCCGTCATGGTGTTAGGCGGCGACGGGACGATGCTCCGGGCCGCGCGTGATACGCGTGATACGGGTGCGCCGCTGCTTGGCGTGAATCTTGGACACGTCGGCTTCTTGGCGGAGATGGAACGCGATGACATTCATCATGCGGCGTCCCGCCTTGCGAGCGGCGATTTCTGGATTGAGGAACGTCGCACGGTTGACGTCACCATTCACCACACCGACGGCGAGGTCCAGCATGGGTGGGCGCTCAACGAGGCGACGGTCGAACGGATGGAGATGCTCGGCACTCTCGATGTCGCGATTGGTGTTGATGGCCGGCCGCTCACGAGTTTCGGCTGCGATGGTGTGGTGATTGCAACGCCCACCGGCTCGACGGCGCACGCATTCTCGGCTGGCGGACCTGTCGTGTGGCCCGATGTTGAGGCGCTCCTCATGGTGCCGCTCGCCGCGCACGCACTCTTCGCGCGCCCGCTTGTGGTGGGGCCCACGTCCTACTTCGCGGTGCAGGTGCTCGAGCACTCGCCGGCTGAGGCATTGCTCGTGCTCGACGGTGCAGAGATGGTCGAGGTGGAGCGCGGCTCTCGCATCGAAGTGCGCTTGGGCGAACAGGTGGTTCGTCTTGCACGCACGTCCGACGCTCCGTTCACCGAACGCTTGGTTCGCAAGTTTGGTCTGCCGATCGAGGGGTGGCGCGGTCCGGCAAACGGGGACGGGGAGTAGATGCTCCACGAGCTCACGATCTCTTCGCTTGGGGTCATCGACCGCGCGTCGGTGTCGCTGGGCCCGGGCCTCACCGTGGTGACCGGTGAGACTGGCGCGGGAAAGACGATGATCCTGACGGGTCTCGACCTCATTCTCGGCGGCAAGGCAACGCCCGATGCTGTGCGTGTGGGGGCTGCGGAAGCGTCGGCTGAGGCGGTGCTTGACGTTCCTGAAGCGTCGGGGGCGAAAGAGCGAGCGGCCGACGCTGGTGCAGTGATTGATGACGACGG
The DNA here is from genome assembly GCA_023442845.1 of Actinomycetes bacterium. GTDB lineage: Bacteria > Actinomycetota > Actinomycetes > Actinomycetales > Demequinaceae > Demequina. Next base: position 1,467 of record JAEZXC010000023.1, on the reverse strand, counting down.
CACGGTGACGATTGTGCGGGTGGTGAGCGCGACGACGCGGTCACGCGCCATTGTGGGCGGGCGGACGGTGCCGCAGGCGCTCCTGGGCGAGATCGGTTCCGAGCTTGTCACGGTGCACGGCCAGGCGGACCAGGTGCGCCTGCGCACGCCGGCACGCCAACGCGAGACCCTCGACACGTACGCAGGGCCGAAACACGCGGCGCTGTTGACGACCTATCAAGAGGCCTGGGCGGCGTGGCGTGAGGCCGCGAAGCGACTCGAGGAACTCGAACGCTCCGAGGCGACGGAACGCGCCCGAATCGAGCGGGCCCGGATCGACCTGGAGGCGCTTGAGGCAGCCGACATCCAACCGGGGGAGCAGGAGGATCTGGCCCGCGAGGCCCAGGTCCTCACACATTCTGAGGAGTTGCGGGCCGCCGCGGTGATCGCGCATGAGGCGCTCGCCGGTGACGGCGAGTTCACCGCAAGCGTGGCCCTTGAATCGGCTCGTCGCGCGCTCGACGATGTGGGCAGGCACGACGACACGCTCGCGTTGCTCGCAACCCGTGTTGCCGACTACCTATACGGCGCCGCAGACGCTGCCCAAGAGCTCGCGACCTATCTCGACCGCCTCGAGGCTGATCCCGCTCGACTCGATGAGATCAACTTGAGACTGTCGACGATCAGCGGCCTCGAGCGTCGCTTCGGCGTGAACGCAGCAGGACTGATCGAGTTACGCGAGTCGCTGAGCAATGAACTCGCCCTTGGCGGCGACTGGGACGAGCAGGTCGACGCGGCGCGCGCACGTGCCGAAGCAGCGCGTGCAGCGGCCGAGCAACTCGCCGAGCAACTGACGGCAGGGCGCCGTGATGCCGCCGAGCGTCTCGCCACGCACGTCGAGCAAGAGCTGTCACTGCTCGCGATGGCCGATGCCGCGGTTGCGATCCGCGTTGAGCCGCGTGAGCTCGGCCCCCACGGTGCCGACGATGTGACGATGCTGCTGGCCGCGCACCCTGGTGCACCTGCCCGGCCTATCTCGGAGGCAGCGTCGGGCGGAGAACTATCGCGCATCATGCTTGCCGTCGAAGTCGCGCTTGCCGGGCACGGCGACCGCGCCCACACGTTCGTCTTTGATGAGGTTGACGCCGGCGTGGGCGGCAAGGCCGCTCAGGCCGTGGGCCAGCGGCTTGCCGCGCTGGCACGCACTCACCAGGTACTTGTTGTCACGCATTTGGCGCAGGTGGCCGCATACGCGGATAAGCATGTCGTAGTGGAGAAGTCCTCTGACGGAGCCGTCACTGTGTCACAGGTCTACGAAGTGACTGGCGAGGAGCGCGTGCGGGAAATTGCCCGATTGTTGTCGGGCGAAGAGGACTCGGCCTCGGCACGCGCCCACGCGCTTGAGCTCCTTGTGGGCGCTCGCGTGGCACCATGACAAAATGACGCCTCGCAGCTCCTCCGCGAAAAGCAATACGATTTCGGGCACTG
>JAEZXC010000143.1 GCA_023442845.1 Actinomycetes bacterium | reverse complement strand
TGTCTGCGCGCACGACGGCGCGGCGTCGGCCCCATCGTCCCGCACCCACCTGGTCATCGGAAACGGGAAGCATTGCCTCGACCCGGAAGCCCCCGCCCTTGCGCGGCCCATAGGTGAAGTGACCGCCAAGCAGGGAAACGCGTTCCGCCATGCCATCGAGACCATGACCGCCCGATGACTGCGCCGCTTCTGAGATGGTGCCCCGGCCGTCATCTTCGACAATGACTGTCACCGCGGACGGCTTCCTCACGATCTGAACCGATGCCGAAGCTCCCGGCCCCGCATATTTGAGTGCGTTCGTCAGCGCCTCTTGAACGATGCGATAGGTGCTCAGCTCGACACCGGCAGGCACATGCGAGGAACCGATCACTGTGAGGTGGACGGGCAGGCCTGCCTCCTGGACGCTATTGATGAGGGCTGGCAGGGTCGCAAGGGACGGCATGGGGGAGAGATCCGGCGTTTCGGACCCGCGCTCACGATCATTGCGTGAGGTGTCGTTGGGCTTGCGCTGCGTTGCTTCTTGCTCGGATGTGCGCAGGACGCCAATCATCCGCTGCATCTCCGTGAGGCCCCTGCGTCCCGCTTGGGAGATCGCGCCAAACATGTCGGCAACCTCGGGCTCGGACTTTGAAAGCCGCAGCCGTGCCCCTTCGGCTTGCAGCGTCATCACGGTGATCTCATGGGCGACCACGTCGTGAAGTTCACGCGCAATGCGCGCGCGCTCGGCCCGTACAGCGTCGGCCGCAGCGTCGTGCGCCGCCAATTCCCGCTTTGCCGCCTCCAACTCAAGGGCGGCCATCTCCAGCCGACGGCGTCTTTCAACCATGCCGAAGATGACAGGAATTGCCACGACGAATATCCCGCCGACGACTGCGCTCGCGGGAACCGTGTCATACGTCAAGTGCCCAATGAGCGTCCAGCCCGTGAGGAGAATGCCCATGATTGCGCTGTTGACGATCGCGCGCACCCGAGAGGCGTAGGCGCCGAGGCCGTAGAACACGATGAAGAGACACAGCGACACCATGAGGTTGGGATAGTTGAGCCCAACGATGGCTGCCCAGGCAATGAAGGTGAGCCATGCGACGACGGTGGGAAAACGGGTCCGCCACGCCATCGGCAGAACGCCAGCGATGACAAGCGCGAAACCGCGAGCGTCGTACGGGGTGAAGTCGGCACCTTCAACCGTGGACGAATCGAGAGAGGCGTAGGTGAGGGCAAGGGCGAGCAGCGCTGCTGTCATCAGCATGTCGCGCTTTGTCGGCCGCCACGAGTCCACGCGCTCAGGCTATCGCCGGCACGCCGGTGGGCGCCTCGGCCGAACGGATGACCAGGTCCGACGCGAGGATGACACCGACGCTCGATCTACCAGCCGTGACGGCGATGGGGATTATTCCCCATGCATATGGGGAGTCCCGATTGTGTATCGTCTCCCTCGGGACTTTTGGCGGAGTCACAGAGCAGATCGAGAAGGGGGACACCTGTGCCTGGATTGGCATGGTGGCGATCACGCAAGGTGGCGACGGCGTCAAGCGCGGTCGTGGGCGCTGGTTTTGTGGGCCTCGCGATTGCCGCAGCGCTTGACGATGGCATGCCCACCGCCGATGTCGAACTTCACGACGGCTCGGTTTGGGTGACCAACGAGGCGACGCTCATGGTGGGGCGCCTCAACTACCCCTCGCGCATTCTCGACTCATCGCTGCGCACCACGACGAGTTCCTTCGACGTCCTCCAAGAAGGCTCGCTCGTCCTTGTCCACGATTCCTCGAACAACACCGTGAGCGTTGTCGACCCCGCGATGGTGGCATCCTCGGCCGATGTCACCCTGCCGCGTGGCGCAGACGTCGCGCTTGGCAACAGCATCGTCATGGTGGGAGAGCCCGAACAGGGTGACGTGTGGATCATGCGTTCCGCCTGGCTCGCCTCTTTCGATAAGGAGGCTGCGGAGCCTGCGATCAGTTTGGGCCGGGAGGTCGCGGTCACCGTCACGCCCGATGGCACGGGATATGCCGTGTCGGCTGAGACAGGTCGTGCCGCCACACTGTCAATTAATGAGGATGGCGAGATCGAGGTTGATGAAACCTCCGCCGTTGACCTCGGCGAGACCGACGCGATTGAACTCACCGCCGTCGGCAACACCCGGGTCGTGTGGGACGTCGACAATGGCTCGCTCGTGCTCCCCTCCGGTGAGGCGTACGACTTTCCCGAGGGATCGCGGCTTCAACAGTCCTCTGCCCCTCGTGACGCGGTATCAATTGCCACGCCGTCCGGACTCGTCCATGTGCCGCTCAACGGCGGCGACCCGGTTGTCAACGACCTGGGCGTGACCGGTCGCCCCGCGGCTCCCGTCTTCCTCAATGGATGCACGTACTCGGCCTGGGCCGGGTCGGGCATCTTTGTGCGCGACTGCGAAGGCGAGGACTACGACGCTGAGCAAGAGATCGATGGCACGTTGCCGTCGTCCGCTTTTGAGTTCCGGGTCAACCGAGACGTCGTGGTGCTCAATGACTACGTCAACGGCACGTCGTTCCTTGTTGAGGAGGGCCTTGAGCGCGTCTCAAACTGGGAAGACCTCCTCCCGCCGCCGGACGAAGAGCGCCAAGAGGACACGCCCGACGACGAACTGACCGACACGTTGCCTGACCGCGACGAGATGAATACGCCTCCCGTGGCGGAAGACGACAGCTTTGGTGCCCGCGCTGGGCGTACGACCGTGCTTCCGGTTGTCGACAACGACTACGACTTTGACGGCGACGTCCTCACGGCAACAGTGGTCGACGCGACAGGCGTGCCGGGGCGCGTGGAACAGATTCGTGGTGGCGCAGCGCTCCAAGTGTCGCTCGCGGGCGACGCGTCGGGACGCGCGCAGTTCACCTACCGAGTCAGCGACGGACGCGGCGGTGTTGACGACGCGACGGTATCGATCGACATCTCGCAAGAGGGCGACAACGAGCCGCCGGAGCCGCGTCGCCGTTCACGCCTCTCCCTTGAGGTGGGCGCGACCGCCACGTACAACGTGATCCCGGACTGGATCGACCCCAATGGTGACCTCCTCTTCTTGCGTGAGGCGCGCGGAAACGACATCGATCGCATCGACTACACGCCCGACGGTCGCATCACAATCACCGCGAGCGCGCAAGTTCAGGGAGCACGTGAGATTGAGGTTGTCGTCTCCGACGGCCGTACCGACGTTGAGGGCGTTCTCAGCCTTGACGTCCTGCCGGCAGGGACGAAGCCGCCACTGACCAACTCCGACCATGTGGTGACGACGGTGGGTGCACCCATTGTCATCTCGCCGCTGGGTAACGACATCACCCG
>JAEZXC010000110.1 GCA_023442845.1 Actinomycetes bacterium | reverse complement strand
TGGGCGACGCCGCCTCGGACGGCCCGGACACCACGTAGACATCGCCCTCCCGTGTGATGCCCCACGTCTCGAGCGTGGGCGCAAACGTCTCAAGCGGTACGTCGCCAAAGCGCACGATAATGCCGCGATAACCGTCGGCCGCGTAGTCGCTCACGCTTGTGTCGACCAGCGTGCCCGCACGCGGAGATTCCTCCCACATTGCTTCCGCGAACTCGCGGTCGCTCATCCCGTACTCGCCACCAGTGCCTTCCTTGACGGCCACCACAAAGGTGCCCGACACGGTGTTGTTTTCGCTCAGCTCGAGGTCCGCATTAAAGCGCAGACACCCGGTGGCGGCGAGAGCGGCGAGAGCGGTGACGACGAGGACACCGAGACGACGCCGAAAACCCATATCGATACGGTCGCATGCAAAGAGGCCCGTGTCTGGAGCGACACGGGCCTCTTCACATGGAGTGCAACTACTCCGACGCGGGAGGAGCCGGAGGAGCCGGAGGAGCCGGGGGAGCCGGCGGCGCAGACGGTGCCTGCGGCGCGGGGGGAGCCGGCGGGGCCAGCGGCGGAGGCACGTCGCCTTCGCTGATGCCCGGAACTGCCGTCGCGGGCGCCGCAGCCTTGCGGCGGGTCACCAACACGATGACAACGACGACCACTGCGATGACAACGAGAGCAATGATGCCAATGAGGAGCCAGGGAAGTCCTGAGCTCGAGCCGCCGCCAGCCTTGGCGACGATCGTGTAGCTGCCTGCTCCGGTGAGCTCGGCGTAGGAGTTGATGATGACGGAGTTCGGGTCGTCAGGGTCGACCTTGCCAACGGTCGTCGACTCGACCGGACCGGGGAAGGTGTGGCGCACGCTGATGTCGAAGATGTCGTCGAACATCGACTCTTCGATGCCCATCTCGCTGAGGTCGCCCGTGTCGCCGAGGCTGCCGGTGCCGGCGGTTGCGCCCTCAACGGTCACGGTGATCTTGCCGTCCTCGATGACGACGGTCGTGTTGCCTTCGGTCTCGCCCTGGGACTCGTTGAGGCGCTCGATCTCTTCGGGAGTGGCGCCCTTCACGGTGAGGCGGAATCCCACCATGTTGTCCTGGTCGTACGGCTCCACCGTGATCTTGTCGCCGAGCTCCTCTTTGAGAGCCTGGAACTCAGGATCCGCTTCCATCTCGGCCGTGAGCTCTTCGGGGTCTGCGGGTGTCATCCCTCCTTCGCCTGCAAGGCTCTTGTCAAGCGCGGTGAGCACCGTCATGTCGATGGTGCCGTCCGCGTAATAGGTGTTCTGTGCCTCGAGCTTGACACAACCGGCCAAGGCAAGTGCGGTGACAACGGCGATGGCCGTTGCCGCAGCGCGGCGTCGAATGAGTGTGCCCATGAGCAGCCCCTCTTCTTGGTAGTTACTCGCCGCCGGCAAGTGCGCCGGAGACGACTATCTTGGCGGCGGCTTGCACTTCGCCCAAATGGGCTTCTGACACAAACGACTCCGCGTAAATCTTGTAAACGTCCTCCGTCCCGGATGGCCGGGCAGCGAACCAGGCATCCGAGGCGGTGACCTTAAGGCCCCCAATCTTGGCACCATTTCCAGGTGCGGTGGTCAATTTGCCGACAATAGGTGCCCCTGCGAGTTCATCAGCGGTGACCTGCGCGGGACTGAGCGCCCCAAGGCGCGCCTTTTCGTCGGGAGTGGCGGCAGCGTCGACCCGCGCATACCAAGATTCGCCAAGCCGCTCCGTGAGGCCGCGATGGAGCGCCGCCGGTGAGGCCTTCGTCGTCGCGGTGATCTCCGACGCCAGCAAGGCCAGGATGATGCCGTCCTTGTCGGTGGTCCAGACTCGGCCGTCGCGGCGCAAGAACGAGGCGCCCGCGGACTCTTCGCCGCCAAATGCCACCTCACCGCTAATGAGTCCGGGCACGAACCACTTGAAACCGACCGGCACCTCGACCACGGTGCGGCCGAGTTCAGCGCCAACGCGGTCGATCAGTGAGCTCGACACGAGTGTTTTGCCAATCTTGGCGGCAGCCGGCCACGCTGGCCGCGCGCCGCCGTAGAGGTAGGCAATGGCTGCGGCGAGGTAGTGGTTGGGATTCATCAGGCCCCCGTCGGGCGTGACGATGCCGTGGCGGTCGGCATCGGCGTCGTTGCCTGTGGCGATGTCGTACGGGGCCGACGCTCCGGCCATCACATTGCGCAGGCTCGCCATCGCGTGGGGTGACGAGCAGTCCATGCGGATCTTGCCGTCCCAGTCGAGCGTCATGAAGGCCCACCGCGGGTCCACAGTGGGGTTGACGACCGTGAGGTTAAGGCCGAACTCCTCACCGATGGCGTCCCAATAGTCCACGGCGGCTCCACCGAGCGGGTCGGCGCCGATGCGAACTCCAGCGGAGCGAATCGCGTCGAGGTCGATGACGCTTGGGAGGTGCTGCAAATAGAGCGAAAGAAAGTCGACGCCCTGTGTCGTGTCAGCCGCCTTCGCCTTGGCGAGCTGGACGCGGGGCACGTGCTTCCACGCATTGTTGACGAGAAGTTCGTTCGCCCGGGCCGCAATCCAGCTCGTTGCGTCGGTGTCGGCAGGGCCGCCGTGCGGCGGGTTGTATTTGAAGCCGCCGTCGCGTGGCGGGTTGTGGCTTGGGGTGATGACAATGCCGTCGGCGAGGTTGGCGCCAGTTGTGCGCAAGCCGGAATCGTCAACGGCGCCGTTGGCCACAAGAATCGCAAGAGAAACCGCAGGGGTGGGCGTAAAGCCGTCGCGGGCGTCGACACGAACCTCGACGCCAGCTGCCGCGAGCACTTCGAGCGCCGTGTCATGAGCCGGCCCGGAGAGAGCGTGGGTGTCCTTACCCATAAAGAGAGGTCCGGCAATGCCCTGGGAACGCCGGTACTCGATGATTGCCGCCGTGATCG
>JAEZXC010000103.1 GCA_023442845.1 Actinomycetes bacterium | reverse complement strand
GCGGCGAGCACGCGCTCGGGCTCGATATCGACGTCCCATTCGGAGGCGTCGGCCACAGCCGCGGCAAACAAAGCGTCGATGAATTCGGGCCACGTCGCCGCACCCAACGCAAAGTCCCGCGCCGGGTAACCGAAGCGTCGGCCCGTCACCGTCTGCATCGCCGCAATGATCTCGCCGACCTGTCGCCACGCCTGGTCGTTCGCCTCCTGGGACATTGTCTCCGCGACGGTGTCCCAGGGAGTGCCGGGGATGCGCGTCATTACTACCGCGTCGACCTCCGTGACGCGCCGCGAGAAGTCGCTGTGAAGGACGCGCGGAGCGGGGACGCCGTCGACATCAGCGAGCCGCTCCAGCATGTCGCGCTCAGCGCGCAACATGTCGTGTTCGTACGTGAGGAGCGGGGTGCGCCCGTCCGGCAGCGCGCGCTCGGGAACCGAGGTCTTCACCACCACCTCGGTCCCATCGGTGAGCATGGCTGCTTGCACGGCCGAGAACGTGCCGCCGGATAGCAATCGGTGCGATGCGAGCGTGCCCACGGGGGCGAGTAGCTCGCGGAGCTCGGCATCCGTCAATGGACGCTGAGTGGGGAGGAGCGACGGTGTCGGCGATGACATGGGTTCAGCGTAGAGCGGGGACGCCGACGCTGGGCAGAGGTACGCGGCACAGCCACGCCGACGACGCCTCGCCGCCCGCCTGCTACCCTTGTGCCTTGTGGAACGCCTCGTCGCGTTCCTACGTCGCGGATTGCTTCTCCTTCTCGCCGCCCCGAGCACTGGCTCGATAAGCGCGGCTCGTAGAAATTCTCTTCGGCGAACGAGCGCGGAACCCTCCGCGATTCGCCACCACTGTCGGTCACATGACAGCGCCTCCGCGCGCCAATGTCCGGCTGCTGCCCGAAAGGCACTCATGTCTTTGTCCTTCGCCGATCTCGGCGTGCCCACTCCCTTGACCGACGTTCTCGACCGCGAGGGCAAGTCAATGGCGTTCCCCATTCAGGAAGACACCCTTCCCGACACTCTTGCCGGTCGCGACGTGCTTGGGCGCGGTCGCACCGGCTCCGGCAAGACGCTCGCGTTTTCGATTCCCCTTGTCGCGCGCCTCGGCCGTGCAGGTGGCAGGGCTCGCCCGGGCCAGCCCCGTGCGCTTGTTCTCGCTCCCACGCGTGAGCTTGCCACCCAGATTGGCGCTGTCATCGCGCCCCTCGCGGCCGCGTATGGGATGCGCACCGCAACCATCTTTGGCGGCGTGAGCCAACAGCGCCAGGAGCGTGACCTGCGAGCCGGCGTCGACATCGTCGTTGCCTGCCCCGGTCGCCTTGAAGACCTCATGCGTCAACGCCACGTGCGCCTCGATGCAGTTGAGATTACGGTGCTCGACGAGGCGGACCACATGGCCGACCTCGGCTTCCTCCCCGGCGTCACTCGCATCATGGAAGCAACCCCGGAGCGTGGCCAGCGGCTCCTGTTCTCCGCCACCTTGGACAACGGCGTCGACAAGCTTGTCCGCCGCTTCCTCCACCAGCCCGTCACGCATGCAGTGAAGGAAGCTGACGGCCCCGTCGAGGCGATGACGCACCACGTTTTCCACGTGAACGGCACCGAGGCGAAGCGCCAGGTGGTCGAGGCTCTTGCGTCCGGAATGGGACGTCGCATCCTCTTCACGCGCACCAAGCACCAGGCGAAGAAGCTCGCGGCGAACCTCACAGCCGCTGGGATCCCCGCCGTGGACTTGCACGGAAACCTCTCTCAGCGCCAACGCGACCGCAACCTTGCATTGTTCGGCGGCACGAGCCACCGCGTGCTTGTTGCCACCGACGTTGCTGCACGCGGCGTTCACGTTGATGGCGTCGAGCTCGTCGTCCACGTGGATCCGCCTGCCGAGCACAAGGCGTACCTCCACCGCTCCGGTCGCACCGCACGCGCAGGTTCAGCAGGGGACGTCGTCACGGTTGTCTTGCCCGAGCAGCAGCGTGAGACGGCTCACCTGCTCCGTAAGGCGCAGATCGGCGCACGCCCCCAGACCGTCAACGCTCAGTCGGGTGCGCTGGTTGACCTGGTCGGCGAAGTCGCGCCGCATCGTGTCGTTTCCCCTGAGGTGCTCGAGCCTTCCCGTGGCGGAGGCGGCCGACGCCGTGGCCCCGGCGGACGTTCCGGCGCGCCGGCCCGGTCGGGTCACCCGCACAGTGGCGGCTCACGTGGCGGCGTCTCGCGTGATTCCCGTGAGGCGCGTCCGAGCCGGGATGGGCAGGCGCGCTCGTCCGGCGCTCAGGCCCGCTCAGCCGGTGGCCAGAACCGCGCGTCGGGCGGCCAGAACCGCTCAGCCGGTGGCCAGAACCGTGCCGCCGCAGTCGCGAGCCGTACCGGCGGCGGCCAGAACCGTGCGTCGGGCGGCCAGGGCCGCTCCAACGCGAACGGCGGGCGCCGCCAGTCCACCGCCGCGTCGTACCGCTGACACGACTGCGCGATTCCATCGTCGGCCTAGCGCCCGGCCCCAATGGCCGTAGCGTCGGCCCACGTGATCGCTGACGTCACGAGGCGCGTCGCTCCTACTGGGAGGCGACGCGCCTCGTGCCGTTGACGGGCATGCTCGCTACCCCTGATAAATTGTTCGACGTGCCGAACTTTCCTGACGCCGCCTTACCTGTGGCTTCGGCGTCGGCACCCGTGCACAAGCCGGAACGCGGCTTGTGGCGCCTCCTTGGGCCCGCCTTTGTCGCATCAATTGCGTATGTCGATCCCGGCAATGTTGCGGCGAATCTCAGCGCGGGCGCCGAGTATGGCTACCTCCTCGTATGGGTGCTCGTCGTCGCCAATGCGATGGCGGTGTTGATCCAATACTTGAGCGCAAAGTTGGGCCTCGTCACGGGCCGGTCACTCCCGGAACTCCTCGGGGAGCGCCTCTCGCGATGGCCGCGCCTCGCGTACTGGGTGCAGGCGGAGGTGGTGGCTGCGGCCACCGACGTCGCCGAAGTGGTGGGTGGCGCTATTGCGCTCAACCTCCTCTTTGGGATTCCACTCGTGTGGGGCGGTGTCATCACGGGCGTCATTTCGATGGTGTTGCTCATGATTCACACCCGCCGCGGGCAACAACCGTTCGAGTTTGTCATCATCGGCTTCCTCGCGATTATCGCGACGGGATTCCTTGCCGGACTCTTTGTCAGCCCGGTCGATTGGGCCGACGCAGCGGGCGGCATTGTGCCCCGCTTCGGTGATTCCGGCACAGTTCTGCTCGCCGCATCAATGCTCGGCGCTACGGTGATGCCGCACGCGATCTACCTGCATTCGTCGTTGTCGCGCGACCGGCACCTGCCGGCCTTTCGCCCCGATGGTCGCACCGAGCGGGACGACCCGATGCAGGCGCTGGTGGATGCCGAAGATCACCAGCGTCGGCTGCCGCGCCTGCTTCGCGCGACCAAGGTCGATGTGCTCTATTCGCTCGTCATTGCCGGCTCGGTCAACATTGCGATGCTGCTCCTCGCCGCGGCGGCGCTTCCTGGTGTCGATGGAACGGACACGATCGAGGGTGCGCATCGTGCGATCGAGGACGCATTAGGGCCGACGATCGCAGTGATCTTCGCGGTGGGGTTGCTCGCGTCAGGTCTCGCCGCCACCTCTGTTGGGGCCTATGCGGGCGCAATCATCATGGGCGGGCTCATCAAGAAGCGCATCCCACTGCTCGTGCGGCGGCTCATCACGGTGATCCCTGCGCTGCTCATCCTGTCGTGGGGTCTCGACCCCACGCGCGCGCTGGTGCTCAGCCAGGTGGTTCTCAGCCTTGGCATTCCGTTCGCGCTTGTCCCGCTCGTGCGCCTCACGTCATCACGACTCGTCATGGGCCGGTACGCGGCGTCCCGAGCGATCACGTCGATCGCTTGGCTCGTTGTCGCCCTCATCGTCGTCCTCAACGCTGCGCTCATCGTCATCACGATCCAGGGCTAGTACCCAGAGGGCGTTGCGGTCGCCGTCGGCCAGCGCGGTGGTGACGCCGCCCACGGTGATGGCGCCGTCATCGGCAATGGTGAGGGTGGCGTCGGGCACCACGCCGATCTCAGCGAAGCGTCGCAAGCGATCGGCGTCAGCGTCGGAAATGCGCGCAACCGTGTACGAGCCCGCCGGAGCGTCGGCGAGTGACAGCGCCTCCGGCCGACGCTCGGCTCCTTCTGCCGTCGGAATTGGGTCGCCATGTGGATCGCGCGTCGGGTGGCCCAGCCGCGCGTCGATGGCAGCGATGAGCCGATCGCTCACGGCGTGCTCGAGCACCTCGGCCTCGTCGTGAACCTCATCCCAGTCATAGCCGAGTTCCTGGACCAGGTAGGTCTCAAGTAAGCGATGGCGGCGCACCATTGTGACAGCGTGGGCGCGGCCCGCAGGCGTCAGGGTGATGCCTCCGTATGCGACGTGGTCGACAAGCCCCTGCTGACGGAGCTTCTTGATTCCGTCCGACGCTGTTGACGTGCGCACGCCCAAACGCTCGGCGAGTGCGGTCATTGCCACGGGTCCGTGCGACCACTCTTGGAGAGTCCAGATGCACTTGAGGTAGTCCTGAGTGCTCTGGCTGAGGTTCGCAA
>JAEZXC010000062.1 GCA_023442845.1 Actinomycetes bacterium | reverse complement strand
GACGCGTCACCGGCGGAGACCTCATTGAGCCTCGACCGGGTGGCCACTACGTGGACGAGTTCATGCGCATTGCATTCTCGGGACCCGATGGCGAGCTCGATATCGACCCGACTGTGCGCCGCGCACTCGACCTGCTCCTTATCCTCCACGCGGACCACGAGCAAAACTGCTCGACGTCAACGGTGCGCATCGTCGGCTCGTCACAAGCCAACATTTACGCGTCAGTTTCCGCGGGCATCGGCGCCCTGTCGGGCCCGCTACACGGCGGTGCCAACGAGGCCGCGCTGCGCATGTTCGACCAGATCAAAGAGTCGGGCGACACGATTGAACAGTTCGTCGCCAAGGTGAAGGACCGCGCTGAAGGCGCTCGCCTCATGGGATTCGGCCACCGCGTCTACAAGTCATACGACCCTCGCGGCGCCGTCGTGAAAGAGGTTGCCGACAGCGTGCTCGATCAGTTGGGCGGCAACAACGAGACCTTCGATATGGCCAAGCGCCTCGAAGAGATCGCACTGAGCGATGAGTACTTCATCGAGCGCAAGCTGTACCCCAACGTCGACTTCTACACCGGCCTGCTCTACTCCGCGATGAAGTTCCCCGTGCAGATGTTCACGCCGCTATTCGCGCTGGGGCGCATGCCGGGATGGATCGCGCATTACCGCGAGATGATGAACGATCCCCGCACCAAGATTGGCCGTCCCCGCCAGATTTATACGGGTGAGGTCGAGCGCGACTACGTGCCGATCGACGAGCGCTAAGGCGTCGGCCTAGCCCGTCGTCACTGACACGCGCACGCCACGGTAGTCCGCAAACTGCTCGGCCGGAGTCTCGGTACTCCACGTACCGGAACGCTCCCACCGCACACCGGCACGATCCACCCACTCAACCGACGTCTTTGACGCCGTCGCGATGGCCCATGCCTGGAGCGCCCGCACCGACTCGTCCGAATCATCGAGCGGTTGAATCCCAAGCTCCATGCTTGTCGACGCCTGCCCGAGGACTTCGACACTGTACGAGGGGCCCAGGTCGGCGCGCAGGCGCGCCGCGAAACCCTCGGCCGTGCGCGGCTCGGCCGAATTAACGACACACGTCACAACGGCGTCGGCGTCACCCGTGAAAGCCCGCGACCATGCGCGCGCCTCCTCCTCATGATCGCCGTATGCCTCTGGATACCCAGAGCGCTGCACCGCTTGGGCAGCATCCGTCACTCGCATGCCTTCCCAACCGTCAACCTTCTCGAGAGCGGCATAGAACGTATGTGTCGAGTAGTACGGGTCCTGGATCTCCTCGGGAGCTCCCCAGCCCTGCGACGGGCGTTGCTGGAAGAGGCCAAGGGAGTCGCGGTCGCCCCAATCGAGATTCCGCAAGCCGGATTCTTGGATCGCGGTCGCGAGGCCCACCGTCATGCCATTCAATCCGTAGCCGCGTTGGAACGCGACACCACTGATGAGCGCGGCGTTGTTCGCGGACTCAAGCGGCAGTTCATACGTGGTGGCCTGGTCCACGGTGACGTAACAGCGCTCGCGCTCTGGAGTCGTGGTGTCGTCTCCCAACAGGTCGGGGCCCCATAGGACAGCGGCAGCGGCGACGCCCGCAAAAGCGATCGCGGCAATTGCTGCACCGGCACGTCTCATTAGTTTGCGTGCAACGCCGCGTTGAGTTCGATGCCCGCGCCCTCTCGCACGACGACCTCGATTGCACCCGTCACGGAATTGCGGCGGAACAGCAAACCGTTCTGGCCAGCGAGCTCACGCGCCTTCACGACAACAGGTTCGCCAGCGTCGTCGCGCTGGCCAACAAGCACCACCTTCGAGCCCGCGGTCACGTAGAGGCCCGACTCAACGATGCAGTCGTCACCCAAAGGAATGCCGAGACCAGCATTGGCGCCCAGCAAGGAGCGTTCGCCGATGGAAATCACTTCCTTGCCGCCGCCGGACAGCGTGCCCATGATCGAGGCGCCCCCACCAATGTCGGAGCCGTTTCCAACGACAACCCCAGCCGAAATGCGACCCTCCACCATTGACGTACCGAGAGTGCCAGCGTTGAAGTTGACGAAGCCCTCGTGCATGACAGTGGTGCCTTCAGCGAGGTGCGCACCGAGACGGACTCGGTCAGCGTCTGCGATACGGACCCCCGTGGGCACCACGTAGTCCACCATGCGGGGGAACTTGTCGACGCCGAACACGGTGATGTGCTTGCCGAACGCGCGGAATCGCGCACGGGTCAGCTCAAAGCCCTCGACGGCGCACGGGCCCGCCGATGTCCACACCACATTGGGCAAGATCCCAAAGATGCCGTCGAGGTTGACGCCATGCGGCTTCACAAGGCGGTGCGACAGGAGGTGCAGGCGCAGGTAGGCGTCGGGAACCGTCTCGGGAGCGTCGTCCGTATCGATCTCGATGAGGAGCAACTCGGTGCTTGTGTGACGAAGCTCGTCCGATTGGACCGCCGCTTCAAGCTGCCGCGGGGGGTTTGGCGTTGCCGGGGCATCGCCAAGTGCCGGGGAGGGGTACCAGGTATCAAGGACATTGCCGCTTCCATCGAGCGTCGCAAGTCCGTAGCCGTGCGCCTTCATGGCCCAAAGCCTACGACGGCGCGGCGCCTATCATTGCCCCATGGAAGAGCCCTGGTCGGCTGAGAACGACGACGTTCCGCCACCGCCGCGCAGGGACGCGCCAATTCCGCCGCCGTGGTACCGCGAGGTTGCTCCCACGCCGCTCAGCGAAAAAGCGCATGAAGAAGCACGACGCGCAGTGCAGGTGTGGCGCATCGTTGGCCTCGTTGTCGCGGTCTTTCTCATCATCTACGCGGTCAACGTCATTCGCGCGTATGTGGCGCTCTCCGAGGAGAGCCGCTTCGAAATGACCTTCGCCGCGTTCTATGCCGCGTTGATCCAGATCGGCGGGTGGTGGTTTGTCGGCTGGGCCATCACCCGCCGATAGGATCGGCCCATGGCTTTGAGCGTGGACCCGGGCGCGCCCGTCGAGGATCTCGCGCGGGCGCTCATCGACATTCCTTCCGTATCAGGGGATGAGCGCGCCATTGCCGACGCCATCGAGACCGTGCTTCGCGGGTGCAGCCATCTTGAGGTGACACGCCTCAATGACGCTCTTGTCGCGCGGACCGCCCTGGGCCGCAGCGAGCGTGTCATCGTCGCCGGGCATCTCGACACGGTTCCCGTGAAGAACAACCTGCCGTCGCGCCTGTCCGCGGACGGCCGCGACATCATTGGGCGCGGCGCCGTCGACATGAAGGGCGGCTTGGCGGTCCAGCTCCAACTTGCGGTTGAGCTGACCAACCCGGTGCGGGACGTCACGTGGGTGTTCTACGACCACGAAGAGGTGGAGGCCACCCTCAATGGCCTCGGCCGTATCGCGCGCGAGCGCCCCGACCTCCTCGCCGCGGACTTCGCGATTCTCGGTGAGCCCACGGAGGGTGTCATCGAAGGTGGCTGCAACGGCACCTTGCGATGCGAGGTGACCATCCACGGTGTGGCGGCGCATTCAGCGCGCGCGTGGAAAGGCACCAACGCAATCCACGCGGCTGCGCCATTGCTCGAGCTCCTTGCTCAATACGAACCCCGTGCCGCCGAGGTGGATGGGCTCACGTTCCGTGAGGGCCTCAACGTCGTCCGCATCTCCGGCGGCATCGCTGGCAATGTCATCCCCGATCAGTGCACCATCACGGTGAATTTCCGTTTCGCGCCGGACAACACGATCGACCACGCCAAGGCTCGGGTCGAAGCCGTTGTGGCCGACGCTCTTGCGGGGGTGGTCGGATCCGGTCGGGCCACCTCGTACGAAGTGACGTGGACGGACGAATCTGCGGGTGCACGCCCCGGCCTCGACGCTGTGCTCGCCCAGGAGTTCGCGGATGCGGTTGCAGCGACGGGGGTGGGAGCGCCGCGAGCCAAACTTGGGTGGACCGATGTCGCACGCTTTGGTGAGATGGGGATCCCCGCCGTCAATTACGGCCCCGGAGACCCTGAACGGGCGCACGCATCGGGCGATGAGGAACGGTGTCCTATTGATCAGATCAAGCGGTGCTACGCGGCCCTAGGCGCGTGGCTCGGTGGTGCATAGCGCCACGGCCTCTCGAGGAGGAAAAATGCGTGACTACCGTCGCGGCCCCGTGCTCTTGCGTGGCAAGAATGTGCCGTCCACCACAACGTCGGGCCGGCTCCTGCAACCGCACCAGGGTCACCATTGGCTTCACGAAGACCCGTGGCGTGTGCTGCGCATCCAGTCCGAGTTCGTCGAGGGTTTCGGTGCGCTCGCGGAGCTGGGGCGGGCCATCTCGGTGTTCGGTTCGGCGCGGTCCAAGCCCGGAAGCTGGGAGTACGAGGCGGCTGTTGAGATCGCAACGAAGTTGGTCGAAGCGGAGTTTGCCGTCATCACCGGCGGCGGCCCTGGCGTCATGGAAGCGGCCAATAAGGGTGCGCATGAAGCGGGCGGGGTGTCCGTGGGCCTTGGTATTGAACTGCCTTTCGAGCAGGGCCTCAACGAGTACGTCAACCTTGGACTCGAGTTCCGCTACTTCTTTGCGCGCAAGACGATGTTCGTCAAGTATGCGCAAGGATTCATCGTGCTTCCGGGTGGGTTTGGCACGTTCGACGAGTTGTTTGAGGCGCTCACCCTCGTGCAGACGCGCACCATCACGCGGTTCCCAGTCGTGTTGTTTGGCCACGAGTACTGGGACGGACTCGTCGCCTGGCTCCGTGATTCAGCGGCGGCCGGGGGCATGATCTCGCCTACCGACCTTGATCTCGTCATCGTCACTGACGACGTTGATGAGGCAGTCGAGCACGTTCAAGCGGAACTCGCGCCCGTACCGCCTCGGGACTGAGCGCGAGCGCAGAACTTGCGCGGCTGTCATCACGCGAGAGCGTCACGTAGAATAGGGGAGGCGCCAGGGAGCGCCACTCATTCGGCACAAGGAGTTCTCCAGCATGGCTGCTATGAAGCCCCGTACCGGTGACGGCCCCATGGAGGTCGTGAAGGAGGGTCGCGGCTATGTGATGCGCGTACCCCTTGAGGGCGGCGGCCGCCTCGTCGTGGAAATCAACGCGGACGAGGTGAAGGAACTGGGCGACGCCCTTCTCGGCGCGCTTCCTCAGTAACGCCCTGCGCTAATTTGCGGTCATGACGGTGAGGACACCGTCGCCAACGGTGAGCAAACTTGCCCGTACGTCGTCTCGATGACGCACGATTCGCAACGCCTCACGCACCGCTGTCGTTTCCGGATCACGCTGAGCGGGATCTGCCACGCGGCCCCGCGCGAGGGCGTGTGCCATGACGACGAGTCCACCAGGTCGCGTAATGCGCAATGCGTGTTCCATGTATCCCGCAAACTCTGAGCGTCGGCCGTCGATGAGGACAACGTCGTAGCCGCCATCGGTGAGGCGCGGAAGCACGTCAAGAGCTCGACCCGTGATGAGGCGCGTGCGCTCCGGCGGGAAACCTCCCGATGCGAACACGGTGCGCGCCGCTTTGTGGTGCTCGGCTTCCACGTCAATCGTGGTGAGAACGCCACCCGGCTCCATCGCGCGCAACAAATACAGTCCGGACACGCCGACGCCCGTACCGATCTCAACAAGGTTGCGCGCGCGGACCGCCGCCGCAAGCGTGCCGATGCACGCACACGTCGCCGCAGAAAGCGACTCCACTCCAAACTGGTCAGCCGCATCGCGCGCCGCAAGCAAGGCGTCGTCTTCGCGAATGAAGTCGTCCGCAAATGCCGCTATTGCCGCATCGATGCTCATGAGACCTCCTGGTGTGATGCTATCTGCACCACATTCGAGGTGTCGTATGGCTCGCGCATGGGAACATAGAGGAGCAACAGGTCGTTACCGACACGTGAAGGAGGCCGACGCATGAGCACCACACCGGCGCCGACCGCCGAATCCGTTCAGGATCTGACGTGGCAGAACATCGTTGAGCAGCACGCGTCGCGCGTGTACCGCTTGGCCTACCACCTCACTGGTAACCAGCATGATGCCGAGGACCTCACTCAGGACGTCTTCGTCCGCGTCTTTAATTCGCTGTCGCAGTACAAACCCGGCACTTTTGAGGGCTGGCTGCACCGCATCACCACCAACCTCTTCTTAGATCGCATGCGCCGCAAAGCGCGCATTCGCTTCGATTTCATGGCGGATGACGACGCTGGGGTTGCGACATCTGACAGCTTCGACCGTGAAGAGCGATCCGGTCAGCCGGAGGACGCCTTTGATATGTCGCACCTTGGTGCGGACATCATCGAGGCGCTCGCAGATCTGCCCCCGGAGTACCGTGCCGCTGTTGTGCTGAGCGACATCGAGGGACTGTCCTACGAGGAGATCGCCACGACGCTCGGCATCAAGCTCGGGACCGTCCGTTCACGTCTGTCGCGCGCCCGTGCGCGTTTGCGCGAGTCACTTGCCCATCACGCGCCCACACGAGGCGGGCTGTGAAAACTCGGCACCTGGGTGACGCAGTCCACGACTTGCTCGACGGCAGGCTCCGCGGCGATCGTGCCTATGCGGCGATGGCGCACTTGGGTGAGTGTGAGGAATGCGCTGCGCGCTTCCACGAGCTGCGTGCCGCACGTGACGCCCTCAACAGCTCCCAAGCAGGCATCGACATGCGCTTTGCACAGCGCCTGCTCGACCGCGACCGCATCGCAGAGATAGCGGCCCACGAAGATATCCGTAAGGCCCGCGTCGTCCGCAGAAGGCGACGTGCCCCGCTTGTTATTGCGGCGTCGGCCGTCTTGCTGCTTGCATCCGCCGCTGTTACGGCCGCGTGGCAGGCCGGAAAACCGGACCAGGTGGGCCTCGAGTTTGCCCAGCCGCGAGACTCCGCTGTCCCCGTCGCATACGTCGACACGCAGGGCATGCGCGGCGGCGAGTTGCGCTCGTGGATTCACCCCGACTTTGCGTCATCGCACTTGATCCCCGTTGATGCGCAAGTGGTGCAGCGCCGCAATGGCCAGCAGGTGCTTGTTGCGCGGATCCTTTCTGGCATGACCGACATCACCGTTGTCGAGCAACATGGTCAACTCAATGATGACCTTGTCAACGAGCTTCCTGTCGCAGAGGTAAGCGGCGAGCAACTGTACGTGCTGAGTGACGGCGCGACGTCGTCGGTTGTGTGGCAGACAGGCGATGTCGTTATTGCGTTGTCGTGCGAATGCGCGCTTGCGGAACTCACGGGTGTCGCCGAAGAGTTTCCGTCAGTGGACGAGCCAGGCTTCGTGGAGCGCGTCTCCGGTGGCTTTGAGGCGCTCGCCGACGCACTGTTGGACTAGGAGTAGGCATGTCACAATTCGCGTCCCCCGAGGAACCACTGCGCCCGTCTGGTGACGCTGGGCCCGTTCAGACTGACGTCGATGCTCAGGCGCCTGACGAGGTGTCGACGACGGTGCCGGAGCCCCGGCCAGGGTCGCTGGAAGACCTTTTTGGCCCGCCAGCACCATCGGACGACGCCGAGGCCGAATACATCGTGCCTTCGCCGTTGCCCCGTCCCCCCGTGCATCCGCGCCCCCGCGCGCGTACGGTCGCCGCAATTGCTGGGATGTCGCTCGTGCTCGGTCTTGCCGGCGGCGTCGGAGGTGCGGCGGCGTGGCAAGAGTGGGGCCCCGCAGACAGCAACGGCGGCCAGCCCGTCACGCTGCCTGTGTCGGTGAGCTCAGGTGACGATGCCCCCGTAGAGGGATCGATCCCGGCGGTTGCCGAGGCCGTGCTGCCGTCAGTTGTGCAGATCCAGACGGCCACCGAGAGCGGCGCCTCGACCGGTTCGGGGCTCATCATTCGTGAGGACGGCTACATTCTCACCAACCACCACGTCGTCGAGGGCGCCGATTCGATTGACAGAGTGCTCTTCAGCGACGGCGAAGTGCGGTCTGCCACGGTCATTGGCAGCTCGCCCGATTACGACCTTGCCGTAATCAAGGTCGACGCGACTGGACTAACGCCGCTTGTACTTGGCGACTCGGACGCGATGGTGGTGGGCGAGCAGGTGGTAGCTGTTGGGTCGCCTTTGGGTCTTGACGCGACCGTCACATCGGGCATCGTCTCTGCTGTCAACCGCCCTGTCACCACGGGTCAGGCGGACGGAACCCCGGCGTACATGGCGGCGATTCAGACTGACGCTGCCATCAACCCCGGCAACTCCGGTGGCCCTCTTCTCAACATGAAGGCGGAAGTCATCGGCATCAACAGCGCCATCGCGGCCTTGCCCGGGGCGACGCGCATCAGCGGGGCGGGATCGGTTGGCCTCGGTTTCGCGATCCCGTCCAACCAGGCGCGCCGCGTTGCCGAGGAGCTCATCGCTACTGGAAGCGCCCAAGTGCCCGCCATCGGCGCTCAACTCGACCGCACGTACCTAGGCCGTGGCGTGCGCATCGCTGATTCCTCGCAGTTCAGCAATGGCGGAGTCGGCATCGTTCCCGGTTCCCCTGCGGATGTTGCCGGGATGCAGGAGGGTGACGTCATTATTCGCATCGATGGCGTCCCGGTTGCGGAGTCAAATACCGCGATTGTCATCATCCGCTCGAACGCGCCTGGAGACACGATGACCTTCACCGTGGACCGGGACGGCAAGGAGCTTGACTTCGACGTCACGCTCGGTGTGCTTGGTGACCTCGACTTCGCGGACGGCACCCTGGATGACGGTTCGGGCGACGACCCGTCACAATAGGGGCGTGATCGACATCAACGGAGCCGAGTTCCTCATCATTGCGGTGCTCGCGGTGATCTTGGTGGGTCCGGAGAGGTTGCCCGAATATGTGCGGGGGTTGCGTTCACTCGTGCGCCGGGTGCGTGGCATCGTCGCCGACGGCCAGCAGGCGCTCCGTGAAGAATGGGGCGATGACGTCAATTGGGACGCGCTCGACCCCCGCCAGTACGATCCTCGGCGCATCGTGCGTGACGCGCTGTTTGACGACGACGCGACGCCCACCATCGGCACCGCATCTGTTGCCGCAGTAGCGTCGGGCAACGCCGGTACCGGGGTGTTGGGCACCCGTCGCGAGCGCAGGTCGTCGCTGCCGGTCGAGACGGTGGGCTTGGCTGACGGCGCGCCCTTTGATCCTGAGGCAACCTGAGCGTCGGCCACGCCTACCGCGAGCGTGCGAGGAACGCGGTGCCCTGAGAGTTTGGAACAATGACCCCATGACTCAGCGCGTTTTCTCGGGCATGCAGCCGACATCGGGCTCTCTCCACCTCGGTAACTACTTGGGTGCGCTGACTCAGTGGGTCGCTCTCCAAGACACGCATGACGCGATCTACTGCGTTGTTGACCTTCACGCGCTCACCGTGGCCCCCGACCCGGTCGAGCTTGCGCGGCGAACGCGCGTCACGGCGGCGCAGTACCTTGCGGCAGGGGTGGATCCCGCACGTTCGGTTCTCTTTGTGCAGTCGCACGTGGCGCAGCACGCCGAACTCGCGTGGATCCTCGCCACTTTCACCGGCATGGGCGAGGCCGCCCGTATGACGCAGTTCAAGGACAAGTCGGCAAAGGTGGGCGAGTCCGGCACCAACGTGGGTCTGTTCACGTACCCGATCCTCATGGCGGCCGACATTCTCCTGTACGACACCCATGTGGTGCCGGTCGGCGAGGATCAGCGCCAGCACCTCGAGTTGTCGCGCACCCTTGCCCAGCGCCTCAACTCACGTCTCGGTGATGGCGCCGCCGTGGTGCCTGAGCCGCACATCGTCAAGGAGGTCGCCAAGATTTACGACCTTCAGGATCCGACCGCGAAGATGTCGAAGTCCGCATCGAGCCCCGCAGGCATCATTGACATCCTCGATGACCCGAAGACGATTGCGAAGCGCATTAAGTCTGCTGTTACCGACACCGACACGGTCATTGCATTTGACCCAGAAAAGAAGCCGGGAATCTCGAACCTGCTCACCATCTACTCCGCGTTCACGGGCAAGCCGATCGCGGATATCGCGGCTGAGTACGAAGGCAAGATGTACGGCCACCTCAAGGTCGACCT
>JAEZXC010000042.1 GCA_023442845.1 Actinomycetes bacterium | reverse complement strand
GTCATCGCCGACTCCGCTCAGGCCGGACAGTTTGTCCGTGTCCTGCCGTGGGAAGGCGGGGAACTGATCCCGCTGACGTTGGCGGACTGGGACAAGGAGGCTGGCACGATCTGCCTCGTGGTGCAGGCGATGGGCACCTCATCGATCCTCATGAACCGCATGGAAGTGGGAGAGAGGTTGGCCGGCGTGGCCGGGCCGCTGGGCCTTCCGAGCCACGTGGTCGACCACGGACCCGACAAGACTGTCGTCTTCACTGCGGGCGGCCTCGGCCTTCCCCCGGTCTACCCCATCGCCCGCACCCACCTTGAGCGTGGCAATCACGTCACCCTCATCGCGGGCTTCCGCACCAAGGACCTCATGTTCTGGACCGGTGAGGGTGAACGAGTTGACGAGTTGAAGGCCCGGTTCGGCGACCTGCTCGACGTGGTCTACACGACCAACGACGGCAGTCTTGGCTACGAAGGATTCGTGACCGGCCCGCTCGAGAAGATGCTCGACGACAACAAGGCCGGCGTCGGCCGTCCGATCGCCGAGATCGTCACCATCGGCCCGCCGTTCATGATGCGCGCCGTGTCCGACCTATCAAAGCCCTACGGCGTGCACACCACGGCGAGCCTCAACTCGATCATGGTGGACGCGACCGGTATGTGCGGGGCCTGCATGGTGCCGGTCGAGATTGAGGGCAAGGTGGTGCGCAAGCACGCCTGCATCGACGGACCCGAGATTGACTCCCACATCATTGACTGGGATAAGTTCCTTCCCCGCTTCAACCTCTTCAAGAAGCAGGAGAAGGAAAGCCTGCAGCGCCACGATCTGGTGCGGTAGCAAAACCTCCGAACACAGAAAGGCCCCGGACCACACGTCCGGGGCCTTTCTGTGTTGCGAGCGCATGCTCTCGCCCTCCCCCTCCCCCTCCACCTCCGCCCCCACTCCCGCTCCCGCTCCCGCCCCCACTCCCGCTCCCGCTCCCAGCAGGGCGTATGGGTCGAATTTGAGTCGAGAATCGACCCGTACGCCCTGCTGGCGCGGTGGGGAGCGGTGGGGAGCGGTGGGGAGCGGCCGACGCTGGCGCTAAGGGAGCGGCCGACGCTGGGGCGGCGCGGGTCGCTCCGCTCGTTAGGCCAGGCCTCCGTTGGCGAAGAGCACCTGGCCGTTGATCCAGCGGGCGGGCCCCGCCAAGAATGCGACAACCTCGGCGATGTCATGCGCCGACAAGCAGCGCAGTGTCATGCGTCGATGAGCGCCGCAACCGCATTTCGCACGTGGCGCAGCACCACAGCCCCCACGTTGCCCCTCTGCGCGCTGACGCGCGATCGGGCCACCGATTGGATGTGCTGGCACCGGGCAGCACACACAGCCTCAAGCCCGTTGAGACTGTCAGGCTCGACGAGCACCTCGGTGCCGCTATCGCGCGCAGTGCGTGTGAGCGGGCACCATGAATCACGTTCGGCTCACACATTTCACTTGTGAACAAGGTTGACAGCTGCCCGGGCAATCGAGGACGCCGCCAAGGCACATAGGACTAGATCGGGTTGCCGGTGATCTCGTTACGCACCACTTGCCAGGCTTCGCCTTGAAACTCGGGCCAACCTCGCAGCGCCGACTCGGCAAGATCAAGCACGCCCAAAGCAAAACGCATTGGCTCAGCCACCTGCAGTTCGGCGATTTCAGCGGCTAGGTGTGGCAGTGATTGTTCGATCCTGCGGAGCGGGTCAAATGGGCTGCGCGCACCATCCGGTGCCAATACCTGGCGGAGCGTCTCAGCCAGGGCTGTTACTGCATAGCACCTCATCACCGCGTTGCCGGCGAGCGTTTCGCCCCGCGCCACCCGGCCATAGCCAATCAAGAGCTTCGCCAAGAACAGGCCAAACTGGTCGGCCGCGTTCGGCAGATCGGGGCTCCCGACAAGATTGAGGTCACCGCCATCCACCAGCACTTCGCGGGCTTCGTCTTGAATCGGCCAAGGCGCTCCAACGCCGAACTCACAGATCATTCCGTCACGCCAGAGCACTACCCCACCGTTCTCACCCTCACGAGCACGCAAAACAACCGCATCTGCATCCGGCAGAAACGGCCATGACGCTTTTGCCGCGGCACCGGCAGCGTCGTCGCTAATGAAGATGTTCGCGTCCAAATCCGACCAGCGATCCCGACGGTGCTTCGCCGCCTCGGTGCTTGAACCGAAAACAACAACACTTGTTAAGCCCGGATCGTTGAGGACGAGATCCTGGAGCTGCTGCTTGCGTGATTCGAGAAGGTGGGCGCGTTCAGCGTCAGCTGCGTCCACAGAGTGATCAGCGCTCATTTTGCTCCTATGCTGCAGGGTTACGGATGCTAGCTGTACCAATCGCGCAACTAAAGCCAGATCTACTAGACACCTAAAGCCACGTAAATCGGTCTGGTGCAAATCTTGGTGTCGGTTCGGGTTTAGGCCGCTCGGGGCTGGGTGGCTTCCTGGGTATCGTTGGGAACCCAACAGGATACGGTGACGGGTACCCCACGAGCCGCCAGGTCACTGGCCAGTGGGAACATCACTTTGGGCCACCTCCCAGCCTCACGTAATGAGTCAGAGGGACGCGCCTTAAACGACAGAAACCCCGGAATTCCGGGGTTTCTGATTGCTTGGTGGAGATGGCGGGAATCGAACCCGCGTCCGCATGTTCAAAGGCAGGTCTTCTCCGGGCGCAGCCTGAAGAAGTATTTCTCGGCCCCTCCCCGCTATCAGGCGAGTTGGGAGTAGGCCCAGTCACGGTGAAAGTCCCGGCCGCCGCCGTGACGCCGGCGGCCAGCAAGTTCTCTAGATGACGCCAGGAACTAGGTCGAGAACAAACCTAGGCTGACGGACTTCGGGGCTCGCTTAGGCAGCGAGGGCGAAGTCGGTGCGCTTGGAATCGGCACCTATTGGTTTGCTGGGGGCGTTGACAAGATAACCCAGCATCCTTGGCCCGCTTCTCCTGCGATGTAAACACACGTCGAAACCGATCATCCCCTGTGCAGTTATGGGCCCAGTCTACCTGGCCCGTCCGACGCTGCCCAGGGCTTCTTCTCGCGGCGAACCCCGCTCAGGCTGCCAGAACGTCGGCGGGTTCAGCGTCGGCAGGTTGTGCGGCCACGGACACGTCACGGTCCGACGTCGCAAGACCAGCGGCCGACGCTACGGCACGGGGGCCGCTCAAGCGCCCGGCCACGTGGGTATAGGCGAAACCGATAACGACGCATCCGCCCACGAGGTTGCCAAGGCCCACGGCACCCATGTTCGTCGCGAACTGCCCCCACGTGACATCCACTCCCCCGCCCAAGAGCGCGAGGGCGAAGGTCGTCATGTTGGCGACCACGTGCTCAAAGCCGGAGGCAACAAAGGCGAGCACGCACCAGAAGATGATGATGGCCTTGCCTGCCTCGGTCCGCAGGCGCCCTGCTGCCCAGATCGCGCCACACACGAGCACGTTGCACAGCACTCCACGCCAGAACAGTTGGCCCGCTGTGAGGTCAAGCTTGCCGGCCAGGTAACTCATCCAGTACTCCTGGGCGGCGCCATGGTTAAGAACGCCGGTTTGGATGATGACCCACGCAAAGGCAAAGGATCCGAGCATGTTGCCAAAGAACACGGCGAGTAGCGCGCCGCCTGCCTGCCACCACGTGATGACGCGCCGGGCGGCGCCCATCGGGAGGATCATCATGGCGGACGTGGCGAGTTCCGATCCCGCGAACACGATGATGGTGAGCGCGGCGGCGAACACCGCGCCCGCGATGAGCTTGGCGGCGGGATTGCCCTGTGCAACGAAGGGGCCTGCCGCGGACCACATGAGCACGTCGCCCACGCCAATCCACATTCCAGCAAGGAGGGCGGACACGACGAAGCGTGTGGGCGTTCGCAAGAGCTCGATTTTGTGCACGGCGGCGTCGGCGTGGGTGTCGACCGTCTCGGGCAGAGTGCGCATATACCGACGGTACGTGCCGCTTTGCGCCGAGATGGGGTCCTAGAGTCCCGGTTGGGGTCCCGGGAAAGGGCCTAGGCGCCGGGACTTAGTCCCCGTAGGTGAGAAGTCGCTCGCGTAAGTGGGCGGTCATGCGCGTTGGTGTACCCGTCGCGGCATCTACCAGCGCCATCGTGGTGCTTGCGCGCACGCACTCAACCTCATCGACGAGGAGGCGGTACGCGATGACGAAGGTTGCTCCGGCGGCCTTCGTGATCGACAGTTCAGCCGTAATCGGCTCAGTGCGGTGGTCAATCGGCTTCACATACGTCACCTCGACGTTTGCGACGAGCACCCACGTCGAAGCGTCGGCCGTGAGCGGCGGCAGGACCGGGTCCGCGTCGTTCCAGAAGGCGAGCACGCGGGCCTGTTCAAGCAGGCCAACAATTGCAGCGTTGTTGACGTGGCCGTAGGCGTCGAGATCGGCCCAACGTAGGTGGAGAGGTACGCGAACAGCAGGCACGATGCGAATCTACCGCGCAGGAGGCGTAGGCGGCCCCAACACAACGGCCCATATCCACTGCGCGGCGTCCGCCGCCGGAGGCATGTCGTCTCGGCTCAGCCATGCACCGATAACGCCAACCATTGAGCCCGCCACCCCGGCCGCGACAACGTCGA
>JAEZXC010000014.1 GCA_023442845.1 Actinomycetes bacterium | reverse complement strand
GCCCGCACCCAGCGGGCGCGCGGGTGCAGGGCTGCTGCGGTCACGGCGGCGACGGCGACAACAAAGGCGGTGATGGCGGCCGCGAGCGCAATCCACAGTGAGGTGACAACGGAGTCGCGCAAGGCGGTTGCGCCGGTGCCGAAGAGGTTGCGGTACGCGTCAAGGGTGTAGGCGCTGCCAACGCGCACCGAGCGGTGAACGAGCGCGGAGATCGGCAACACGACAAGAGCAAGGGCGGGTGCCAAGGCGACGGAAATGGTGAGGGCGTGTGCACGGAGCGCTCGCGGGCGCATGGGTGCTGCTTGAGTCGCGGCGCGCGCTGGCGCCCGCGTGAGCACGCTCACCCCCGCGGCAACCGCCGCAACGAGGCAGGCCTGGATGAGAGCGATGAGCGCGGCGCTGCGGAGGTCGAAGAAGGCGGTGAGTTCAAGGTACGCGGCGGTCTCAAGGGTCTGGATGCGGGTGCCGCCGAGCACGAGGACGATCGCAAAGGAGGTGGAGCAGAACAAGAACGTGATGGCAGCGGCGCCGCCCACCGACCGACGCACAGCGGGCCAGATGACGCGCCGCGTTGCTTGAGCAGGGGAGGCGCCAAGAGTGCGCGCTGCTGCGACAAGGCGCTCGTCGAGGCCTTCAAGCGCTGGGCCCACCGTTCGCAACACCACCGCCACATTGAAGAACGCAAGGGCGGCAACGATCGCGGGCAGGCCATGGCGCGCGCCGAGTGCCGGGATCATGTCTCGCTGGAGAGTGAGGAAGGCGAGCGCCACCACCACAGTAGGTAAGACAAAGGGAGCTGTGAGTGCCGCCGCGATGACGCGCGAGGCCGGCCAGCGTCGGCGATAGAGCGCCCAGGCCGCTGGTAGGCCCACCGCGAGCGTTAGCACCGTGCCAGCGCCTGCCAGCCACAGCGTCGTCCCGGCGGCGTCGACAATGCTGCGAGCCGACACCCCGGCACCCTCCTGCGAGCCGCCAAGCACGGCGCGCCGCACCGTCGCAATGAGCGGCCACACAAAGAAAGCTCCCAAGAACACGACGGGGACCGCCGCGGCGATTGCCGCAACGGTCCCGCGCCGTGCAATGGGAGGCATTGGCTTAGCGGCCCTCGATCACAATCTCGGTCCACTCGCGCAGCAAGCGGTCGCGGTTTGCGTCGATGTCCGCCGGGTCCATGATGACTGGGTCATCGGCCAGCGGAGCGAACTGCTCCCACTCGGCAGGAATCGTGGCCGTGGGGGAGATGGGGTAGACGTACATGCTGCCCGGCAGCGCGCTCTGGACGGCGTCGCTGAGGAGCCAGTCGACGACGGCCTGCGCGGCCTCCGGATTCTCAGCGCCTTCCAGCACGCCTGCGTATTCCGTTTGGCGGAAGCACGTGTCGAGCAGGGCGGCCGTGGTGGGCTCGCCATCGATCACTTCGGACGGAGGGGACGACGCGTAGCTGAGAACGATGGGATAGTCGCCGCCGTAGTTGGGGGCGGAGAAGTCGACAAAGTACGTGTCGGACCAGCCAGCGGTCACCTTGAGATCGTTGTCCCGGAGCTGGCGCCAGTAGTCGGCCCAGCCCTCGCCGTAGGTCGCGTACGTCGCGAGGAGAAGGGCGAGGCCCGGTGACGATGTCGTGGGGTTGGACACCGACACCTGGCCTGCGTAGGCAGGGTCGAGGAGATCGTCAAGCGTGGCGGGGGCCGGGGTGTCCGCGCCAAATGCGGCGAGGTCGATGTTGAAGCACACGTCCGAGAAGTCGATGGCCGTCAACTTGCCATCAACGGACTCGACCGCGTGTGGCGAGACGTAGTCCGCCAGCGCCCCCGATGCGATGGCCCGCGACGCGAACGTGTTGTCGATGCCGTAGACCGCATCGCCCAGCGGCGCGCCCGCAGTGAGCGAAATCTGGTTCGTCAGCACGCCTGCGTCGCCAACGGGTTCAAAGGTGACATCAATGCCGGTGGTGGCCGTGAAGTCAGCGATCACGTCGTCGGGCAGCGCGAAGCTGTCATAAACGAGAACGGTGACGGAGCCGCCCGCGGCGGGGGCAGCGTCGGCCCCTGTGCTTGCCGCCGTAGCGGACGACGCCGGGGCATCGCTCCCGCTCGAACAGGCGCCCAGTAGCAGCGCGCCTGCCGCGGCAACAGAGATGGCAAATGAGACTTTCATGATTCCTCCTAGGTCAGGAGGGGACGAGACTCGACTCCCTACGCCGGTTCGAGCCGGATCAGGTTCGAGGGTCTGCGGCTTGTCCGCACTCTCAGCGCTCTTGCCTTGCGGCGAAGCGCTCCCCTGTCGTGTGCAGACACCATACCGCTGTTGCGTGCGAGGGCGTAAATGGGGTGCTACATGGGCTGTATGAGGTCCCTGAAGCGCTCCAACTCGGGGCGGTGCGTGAAGCGCGCGTAGTCA
The DNA here is from genome assembly GCA_023442845.1 of Actinomycetes bacterium. Taxonomy (GTDB): domain Bacteria; phylum Actinomycetota; class Actinomycetes; order Actinomycetales; family Demequinaceae; genus Demequina. The sequence continues at coordinate 489 of JAEZXC010000014.1, read as the reverse complement.
CCGCGTCGGTAGCGCTTGAAGATGCCCGGTAGGCGTGCTGGCCAGAACGCGGGCATGTGGGCGCGAGCGTCTTCGAAGGCTGCCTTCTCGTCAAGGAGGGTGAGGGTTTCTTCGCTTGCGGGCGGTACGTGGTGGGCGAGGCGTTCGCGAAGTACGCGGGCTCGGCCACCGAGGACTCCGTAGCGACTGCGGCGGGCGCGCATCGCGACCCGGACCTGGCCCCACAGCGAACTGGGTGGCACGCCGATCTGGTTGCTGCCGTGCACCCGGTAGTCGATGAGCGGTGTGGTCTCCACTTCAAGTGTCCCGAGAGCAGCTGCAATGAAAGCGAGCCATTCGTCATGGATGAAGCCGTCCGGAATGGGCAGGGCCGGCTCGAGGAGGTCGCGGGTGAGCATCGCCGTGGCGCCCGTGACGATGTTGCGCCGGATGAGTGCGGAGGGCGCCTCGCGCTCGCGGACGGCGCCCAGCTCGCTGTCGCTCACGGCG
>JAEZXC010000001.1 GCA_023442845.1 Actinomycetes bacterium | reverse complement strand
CGGACGTAACTGCGGCAACGCTAGCGTCACCGTCCCGTGCCCTGGCAGGGTCTGAGGGTCGATTTGCGTACCCGAATCGACCCGCACGCCCTGCTGGGAGCACGGAGCACGCACGGCGCCTCACGGGAATTGGCACTGAGCCCGGGCTGTCGAGCGACATCAGCACCTCGTTCACCGCCGAACGCCAAGGAGACCCGCATGGACGCCGCGCTTGCCAAGCTTCGCCCCTTCAATCTGATTGCCGGTCTGCTCCACCTGGCCTCGTTCGTCGCGATCCTTATCCTCGCCAACAACGCATCCCTACCCGTCCGCGCGACCTACCTCAACGGCCCGCCCGGATCGGACGAGTTTGGCGAACCGACCACGCTGTTCTCCATCAACATCGGCCATGCAGTGGCGGGCTTCCTTCTCATCTCCGCGTTCTTCCACTTCCTCATCATCACGCCGGCCGCCTTTGGCCGGTACACGGCTGGCCTGCGGGAGAGCCGCAACACCTTCAGGTGGGTCGAGTACTCGATGTCGTCCTCGATCATGATCGTGCTGATCCTGCAGCTCAACGGCATCGCCGATTACGCCGCCCTCACCGGTCTGTTCTTCGTCAATGCGGCGATGATCCTCTTCGGCTGGCTCCAGGAGCGCTACGCGAAGCCCGGCGATGGCGACCTGCTCCCGTTCATCTTCGGTTCGATCATGGGCAGCGTCCCGTGGATTGTCATTGCGATCCACCTCATCGGCCCTGGTAATGAAAGCGATGTGACCGTGCCCGGCTTTGTGTGGGGGATCATCGTGTCGCTCTTCGTGTTCTTCAACTGCTTCGCCGTGGTCCAGTGGCTCCAGTACCGCGCCAAGGGCAAGTGGTCGAACTACCTGCGCGGCGAGCGCGCGTACATCGTGCTCAGCCTCGTCGCCAAGACAGCCCTCGCTTGGCAGGTGTACTCGGGCGCCCTCGCCTCGTCATAAGCGACTACCCAGCCGCCGACCACTCGACCACCGGCGCCACGAACGCATCGCTCCCCAGCGCCGTGGCAGGGTCTGAGGGCCGAATTCGGTGCCCAGATCGACCCTTACGCCCTGCTGTGGCGATGTAGGGCCGCCACTCAGGCCCCACGCCCCCACTCATCCCCCGGCGCCACGTACGCGTCGTACTGCGCACCCTCGTCACGCGTCGGCCGCTCATAACCCTCAGGCGCGAACTCGTTAATGAGCATGGTGAGCATCTCGACCCCCTCGCCGCCCCGCTCTATCAGGCGGCGGATGCACTCCTCGGGTGGCGCGTCGACCCAGTGGAGTTCAGTGCGAGCGCCCGACGCTGCGGCCAGGCCGCGCAGGCGGTCACGTTCGTCTCGGGTCCACGAGCCAAACTCGGCGACCACGGACGCGCCCTCGGCGAGAAGCGGGGCGATGCGCGCCTCGACCTCAGGCTGCATGGCAAACCGAGCGTCGTAGTCAACGATGCTGATCCCCCGCTCGCGCATCGCGCTATCCATGTCGACGTGCACGGCTCCGGTGGCGTCGATGATGGACTGCGCGCGAAACGACTTCCCAGCGCCCGGAAGCCCGGTGAGGACGTACAGCGTCGGCACAGTCGAAGTCTAGGCACGCCGCCCGGTCGCGTTCGAGCGGCCCACCGGACCGCTCAGGGGAACTCAGTTCGCTCAGCATCGATGTCCATCGTGCCGTCTGCGCTGCACGCGCCCGAGACGTAATCCGAGCGTTGGTTGGGGTAATACAACTCGTAGTACTGCGTCTGGAGTTTGCGCGCTTGGGTGGGAGACGCGCCCAACTCCTCCGCCACGAGGTGATTGAGCTGGACGGCCGTGCATTCGGCCTCGGCCTCGTTGCGAAGCCCATTGATGTGCATCGCCTCATGCGTGACGATATGGACCGCCAGGATCTCCGAGCGGGACGGATTTGCCTGCCCTCCGTGCGCGTATGTCCAGAGATCGTGGCAGACGTTCCGCCGCAAATGCGCCGCATTCGAGCCGTCGTAGTAGACGTAGCCCTGGTACTGGCTGATATTGAACAGTTCCTCGGTGAAGCGCGAGCAATCTGCGTGCGCACCGTCCACATCCGTCACGGCGTGAAGCGCGTCGGTCGCAAGGTCCTGGCGCATGTGATGGCCCACCTCAAATGCGCCTGCGACAAGCGCGACACCAGTGAGCACCGCCGGCCACGTGTATCGCGGTGGCCCGGTAAACGTGAACTTCGGTCGGCGATAGGAGCGAAACCACGCCCTGATCGCAAGCGCGGCAAGAACGGCGGTCACTACGGTGAGTACGCCGATGTCCACGCGCTCACCGTAGCGTCAGCTCCACCGCTCGCGAAAGGGCATGGCCGACGCCGACGCTAGAGTTCGGCGGCCTCGGAGGACTGACGCAGGGCTTCTTCGAAGACATCGACGGACTGAGCGCCGGAGACCGCGAAGCGGCGATCGAAGACAAAGAACGGCACGCCGTTCGCACCCAGCGACTTGGCCTCGTCGATGTCGGCCTGGACGGCAGCGTCGTACGCATCGGAGGCGAGCACCGCTCGAGCCTCGATCGCGTCGAGGCCAACCTCAGCCGCCAACGCGACGAGGGTGTCGACGTCGTCAACGAGCGCACCTTCAGTGAACTGGGCTCGCAACAGACGATCCTTCAGTTCGACACCGAGATTCCGCTCATATGCGAAATGCAAGAGGCGGTGCGCGTCTCGCGTGTTCGCCTGGACGTACAGATCGAAGCGATATTCGAGACCCTCCGCGGCACCGAGTTCGATAAGCCGTTGGTTCATTTGCTCGATCTGAGCACCCGACGCGCCAAACTTCTTTGCCATGAGTTCCGCGTGAGGCATGTGCTGACCGTGCGGGATGGTGGGGTCAAGCTGAAAGCTGCGGTAACGAACGTCGACGTCAAGGCCCGACGCTTCGATGGCCTTTTCAAGCCGACGCTTGCCCAGGTAGCACCACGGGCAGGCGACATCGGACCACACCTCGACGGAAACCACACCGACCTCCACACATAGTTATGGAGGCTCACCAGGGACAGTGCGAGCCTCCGCATCCCCCAACC
>JAEZXC010000136.1 GCA_023442845.1 Actinomycetes bacterium | reverse complement strand
GGTTTCGCGCCGGCTTTGCCGACCGTCACCAGGTGCCCTCCTGTGTGGTCTCGCTCTCATTGATACATTTCGGACATCTCGGCGCGCTAGTTTTTCGCGTCAATTGTGAGAATGTCCACACGAAATGCGGCGAAATCCCTGGTAACCACCATACTTTTGCCCCCAATAAGGGGGGCACCAGCGCTGTAGCTACGGAGCGACGGGGGTGACGCCGCGGGAGGCCAGTTCACGCGCCCCGCCGTCGGGTGCCGTCAGCACCCAGATGCCGTCCTCGTGGATGGCAACGCTGTGCTCCCAGTGCGCGGCGCGTGACCCGTCAGCCGACACCACGGTCCAGCCGTCGTCGAGAACGTTCGAGTCACCCGTGCCGATGACGAACATCGGCTCAATGGCCAGGCACATCCCTGGCTTCACCCGCGGCGACTTACCTTTTGTGCGGTAGTTGAGCACATCTGGGGCCTGGTGCATCGCGGTGCCAATGCCGTGGCCCACGAAACCGAGCAACGGGTGGAGACCGGCGGCGTCGGCCACATCCTCGATTGCGGCAGCGACCGCGTCGAGTCGCTGCGCCGTCGCAAGGGCCGCAATCCCCGCCCACAGGGCGTCCCGCGTGCTCTTCACCAAGTGGGCGTCTTGTCCCCCGCGTGCTGCTCCCGCGATGACGGTGACAGCGGAATCCGAATGCCACCCGTCAACGACGGCACCGCAATCGATTGACACGACATCGCCTTCGGCGATCTCCCTGTCGCCCGGGATGCCATGCACCACTTCGTCATTGACGGATACGCAGGTGACAGCGGGAAAGCCGTGATATCCAAGAAAGTTTGACGTCGCGCCAGCGCTTTCGATGACGCGACGCGCAGCTGCATCGATAGCTGCTGTCGTCGTGCCCGGCACGACAGCGGCCGATGCCGCAGCGAGAGCGTCTGCGGTGATGCTCCCCGAGCGAGCCATCACGCGCATCTGAGCACGTGACTTCAGCTCAACGCCCCGAGCCATCGCTATCTCGCGTTAAGTGCGGCCAGGATTCGAGCAGTGACCTCATCGATGTCCCCGATGCCGTCGACGCTCGTCAACAGGCCCCGCTGCGCATAGAACGCAGCAAGGGGTGCGGTCGACTCGTCGTAAACGCGCAGGCGGGCGCGGATGACCTCTTCTGTGTCGTCAGCACGGCCCTCGATCTTCGCGCGGTTGAGGAGGCGCTCCGTCACCACGTCGTGGTCGGCCGTGATCTCGAGAACCGCGTTGAGGGACTGACCGAATTCTGCGAGCATCGAGTCGAGTTCAACCGCCTGATCGGGGTTGCGAGGATAGCCGTCGAGCAAGAAGCCGTTTGTCACATCGTCCTGTGCGAGGCGGTCCTTCACCATCGCATTGGTCACCTCATCGGGAACCAGCGCGCCAGCGTTCATGTACTCCTGGGCCTTGCGTCCGAGTTCCGTCTCGTTCTTGACGTTTGCTCGGAAGATGTCTCCCGTCGAGATTGCAGGCACACCGTAGTGCTCGGCAAGGCGCACAGCCTGCGTACCTTTCCCCGCTCCAGGCGGGCCAACGAGGACAAGACGCATTACCGGAGGAACCCTTCGTATCGACGCTGTTCGAGTTGCGACTGAATGCGCTTGACCGTGTCGAGACCAACGCCCACAAGAATGAGGATTGTTGTCGCACCCAATGGGATCTGCGCATTGAGCCCGAGCATCGCCAACGTGATCGATGGAATGAGGGCAACGATCGCCAGATATGTCGACCCGGCCGCAGTGATGCGCGACAGCACATAGTCGAGATAGTCGGCGGTCGGTTTGCCCGGCCGGATGCCCGGCACAAAGCCGCCGTACTTCTTCATGTTGTCGGCCACTTCAGTTGGATTGAACGTGATCGCCGTATAGAAGTACGCAAAGAAGACGATGAGCAACACGTAGATCGCAATGTGCAGCGGTGCCGCCGGGTCAGTGATGTGAGTCTGTACCCACAGCACCCAACCGTCGGGGTTTTGTCCCTGGAACTGCACAATGACGTACGGCAACTGGAGCAGCGACGCCGCGAAGATCACCGGGATCACACCCGCCATGTTGATCTTGAGCGGAATGTAGGTGGACGAGCCACCCAGCATGCGACGTCCCACCATGCGCTTGGCGTACTGCACCGGGATGCGCCGCTGCGACTGCTCGACGTACACGACGGCGGCGATGACCGCCAACAACACGAGGAGCACCACAAAGAGGTTGCGCACGCGATCCGACGAGTTCCAGATCTGCGACACAGCGCCGGGGAACGACGCCGCAACTGACGTGAAGATCAGCAACGACATACCGTTGCCGACGCCGCGTTCGGTGATGCGCTCGCCGAGCCACATGATGAAGACGGTTCCCGCGGTCATCGTCAGCACCATGATGGCAATGACGTTCCACGAGTCGTTTGGAATCACAGGCGGGCAGTTGGGGAAGAACAGGCCGTTGCGCGCCATCGTGATGTACGAGGCGGACTGCAGCGCGGCAAAGCCAACCGCAAGGTAACGGGTGTACTGCGTCAACTTCGCCTGGCCCTCGGCGCCCTCACGATGGAGGGTCTCGAAGCGAGGGATCAGCACGCGCAGCAACTGCACCATGATCGACGCGGTGATGTACGGCATGATGCCGAGCGCGAAGATCGACAGCTGGAGCAGGGCTCCACCCGAGAAAAGGTTAAGAATCTGGAGGGGTCCGCCCGTTTCGGACGTACTGTTCAGACACGCCTGAATCTCGCCGTAATCGACGCCCGGGGTTGGGATCGACACACCGAGACGGTAAATGCCAATCATGCCCAGCGTGAACAACAGCTTCTTGCGCAGGTCCGGCGTGCGGAACGCGCTCAGAAAGCCTGAAAGCATGAATCCTCCGATGAAGGCGGTATCGCGGGCCCGCGTAAATGCGGGCCCGCGATGAGCCTAGCCCTCGCTGACAGTGCCGCCAGCGGCCTCAATCTTGGTCTTCGCGGAACGCGAAACAGCGTCGGCATCCACCAGGGTCACCTTGACGGCGATGTCCCCGTCACCCAGCACCTTCACGGGCTGGTTCGCCCGGACGGCGCCCTTGTCGACAAGGTCGGCCTTGGTGATCTTGCCACCCTTGGGGAACAGCTCTGCCAACTGGTCAAGGTTGACCACCTGGTAGCGCACCTTGAAGGGGCTCTTGAAACCACGCAGTTTGGGCAAGCGCATGTGCAACGGGGTCTGGCCGCCCTCAAAGGCGGACGAGACTGTGTTGCGAGCGTGCGTGCCCTTGGTGCCACGACCAGCAGTCTTACCCTTCGAGCCCTCACCGCGACCCACGCGGGTCTTGGGGGTGTGGGCACCAGGTGCAGGACGCAGGTGGTGCATCTTGAGCGTCGTCACCTTGGGCTCGTCTGACGTTGCCTTCGCCTTAGCGGCAGTCGACTTCGCGGGCGCCTTGGCGGCAGCCGCAGTCTCAGCCTTGGCCGGTGCCTTGTCAGCAGCAGCCTTCTTCTCGGCAGCCGGCTTGGCCGCAGCCTTGGCAGGCGCCTTCTTTTCAGCAGCCGGCTTGGCCGGGGCCTTGTCGGCAGCCTTGGCAGGCGCCTTCTTCGCGGCGGCGGGCTTGTCGGCAGCCTTCGCTGTCGTCGACTTCGCCGTGGACGTCTTTGCGGCCGACGCCTTGGCAGCGGGCTTCTTGGCAGGCGCCTTCTCGGCGGCCTCCTTCTTCTCCTCAGCCATTAGTCAACCTCCTCCACAGTCACTAGGTGGCTTACGGCACGGACCATGCCGCGGATCTCCGGGCGGTCCTCCTTCACCACAATGTCGCCAATACGCTTCAGTCCCAGCGAGCGCAACGTCTCGCGGTGCTGAGGCTTGGTACCAATCTCGGAACGCTTCTGCGTCACCTTGAGACGAGGCATTACTTCACCCCCGCAGCACGGGCGCGCAGCAAAATGGCGGGCGCCACCTCTTCAACGGTCTTGCCACGACGTGCCGCCACGGCCTCCGGCATCTCGAGACGCTTCAACGCGTCCACGGTCGCGTGGACAATGTTGATGGCGTTCGAAGAACCGAGCGACTTGGACAGCACATCGTGAATGCCAGCGCACTCGAGCACCGCACGCACCGGACCGCCGGCGATCACACCGGTACCGGGAGCTGCGGGACGCAAGAACACGACACCAGCGGCGGCCTCACCCTGCACCGCGTGCGGGATCGTGGCCTGGATGCGGGGGACGCGGAAGAACGAACGCTTCGCCTCCTCAACACCCTTGGAGATTGCCGCAGGCACTTCCTTGGCCTTGCCGTAGCCGACGCCGACGTTGCCTTCGCCGTCACCCACAACAACGAGGGCGGTGAAGCTAAAGCGACGACCACCCTTCACGACCTTGGAGACGCGGTTGATCGTGACGACGCGCTCGATGAACTTGTTCTCGGGCTCGTTACCGCCGCGGCCACCGCCACGACGCGAGTTGTTCTCAGCCATGTCTTTCCTTCACTCCTCGTCCCGGCTACAGGGCCAGGCCACCCTCTCGGGCGCCATCGGCCACCGCCGCGACGCGGCCGTGGTACTTGTTTCCGCCACGGTCAAACACCACGGCTTCGACCCCAGCGGACTTCGCCCGCTCGGCGACAAGCTGACCGACCTTGGAGGCCTTGGCAGTCTTGTCGCCCTTGAGTGCCCGCACATCGGCCTCGAGGGTCGATGCGGAGGCAAGGGTCTTGCCGAGCGTGTCGTCTACCACCTGAGCCACCATGTGGCGCGCGGAGCGCGTCACCACGAGGCGGGGGCGCGCAGCCGTGCCGCTGATCTTCTTGCGCAAGCGGAAGTGACGGCGCTTGCGCGCAATCCCGGTTCCCTTGCCCTTGATCGTGATACCCATTACTTCTTCCCCGCCTTTCCGGCCTTGCGGCGAACCTGCTCGCCGGCGTAGCGGACACCCTTGCCCTTGTACGGCTCAGGCTTACGGATCTTGCGAATGTTTGCGGCCGTCTCGCCCACGAGTTGCTTGTCGATGCCAGACACCGAGAACTTCGTGGGTGACTCCACTGCGAAGGTGATGCCCTGGGGGGCGTCGACGACGACAGGGTGCGAGAAGCCGAGTGCGAACTCGAGCGACGAGCCCTTGAGCGCGACACGGTAACCCGTACCGACAATCTCGAGCTTCTTCTCATAGCCATCGGTCACACCAGTCACCATGTTGGCGATCAGGGTGCGCGTCAGGCCGTGCAACGACTTGCTCAGTCGCTCGTCGTTCGGACGGTTAACGGCGATCTCGCCGTCCACCTGCTCCACGATGATCGGTTCCTTCACCGTGAGCGACAAGGTGCCCTTGGGGCCCTTGACAGTCACGTCGGAGCCGTCAATCTTCACGTCCACTCCGGAGGGAACCGGAACGGGGTACTTACCAATGCGTGACATTGTCAGTGCTCTCCTTTCCCGGTTACCAGACCCAGGCGACGACTTCGCCGCCCACGCCCTTCTTCTCGGCCTCGCGGTCGGTCAACAGACCCGAGGAAGTGGACAGAATTGCAACGCCCAGGCCACCGAGGACCTTGGGCAGGTTGTTCGCCTTTGCGTAGACACGCAGGCCCGGCTTTGACACGCGACGCACGCCAGCAAGGGCGCGCTCACGGTTGGGGCCGTACTTGAGCGTCAGCGTCAGGGTCTTGCCCACCTCGGCGTCCGCGGTGGACGAGCCGACGATGTAGCCCTGCTCTTCCAAAATCTTGGCGATGTTCGCCTTGATCTTGGAGTGCGGCATCGAGACCTGCTCGTGGTACGCCGCGTTCGCGTTGCGCAGACGCGTCAGCATGTCTGCGATCGGGTCGGTCATTGTCATGAGTGAGTCACTCTTCCTCGCCGTGGTTTCCGCTGGAAAGCGGACCTGTGGCGTAGTTGTTTACCAGCTGCTCTTGGTGATGCCCGGGAGCTCGCCGCGGTGCGCCATTTCACGGAAGCACACGCGGCACAGGCCGAACTTGCGATACACGGAGTGCGGACGTCCACACCGCTGGCACCGGGTGTATGCGCGCACCGGAAACTTCGGCTTGCGGGACGCCTTCACCTTCAGGGCGGTCTTCGCCATGGCTACTTCTCCTTGAAGGGGAAGCCCAGCTGCGTGAGCAGCGAGCGACCCTCGTCGTCGTTGGTGGCGGACGTGACGATGGTGATGTCCATGCCGCGCACGCGGTCAATCTTGTCCTGGTCGATCTCGTGGAACATCGACTGCTCCGTGAGGCCGAACGTGTAGTTGCCGCGACCATCGAACTGCTTGGGGCTCAGCCCGCGGAAGTCACGGATACGAGGCAGCGCCGTCGACAGCAAACGGTCGAGGAACTCCCACATGCGGTCGCCACGCAAGGTGACGTGGGCACCGATGGCCTGGCCTTCGCGCAACTTGAACTGCGCGATGGACTTCTTGGCCTTGGTGACCTGCGGCTTCTGACCGGTGATCGCGGTGAGGTCGCGAATCGCGCCCTCGATGAGCTTTGAGTCCTTTGCGGCCTCGCCCACACCCATGTTGACAACGACCTTGACCAGGCCGGGCACCTGCATGATGTTGGCGTAGCCAAACTCTTCGTGCAGACGCGCAACGATCTGGTCGCGGTACGTGGTCTTCAGACGCGGCGTCGTCGTGTCGGTCGCCATCAGTCGATGTCCTTACCCGAGCGCTTGGCAATACGCACACGCTTGGTGCGCGTACGGCCATCTTGCTCGACCTGCTCCGTGCGGTAGCCCACACGGGTGCCCTTCTTGGTCTCCGGGTCAACAAGCATCACATTCGAGATGTGAAGCGGCGCCTCGATGGTGACGATGCCGCCCTCCATGTTGTCGCGACGCGTTCCCGGCTTGATGTGGCGCTGAATGCGCTGCACGCCCTCAACAACCACGCGGTCGCTGTCCTTGAGGACCTCGAGCACGCGGCCCTGCTGGCCACGGTCACGCCCGGCGATGACGACAACGAGGTCGCCCTTCTTGATCTTCGCCATGATCAGATCACCTCCGGAGCCAACGACACGATCTTCATGAAACGTCGGTCACGCAGTTCACGCCCGACAGGACCGAAGATGCGGGTACCGCGGGGGTCCGTCTCCTTGCCCTTGAGAATCACCGCAGCGTTCTCGTCGAACTTGATGTACGAACCGTCCTGACGACGGGTCTCCTTGACGGTGCGGACGACAACGGCCTTGACGACATCGCCCTTCTTGACGTTGCCGCCAGGGATGGCGTCCTTCACCGTGGCGACAATGACGTCACCAATGCCGGCGTAGCGACGATGCGATCCGCCGAGTACACGGATGCACAGCAACTCCTTGGCACCCGTGTTGTCGGCGACGCGCAGTCGCGACTCCTGCTGAATCATTTCTTCTCTCCTGTCGTCTGGTTCTCGCGGCGTAGTTCCGCGAGCCTGGTCGAACGAACGGTTACTTGGCCTTCTCGAGGATCTCCACCAGACGCCAGCGCTTGGACGCTGACAGCGGGCGGGTCTCCATGATGAGCACGAGGTCGCCGATGCCGGCGCTGTTGGACTCGTCGTGGGCCTTGACCTTGGACGAGCGGCGCATGACCTTCCCGTACAGGGCGTGCTTCACGCGGTCTTCGACCTCAACGGTGACGGTCTTGTCCATTTTGTTGGACACGACGTAGCCGCGACGGGTCTTGCGGTACGGGCGCTGCTCGGCAGCTTCCGTGGTCTGCTTAGTCGACATAGTGTCTTACCTCTTCCTACGACTTCGCGGTGGGAGCCGTGCGGATACCGAGCTCACGCTCGCGCAGGATCGTGTAGATCCGCGCGATGTCGCGCTTAACGGCCTTCAAACGACCGTGGTTCTCCAGCTGACCGGTGGCCGACTGGAACCGCAGGTTGAACAATTCGGCCTTGGCCTTCTTGAGCTCCTCAACAAGGCGCTCGTCCTCCATGGCGTCCAACTCGGTCGGCATGAGGTTCTTGGAACCGATCGACATCAGATGTCACCACCCTCACGCGTAATGAAGCGAGTCTTCATGGGGAGCTTGTGCTGCGCGCGACGCATGGCCTCGCGGGCAAGCTCCTCGGGAACGCCGGCAAGCTCAAAGAGCACACGGCCCGGCTTAACGTTGGCAACCCACCACTCGGGCGAACCCTTACCGGAACCCATGCGGACCTCGGCAGGCTTCTTGGTCAGCGGGCGGTCCGGGTAGATGTTGATCCACACCTTTCCACCACGCTTGACGTGACGGGTCATGGCGATACGAGCGGCCTCAATCTGACGGTTCGTCACATAGGCCGGCTCGAGTGCCTGGATGCCAAAGTCACCAAACGTGACCTCGGTACCGCCAGTCGCCATACCCGAACGACCCGGGTGATGCTGCTTGCGGTACTTCACTCGACGAGGAATCAGCATGACTTAGCTCTCCTTCCCAGCATCGGCCGCGGGGGCCTCAGCGGCAGGGGCGGCGGCAGCCTCGGGGCCACGAGCAACGTCGTCCCGACGCGGGCCACGCCCACCACGGTCGCCGCCACGCTCGCCACGGCCACGTTGCGGACGAGGAGCCTTAGCCTGCTCAGCAGCCCACTCCTTCTCCGTCATGTCGCCCTTGTAGATCCAGACCTTGACGCCAATCTGACCAAAGGTCGTACGGGCCTCAAAGAAACCGAAGTCGATGTTGGCGCGCAACGTGTGCAGCGGAACACGACCCTCACGGTAGAACTCCGAACGCGACATTTCGGCGCCGCCCAGGCGGCCCGAGCACTGGACTCGAATGCCCTTTGCACCGGCACGCAGCGCGGACTGGATGCCCTTGCGCATGGCACGACGGAATGCGACACGCGAGGCGAGCTGCTCGGCAATGCCCTGAGCAACAAGCTGCGCGTCGATCTCGGCGTTCTTCACTTCGAGGATGTTCAGCTGAACCTGCTTGCCGGTCAGCTTCTCGAGCGAGGCACGCAGCTTGTCGGCCTCCGCACCACGGCGACCGATGACGATGCCGGGACGTGCGGTGTGCAGGTCGACACGCACACGCTCACGGGTGCGCTCGATCTCCACCTTCGCCACGCCTGCACGCTCAAGGTCGCGCTTCATGAGACGACGGATCTTGACGTCCTCGTCCACGTAGTCGCGGTAGCGCTCGCCCTTCTTGGTCGAGTCGGCGAACCACCGTGAACGGTGGTCGGTCGTGATGCCCAGGCGGTAGCCGTGCGGGTTGACCTTCTGACCCATTACTTGGCCCCTTCCTTGACAGGCGTTGCGACCGTCACGCTGAGGTGGCTGGTGCGCTTGTTGATTCGGTTGGCACGGCCCTGTGCACGCGGACGGATCCGCTTCATCGTGGGGCCTTCGTCGACGGTGATCGAGGTGATGACCAGTTCGCGCTCGTCAAAGCGCTCTCCGGCGGCATCGGCCTTCACGCGGGCGTTAGCAATTGCCGACTCGATCAGCTTGCGCACGTCGGCGGCAACCGCCTGCGGCTGGAACTTGAGCGAGGCAGCGGCCTCAACCGCGTTCTGACCGCGCACCAGGTTCACCACGCGGCGTGCCTTCTGGGCGGTCACGCGGAGGTACCGCGTCTGCGCCTTGGCTTCCATGTTGTGTACTCCTTATGCAGGGCGCGCCTTAGCGGCGGCCCTTTCGGTCGTCCTTGACGTGGCTGCGGAACGTGCGCGTGGGAGCGAACTCTCCGAGCTTGTGGCCCACCATCGACTCGGTGACGAACACCGGGACGTGCTTGCGGCCGTCGTGCACCGCAAAGGTGTGGCCCAGGAAATCGGGCGTGATCACGCTGCGGCGTGACCAGGTCTTGATGACGTTCTTGGTACCCGCTTCGTTCTGGGAGTCCACCTTCTTCTGAAGGTGGCCGTCAACGAAGGGGCCCTTCTTGAGGCTACGAGGCATCTGTCAGGCTCCTTATCGCTTGTTCTTGCCAGAACGACGGCGACGCACGATGAGCTTGTCGCTTTCCTTGTTGGCCTTACGGGTGCGGCCTTCCGGCTTACCCCAGGGGCTGACCGGGTGACGACCACCCGAGGTCTTGCCTTCACCACCACCGTGGGGGTGGTCCACCGGGTTCATCACGACACCACGCACGGTCGGGCGCTTGCCCTTCCAGCGCATGCGGCCGGCCTTACCCCAGTTGATGTTCGACTGCTCGGAGTTGCCGACCTCACCGATGGTGGCGCGGCAACGCGCATCGACGTTGCGGATTTCGCCGGACGGCATACGCAGCTGAGCGTAGGGACCGTCCTTGGCGACGAGCTGAACCGAGGCGCCAGCCGAGCGCGCGATCTTGGCGCCGCCACCCGGGCGAAGCTCGATCGCGTGCACAACGGTACCCGTGGGGATGTTGCGCAGCGGCAGGTTGTTGCCCGGCTTGATGTCAGCAGCAGAACCCGACTCAACCACGTCACCCTGCTTCAAGCGGTCAGGCGCCACTATGTAGCGCTTCTCGCCGTCCGCGTAGTGCAGCAGCGCGATGCGCGCGGTGCGGTTGGGGTCGTACTCGATGTGAGCAACGGTGGCGGGCACGCCATCCTTGTCGTTACGACGGAAGTCGATCACGCGGTAGGCACGCTTGTGGCCACCACCCTTGTGACGGGTGGTGATACGGCCCGTGTTGTTACGGCCGCCCTTCTTGCTCAGCGGACGAACCAGCGACTTCTCGGGCTCCGAACGGGTCACCTCGACGAAGTCGGCGACGGACGAGCCACGGCGGCCCGGCGTCGTCGGCTTGTACTTGCGAATAGCCATTGTTCCTGTCCCTTACTCAGCTGGCCTGGCCGCTGAAGACATCGATCACGCCATCACCGGCGACGGTGACGATTGCGCGCTTGATGTCCTTGCGCTTGCCCATGCCAAAGCGCGTGCGACGCGCCTTGCCCTTGCGGTTGATCGTGTTCACGGACTCGACCTTCACACCAAAGATCTGCTCAACGGCGATCTTGATCTCAGTCTTGTTGGAACGGGGGTCCACCTCGAAGGTGTACTTGCCCTCATCCATGAGCCCATAGCTCTTCTCCGACACAACGGGTCGGATGATGATGTCGCGGGGGTCCTTGCCAATCGTCATGTCAGTTCTCCTCCGCCTCGGCAGCAGCCTCGGACTCGGTTGCAACGGCCTTGGCCGAAGCACCCGTGGCGGGGCCTGCGAGGAACGCCTCAAGAGCGTCCGCGGTGAACACCACGTCGTCGTTCACGAGAACGTCGTACGTGTTGAGCTGGTCAACGGCGAGCAGGTGGACCCACGCTGCGTTGCGCAGCGACTTCCATGCGAGCTCGTCGTTACGAGTGAGCACCACGAGAGCCGAGCGGCCATTGGTGATGCCTGCCAACGTGGCCAGCGCGGTCTTGGTCGACGGCACGTCGCCCTCGACAAGACCCTTGACCACGTGAACACGGCCTGCGCGAGCCCGGTCAGACAAGGCGCCACGGAGAGCGGCGGCCTTCATCTTCTTAGGGGTGCGCTGCGAGTAGTCGCGCGGCTGCGGACCGTGAACGACGCCACCACCAGTGAACTGGGGTGCACGCGTCGAACCCTGGCGAGCGCGGCCGGTGCCCTTCTGCTTGTACGGCTTGCGTCCACCACCGGAGACCATCGCACGCGTCTTGGTCGCGTGCGTGCCCTGGCGAGCGGCAGCGCGCTGCGCGACCACGACCTGGTGGATCAGCGGAACGTTCGTCACGACGTCGAACACGTCACCGGGAAGCTCGGCCGTACCGGCCTTCTTGCCCTTTGCGTCGACGACGTCAACAGTCAGCGTGTCAGCCATGGTTGTCACGCACCCTTCACAGCGGAGCGGATCAAGACGACGCCGCCCTTGTTACCGGGGACTGCACCCTTAACGAGGATGTAGCCCTTTTCGACATCCACCGACTCGATGCGCAGGTTCTGAACGGTCTTGCGCTCGTTACCCATGCGGCCGGCCATCTTGAGGCCGCGGAACACGCGCGAAGGCGTGGACGCGCCACCGATGGAGCCAGGCTTGCGGTGGTTGCGGTGGGCACCGTGTGAGGCGCTCACACCCTTGAATCCGTGGCGCTTCATCACACCAGCGGTTCCCTTGCCCTTGGTCGTACCGGTCACGTCGACCAGCTGACCCACCTCAAACACGTCAGCCGCGATCTCCTGACCGAGCGAGAAGTCGCCGGAGTTGGAGGTGCGGATTTCGGCGACGTGGCGGCGCGGCGTCACGCCGGCCTTGTCAAAGTGGCCGCGCAGCGGCTGGGTGACGCGGCGGGGATCGATCGCCCCGAACGCGAGCTGAACAGCGTCGTAGCCGTCAGTCTCGGCGTTGCGCACCTGGGTCACAACGTTGGTGTCTACCTGGATGACCGTCACGGGCACAACGCGCCCCTGGTCGTCCCACACCTGCGTCATGCCCAGCTTCGTACCGAGCAACGCCGTGACGGCGCGCTGGGCATTGGAAGTCGAAGTCATGATGGATGGGTCCTTCTCAGCCTTAGAGCTTGATTTCGATGTTGACGTCGGCCGGCAGGTCGAGACGCATAAGCGAGTCGACAGCCTTGGGCGTCGGGTCCACGATGTCGATGAGGCGCTTGTGAGTGCGCATCTCGAAGTGCTCGCGGGAGTCCTTGTACTTGTGAGGCGAACGGATCACAACGAACACGTTCTTTTCCGTAGGCAGCGGGACCGGGCCCACCACCGAGGCGCCTGCGCGCGTGACCGTCTCGACGATCTTGCGAGCCGAGGAGTCGATGACCTCGTGGTCATAGCTCTTCAGCCGGATGCGGATCTTCTGTCCCGCCATGGCGTGGTTCTGCCTTTTCTCTCGTACATCTGTGGTCTTCCGACCGCCCCCCGCGCTCGGGCGTGTCGCTCTTCGCAACGCGCGCGCGCCACTGCGATTTCTCGTGGGGTGGTGGTCAGACGTGTGGCTGCCTGCGAGAGGCAACCGCAATAGTGTGCCAGACGGAGTGCCCGGCGCGCAAACTCAGTCCACGCGCAGTCGACTCTGTCTGTTCATAGCGAGGGCCCCCGGCATTAGCCGGGGGCCCTCGCCTGCACGATGTGCTGAACTACTTGAGGATCTTGGTGACGGTACCCGAACCAACGGTGCGGCCACCCTCACGGATCGCGAAGCCCTGACCCTCTTCGAGGGCGATGGGCTGAATGAGCTCAACCGTCATCTCGGTGGTGTCACCAGGCATGACCATCTCGGAGCCCTCGGGCAGCGTGATGACGCCAGTGACGTCCGTGGTGCGGATGTAGAACTGCGGACGGTAGTTCGAGTAGAACGGGTTGTGACGGCCACCCTCGTCCTTCGTGAGGATGTAGCACTTGCCCTCGAACTGCGTGTGCGGGGTGGTGGTGCCGGGGGCAACCACAACCTGGCCGCGCTCGACGTCCTCGCGCTTGGTACCGCGAAGGAGCAGACCACAGTTCTCACCGGCCCACGCCTCGTCCATCTGCTTGTGGAACATCTCGATACCGGTGACCGTGGTCTTCTGGGGCTCACGGATACCGAGGATCTCGACCTCAGAGTTGATCTTGAGCTTGCCGCGCTCCACCTTGCCGGTGACGACGGTGCCACGACCGGTGATCGTGAAGACGTCCTCGATCGGCATGAGGAAGGGCTTGTCCATGTCACGCACGGGCTCGGGGACGTTCTCGTCCACCGCGTCCATGAGCGCCTCGACAGTCTTGCTCCACTCGGGGTCGCCCTCGAGAGCCTTAAGAGCGGAGACGCGCACCACGGGGGCGTTGTCGCCGTCGAAGCCCTGCGAGGAGAGGAGCTCGCGCACCTCGACCTCAACGAGCTCGAGGATCTCCTCGTCGTCGACCATGTCGGACTTGTTGAGTGCAACGAGCAGGTAAGGCACGCCAACCTGGCGAGCGAGAAGCACGTGCTCGCGCGTCTGCGCCATCGGGCCGTCGGTAGCGGCGACCACGAGGATCGCGCCGTCCATCTGAGCCGCACCGGTAATCATGTTCTTGATGTAGTCGGCGTGACCAGGGGCGTCGACGTGCGCGTAGTGGCGCTTCTCGGTCTGGTACTCGATGTGCGAGATGTTGATCGTGATACCACGCTCGCGCTCTTCAGGGGCCTTGTCGATGTCATCGAAAGGCGTGAAGGGGTTAAGGTCCGGGAACTTGTCGTGCAGAACCTTTGAGATGGCAGCGGTCAGCGTCGTCTTACCGTGGTCGACGTGACCGATGGTGCCGATGTTCACGTGCGGCTTGGTCCGCTCGAACTTGGCCTTAGCCATGTTGGCTTCCTCCTGTGTGAATGAGACTCGGGTAGTGATGTGTCACGTGCGCTGGCCGTTGCCCGACGCTGGTGGCGGCATCCCTACTGGTCGTTATTGTTTCCTATTTTCAACCGTAGGGACTACTCGCCCCGGGTCTTGGCAATGATCTCCTCGGCAACATTGCGAGGAACCTCGGCGTAGCTGTCGAACGTCATCGAGTACACCGCACGCCCCTGCGTCTTGGAACGCAGGTCGCCGACGTAGCCGAACATCTCCGACAACGGCACCAAAGAATCGATGACCTTCACGCCAGCCGCGTCCGTCATCGAACGGATTTGGCCACGACGTGAGTTCAGGTCGCCGATGACGTCGCCCATGTACTCCTCAGGCGTACGTACCTCGACCGACATGACGGGCTCCAACAGAGCCGGGTCTGCCTTGCGAGCGGCCTCCTTGAAGGCCATCGACCCAGCAATCTTGAACGCCATTTCGGACGAGTCAACATCGTGATACGCACCATCGACGAGCGTGGCGCGCACACCGACCACCGGGAAGCCAGCGAGCACACCGAGCTGCATCGCGTCCTGGATGCCGGCGTCGACAGAAGGAATGTACTCCCTCGGCACACGCCCACCGGTGACGGCGTTCACGTACTCGTACTGAACATCCGAATCCGCGGGGAGCGGCTCGAGCGTGATCTGGACCTTAGCGAACTGGCCCGATCCACCCGTCTGCTTCTTGTGGGTGTAGTCGTACTTCTCGACCGCGCGACGCAGGGTCTCGCGGTAGGCAACCTGCGGTGCACCGACGTTTGCGTCGACCTTAAACTCGCGGCGCATGCGGTCAATGATGATGTCGAGGTGAAGCTCACCCATGCCGGAGATCACGGTTTCGCCGGACTCCTCGTCGAGGCGAACACGGAAGGTCGGGTCCTCCTCAGCGAGCTTCTGAATCGCGATCGACATCTTCTCCTGGTCGCCCTTGGTGCGCGGCTCCACGGCCACGTGAATGACGGGCTCAGGGAAGGTCATCGACTCAAGCACCACTGGCGAGTTCTGATCGCACAGGGTGTCACCGGTGGTGGTGTCCTTGAGGCCAATGACGGCGTAGATGTGACCGGCGGACATCGCGGTCACCGGGTTCTCCTTGTTGGCGTGCATCTGGAAGATCTTGCCGATGCGCTCCTTCTTGCCCTTCGTCGCGTTGAGCACCTGCGCACCGGAGTCCATGGCACCGGAGTACACACGGACGTACGTGAGCTTTCCAAAGAAGGGGTGCACTGCGATCTTGAAGGCAAGCGCAGAGAAAGGCTCCGACGCATCGGCGTGACGCTCGATGATCGTTTCCTCGTCGTGGACGTCGTGGCCATCGATCGACGGCACATCGAGCGGCGACGGCAAGTAGTCAACAACAGCGTCGAGCATGGGCTGCACACCGCGGTTCTTAAACGCCGAGCCGCACAACACGGGGTAGATCTCCGAGTTGACGACCATCTTGCGGATGCCGGCCTTGATTTCGGCGACCGTCAGTTCCTCGCCGCCGAGGTACTTCTCAAGAAGCTCGTCGCTCGACTCGGCAACGGCCTCCAGCAGCTCGGCACGGTATTCGTCGGCCTTGGCCTGAAGGTCGGCCGGGATCTCGACGACGTCGTACTTGGCACCCATCGTCACGTCACCCTTGGAGTCGCCGGGCCACACGAGGGCACGCATTTCAACAAGGTCAACCACGCCGATGAAGTCGTTCTCGGAACCGATCGGCAACTGAATGACGAGCGGGCGAGCGCCGAGGCGCGACTTGATGGTGCCAACCGTGAAGTAGAAGTCAGCGCCGAGTTTGTCCATCTTGTTGACGAAGCAAATGCGCGGCACGTTGTACTTGTCGGCCTGACGCCACACCGTCTCGGACTGGGGCTCCACGCCCTCTTTGCCGTCGAACACCGCGACCGCGCCGTCAAGAACGCGCAGCGAGCGCTCAACCTCGACGGTGAAGTCGACGTGCCCAGGGGTGTCGATGATGTTGATCTGGTTGTTGTTCCAGAAGCAGGTCACAGCGGCGGAGGTGATAGTGATCCCACGCTCCTGCTCCTGCTCCATCCAGTCGGTGGTGGAGGCGCCGTCGTGGGTCTCGCCGATCTTGTAGTTCACACCCGTGTAGAACAAGATGCGCTCAGTGGTCGTGGTCTTGCCTGCATCAATGTGAGCCATGATGCCGATGTTGCGGACCTTGTTCAGGTCAGTGAGCACGTCCTGTGCCACGGGGTTCTCCTAAAGTTCTGTGTTCCCTCGAACTCAGCGGCGACTACCAGCGGTAGTGCGCAAACGCCTTGTTCGAGTCGGCCATCTTGTGCATGTCCTCGCGACGCTTCACCGCGGCGCCGAGGCCGTTCGAAGCGTCAAGGATCTCGTTCATCAAGCGTTCAGTCATCGTGTTCTCACGACGCTTGCGAGCGAAGTCAACGAGCCAGCGAAGCGCAAGCGTCGTCGCACGCACGGGGCGCACGTCAACCGGCACCTGGTACGTGGCGCCACCCACACGGCGGCTACGGACTTCAAGGGCGGGACGCACGTTGTCGAGCGCACGCTTGAGAACCGTCACCGGGTCCTGGCCGCTCTTCTCGCGAACACCTTCAAGGGCGTTGTAGACAATTGCCTCAGCAACGGAGCGCTTGCCGTCAAGCAGCACCTTGTTGATCAGCTGCGTCACGACGGGGGCGCCGTAGACCGGGTCATTGATGATGGGGCGCTTAGGCGCCGGTCCCTTGCGAGGCATTACTTCTTCTTCTCCATCTTCGCGCCGTAGCGGCTACGAGCCTGCTTGCGGTTCTTCACGCCCTGGGTGTCAAGCGAGCCACGAACGATCTTGTAGCGCACACCGGGGAGGTCCTTCACACGACCGCCACGCACGAGCACGATCGAGTGCTCCTGCAGGTTGTGGCCTTCACCCGGAATGTAAGCAGTGACCTCGATGCCCGAGGACAGGCGAACACGCGCGACCTTACGCAACGCCGAGTTCGGCTTCTTGGGGGTGGTCGTGTACACGCGGGTGCACACACCACGTCGCTGCGGGCTGCCCTTAAGGGCGGGCGTCTTGCTCGTGGACGCCTTGGGGCTACGCCCCTTGCGCACCAACTGCTGAATCGTAGGCACTACTTCTCCGTCTGTCGTTATCGAACGCTTGGCATGTCGTCGGCCCGACCCCCGCGCCCGGGCGTGTCGCACCTTAGTGGTGGCGCCTTCGAAAAGGCGCGCGTGAGGGCCCGACGACGCGGGCACGAGCATCCACAATACAGTCAGCCGCGCTCATCGTCAAAGCCGTCGGTCATTATCTCGAGAGCATCTCTCGGTCACCGACCGAACCTGTCCAGCATAGCCGCTCTCAACAAGCGCATGCGCGTCGCGGGAACGAGCTCAGTGAGCCCGGAAGTTCAGGTGCACCATCCACGCGGTGAGGCCTGATCCCGCCACGATAGACGCAGCGGCCCACCATCCAAGGAACTCAATCATGGCGTCGGCTCCTCTCCGCGTCGGCACTACCTGTTACTGCTCCCATTCGGCCGACGACGCTGCAAAGAAAGCCTCTTCGCTGCTCACTACGTCACAGCTACATCACAAAACGCGTCGAGGGCCCCAGGAACACCTGGGACCCTCGACGGGATGAGCGTATGCGGACTAGTCGCGCGGGAAGTCGAACTCCTCGAGGCGCACGGCCTCGCCGGTGCCCTCCGAGAAGTACTGACCGTCCCATTCCTCGTAGCCAAAGGTCGGGAAGAGGTTCGCCTTCGCGTCCTCCGTGACCTCGACGGTGGCCTTGCGGTACTGAAGCAAGCCCGTACCCGCCGGGATGAGCTTTCCGAGAATGACGTTCTCCTTGAGACCGAGCAACGGGTCGGAGCGACCCGACAGTGCGGCCTCGGTGAGGACGCGAGTGGTCTCCTGGAACGACGCGGCGGAAAGCCACGACTCGGTCGCCAGCGAGGCCTTGGTGATACCCATGAGCTCAGGGCGAGCCGAAGCCGGCTTGCCGCCCTTCGTCACGGTCTCACGGTTGGCCGTCTCGAAGCGCGAGCGCTCAACGAGCTCGCCCGGCAACAGCGAGGTGTCACCCGAGTCGAGCACCGTCACACGGCGCAGCATCTGGCGCACGATGACCTCGATGTGCTTGTCGTGGATCTCCACACCCTGAGAGCGGTAGACCTCCTGCACCTCGTCCACCAAGTGCTTCTGGGTGGCGCGGGGGCCAAGGATGCGCAAGACATTCTTGGGGTCCACTGCACCGGCAACGAGCTGCTGGCCCACCTCAACGTGTTCGCCATCCTGAACGAGGAGGCGGGCACGCTTGGTGACCGGGTACTCGACCGGGTCATCTCCGTTATCGGGGGTGTTCACCAGACGGCGGGGCGCCTCCGAGTCATCAACCTTGAGCTTGCCTGCGACCTCACTGATCGGGGCTTCACCCTTGGGGGTACGGGCCTCGAAGAGCTCTTGGACGCGGGGCAGACCCTGCGTGATGTCCTCGGCGGTGGCAGCACCACCGGTGTGGAAGGTACGCATCGTCAGCTGCGTGCCGGGCTCACCGATCGACTGGGCCGCGATGATACCGACAGCCTCACCGATGTCGACGAGCTCACGAGTGGCGAGCGAACGGCCGTAGCACTTCGCGCACGTACCGACAGGGGCTTCACAGGTGAGGACCGAGCGGACCTTCACCTCTTCCACACCGTCGGCGATGAGAGCGTCGATCAGCACGTCACCGATGTCGGTGCCGGCTTCGGCGATCACCTTGCCCTTGGCGTCGACCACGTCGGTGGCGAGCGTACGAGCGAAGACCGAGGTGGCCACCCGCTCGTGCAACACGACAGCACCAGTTGCGTCACGCTCCACGATCGGCATCGTGAGGCCACGCTCAGTACCGCAGTCATCTTCGCGCACGATGACGTCCTGCGACACGTCCACCAAACGACGGGTGAGGTACCCCGAGTCAGCGGTACGCAACGCGGTGTCGGCGAGACCCTTACGGGCACCGTGCGTGGCGATGAAGTACTCGAGGACGGACAGACCCTCGCGGTAGTTCGACTTGATCGGACGCGGGATGATCTCACCCTTCGGGTTCGACACAAGACCACGCATACCGGCGATCTGACGTACCTGCATCCAGTTACCACGAGCACCGGAGCCCACCATCGTGTGCACCGTGTTGTACTGCGGGAACGACTTGCGCATCTCGGTGTCCACCTCGTTGGTGGCACGCGTCCAGATCTCGATGAGCTCCTGACGACGCTCGGGGTTGGTGATCAGACCAGTGTCGTACTGGTCCTGCACCTTCGCCGCGAGAGTCTCGTAGCGGTCGAGGATCTCCTGCTTCGCGGCCGGGGTGGCCACGTCGCTGATCGCAATGGTGACACCCGAGCGGGTCGCCCAGTAGAAACCGGCCGCCTTGAGTGCATCGAGTGAGGCGGCAACTTCTACCTTCTCGTAGCGCTCGGCAAGGGTGTTGACGATGTCGGCAAGTGCCTTCTTGTCCACGTCGCGGTTGACGTAGGGGAAGGACACCGGCAGCAAACCGTTGAAGAGCGACCGTCCAAGCGTCGTCTCGAGAACGAAAGGTTCGCCCTCGCTCCAACCCTCGGGAGCGGTCCAGCCAACGGGCGGGATCGTGCCAGGGTCGACACGGAGCTTGATCTTGCTGCCCAGCTCGATGGTGCCAACCTCACGCGCCATGATCGCCTCGGCCTCGGAACCAAAGGCAAGTCCCTCACCCTTGGCCCCGTCCTTGAACAGCGTCAAGTGGTACAGACCAATGATCATGTCCTGCGACGGCATGGTGACCGGACGGCCATCCGACGGCTTGAGGATGTTGTTGCTCGAGAGCATGAGGATGCGGGCCTCGGCCTGCGCCTCTGCGCTCAGCGGCAAGTGCACCGCCATCTGGTCGCCGTCGAAGTCCGCGTTGAACGCGGCACACACGAGCGGGTGCAGGTGGATGGCCTTGCCCTCAACAAGCTGGGGCTCGAACGCCTGGATGCCAAGCCGGTGCAGCGTCGGCGCACGGTTCAGTAGCACAGGGTGCTCGGTGATGACCTCTTCCAGCACGTCCCACACCTCGGGACGGCTGCGCTCCACCATTCGCTTTGCGGACTTGATGTTCTGCGCGTGGTTGAGTTCCACGAGTCGCTTCATGACAAACGGCTTGAAGAGCTCGAGCGCCATCTGCTTGGGCAGACCACACTGGTGCAGCTTGAGCTGCGGGCCAACCACGATGACCGAACGGCCCGAGTAGTCGACGCGCTTGCCAAGCAGGTTCTGACGGAAGCGACCCTGCTTGCCCTTGAGCATGTCCGAGATGGACTTGAGGGGGCGGTTGCCGGGGCCCGTGACCGGGCGGCCACGACGTCCGTTGTCGAACAGTGCGTCCACAGCCTCCTGGAGCATGCGCTTTTCGTTGTTCACGATGATCTCGGGAGCACCGAGGTCAAGCAGACGCTTCAAGCGGTTGTTGCGGTTGATGACGCGGCGGTACAGGTCGTTGAGGTCGGAGGTCGCAAAGCGGCCACCGTCAAGCTGCACCATGGGGCGAAGGTCCGGCGGGATCACCGGAACGGCGTCGAGCACCATGCCCACCGGGCTGTTGGTGGTCGTAAGGAACGCGTTGACGACCTTGAGACGCTTGAGCGCGCGGGTCTTACGCTGGCCCTTGCCGTTAGCGATGATGTCGCGCAGCTTCTCTGCCTCGGACTCGAGGTCAAAGTCGCGCAGACGACGCTGGATCGCCTCGGCACCCATCGCGCCCTTGAAGTAGGAGCCATAACGGCGCGAGAGCTCGCGGTAGAGCATCTCGTCACCCTCAAGGTCCTGCACCTTCAGGTTCTGGAAACGGTCGAACACGGTGTCAAGGCGCTCGATTTCGGCGTCAAAGCGCTTGCGGATGTTCGCCATCTCGCGCTCTGCGCCGTCCTTCACCTTGCGCTTGGCGTCGGCCTTTGCGCCTTCGGCCTCCAGCTCAGCGAGGTCCTTCTCGAGCTTTTCAGCGCGATCATTGATCTGCACGTCACGCTGGTTGGCGAGAGACTTCTTCTCCTGCTCCAACTCATTGCGCAACTGCGGCAGGTCCTCGTGACGGCCGTCCTGGTCCACCTCGGTGACCATGTAGGCCGCGAAGTAGATGACCTTCTCCAGGTCCTTCGGTGCGAGGTCGAGCAAATAGCCCAGTCGCGATGGAACGCCCTTGAAGTACCAGATGTGCGTCACAGGAGCAGCGAGCTCGATGTGACCCATGCGCTCACGGCGCACCTTTGAACGGGTCACTTCAACGCCGCAGCGCTCACACACGATGCCGCGGTAGCGCACACGCTTGTACTTGCCACAGCCGCACTCCCAGTCACGGGTGGGGCCGAAGATCTTCTCGCAGAAGAGTCCGTCCTTCTCCGGCTTGAGCGTGCGGTAGTTGATGGTTTCGGGCTTCTTTACCTCGCCGTGTGACCACTCACGGATGTCGTCAGCGTTGGCGAGGCCAATACGCAGGTCGGAGAACTCGTTAACGTCGAGCACTTGTTGCCTCTCCCCTTAAATCTCGTCGACGCTCGAGGCGTCAGGACGGCTGGACAGCGAGATGCCGAGTGACTCGGCGGCCTGGTAAGCGTCATCCTCGGTCTCACGCATTTCGACCAACTGGCCGTCCGCGTTGAGCACCTCGACGTTCAGGCAGAGCGACTGCATCTCCTTCATGAGCACTCGGAAGGACTCCGGCAGGCCCGGCTCAGGGATGTTCTGTCCCTTGACGATGGCCTCGTAGACCTTCACACGACCCGTGATGTCATCCGACTTGATGGTGAGCAGCTCTTGCAGTGCGTAAGCGGCGCCGTAGGCCTCGAGAGCCCACACCTCCATCTCACCAAAGCGCTGACCACCGAACTGAGCCTTACCACCGAGCGGCTGCTGGGTGATCATCGAGTACGGACCCGTCGAGCGCGCGTGGATCTTGTCATCGACAAGGTGGTGGAGCTTCAAGATGTACTTGTAGCCCACCGCAATCGGCTCCGGGAACGGCTCTCCGGTACGCCCATCGAACAAGCGCGCCTTACCGTTGGCGTCCACCACACGTGCACCATCACGACGCGGCGTCACCACGGAACGGAGACCGCTAATGGTCTCCTCCGAGATGCCGTCAAATACTGGCGTCGCAACCCGGGTGCCTGGCTCTGCCTTGCGGGCAGCGTCGGGAAGGGCCGTGGTCCACTCATCCTTGACGTCGGTTGCGTCCCAACCTTCGTGCGCCACCCAACCGAGGTGGGTTTCAAGCACCTGGCCGACGTTCATACGACCAGGCACACCGAGCGGGTTGAGGATGACGTCCACGGGGGTGCCGTCCTCAAGGAACGGCATATCCTCCTGCGGCAGGATCGTCGAGATGACGCCCTTGTTGCCGTGGCGGCCAGCGAGCTTGTCGCCCTCTTGGATCTTGCGGCGCTGTGCGATGTAGACACGAACCAGCTGGTTCACACCTGCAGGCAGGTCGTCGCCGTCCTCTTCAGTAAAGACGCGGACACCGATGACGGTGCCGGACTCGCCGTGAGGAACCTTGAGCGAGGTGTCACGCACTTCGCGTGCCTTCTCACCAAAGATCGCACGGAGGAGGCGCTCCTCGGGCGTGAGCTCAGTCTCACCCTTGGGGGTCACCTTGCCGACGAGGATGTCGCCTGCGCGAACTTCCGCACCGATGCGCACGATGCCACGCTCGTCGAGGTCCGCGAGAACCTCTTCGGATGCGTTGGGAATGTCGCGCGTGATCTCTTCGGGGCCGAGCTTCGTGTCGCGGGCGTCAACCTCGTGCTCCTCGATGTGAATCGAGGAGAGGGTGTCGTCCTGCACGAGGCGCTGCGACAAGATGATCGCGTCCTCGAAGTTGTGGCCTTCCCAGCACATGAACGCCACGAGGACGTTCTTGCCGAGTGCAAGGTCACCCTGGTCGGTGGCCGGGCCATCAGCGATGACCGTGCCCACCTCAAGGCGATCGCCTTCGTCGACGATGACGCGCTGGTTGTAGCTCGTACCCTGGTTCGACCGCTCGAACTTGGCGATGCGGTATGAACCGGTCGTGCCGTCGTCGTTGGCAACGGTCACGAGGTCCGACGCCACTTCCGTCACGACGCCGGCCTTGGTGGCAACGACAACGTCACCAGCGTCGACAGCGGCACGACGCTCCATTCCGGTACCGACAAGCGGCGCCTCGGAACGAACGAGCGGCACGGCCTGACGCTGCATGTTCGCACCCATGAGGGCGCGGTTTGCGTCGTCGTGCTCGAGGAACGGGATGAGCGCAGTCGCAACCGACACCATCTGGCGCGGCGAGACGTCCATGTAGTCGACGGCCTCGGGCGCAACGAACTCAACCTCGCCACCCTTGGCACGGACGAGCACACGCTCTTCGACGAACTGACCCTTGGGGTCTAGCACGGCGTTGGCCTGGGCGATGACGTAGCGGTCCTCGTCGTCGGCGGTCAGGTAGTCGATCTCGTCAGAGACCTTGCCGTTCTTCACCTTGCGGTACGGCGTCTCAACGAAGCCGAGTGGGTTGATCCGCCCAAACGACGCGAGCGAGCCGATGAGGCCGATGTTCGGGCCTTCCGGCGTTTCAATCGGGCACATGCGGCCGTAGTGCGACGGGTGAACGTCACGCACTTCCATGCCAGCACGGTCACGGCTCAGACCACCGGGGCCAAGCGCCGAGAGACGACGCTTGTGGGTGAGTCCCGCGAGCGGGTTGTTCTGGTCCATGAACTGTGACAGCTGCGACGTGCCAAAGAACTCACGAATGGCAGCAACGACCGGACGGGTGTTGATCAGCGTCTGCGGCGTGATGGCCTCGACGTCTTGCGTCGTCATGCGCTCGCGCACCACGCGCTCCATACGCGACAGGCCCGTACGGATCTGGTTCTGGATCAGTTCACCAACGGCGCGGATGCGACGGTTGCCAAAGTGGTCGATGTCGTCCGTCTCAACGAGCACATCACCATGCGCACCCACGAGCGTCTTGTGGCCGGCGTGTGCGGCCGCAATGTACTTCACGGTCGCAACGATGTCGTCAATGCCGAGCACCGAGTCCGCGAGCTGCTTGTCAAGGCCGAGCTTCTTGTTCAACTTGAAGCGGCCGACCTTCGCAAGGTCGTAGCGCTTGGGGCTGAAGTAGAAGTTGTTCAGGAGGTTCTGTCCGGCCTCCACCGTGGGCGGCTCGCCCGGACGAAGCTTGCGATAGAGGTCAACCAGCGCGTCTTCCTGGTTGTGAACCGTGTCCTTCTCGAGGGTCTCGAGAACGGAGGGGTAGTCCTTGAACTCCTCGGCGATCTGCTCGGCCGAAAGACCAAGCGCCTTGAGGAACAGGGTGACCGACTGCTTGCGCTTGCGGTCGACGCGAACGCCAACAGCGTCGCGCTTGTCAATCTCGAACTCGAGCCAGGCGCCACGCGACGGAATCACCTTGGCGGTGAAGATGTCCTTGTCAGACGTCTTGTCGGGGGTCGACTCGAAGTACACACCAGGCGAGCGCACGAGCTGCGACACGACGACGCGCTCAGTGCCGTTGATGATGAACGTGCCACGCTCGGTCATCAGCGGGAAGTCGCCCATAAACACGGTCTGCGACTTGATCTCGCCGGTCGTGTTGTTCATGAACTCGGCCGTCACAAACAGCTGAGCTGCGTAGGTGAAGTCCTTCTCCTTGCACTCCTCGGGAGTGTGGCGGGGCTCCTCGAAGTATGGGTCCGAGAAACTGAGGGACATGGTCTGGCCAAAGTCCTCAATTGGTGAGATCTCCGCGAAGATCTCGTCAAGACCAGCAACCTCAGGAACGTCGTTACGGCCAGCCTTCTTGGCGGCTTCAACGCGGCCCTGCCACGCCTTGTTGCCGAGGAGCCAGTCAAAGGACTCCGTCTGCAAGCCAATGAGGTTAGGTACCTCGACAGGCTCGGAGACTTGGGCAAAAGAGACGCGGGTTGAGGTGCGAGTGGCGGATGCGGAATCGGTGCGCGAGGCAGCCAAGGGGTCGTCCTTCCCATGACGATGGATCGGTTCCGCGTTGCCTTAACCACGGCTCCACCGGACCCTGGGGCGTCTGCGCTGGTAAACAGCGGGCGCGCGCCAGGTAGGCATATGAGGGCAGGGCGATAGACAGCGCAACCTCCAAGGTTAGTCGCCCTCGAGGCTCGCGTCAAGACCACAGGCATGCCACATTGCCCCCGTGCCCCCGTGAAACGGCACAGCCTGCGCTATCGGCACGACCGTACCGCAGCCGGCCGACGCTGTGGGTCACGTTTGTGCAACGGCGAGTCGAGCGTCGGCCGAGTGAAAAGCACAAAGGCCGGGCCACCCGAAGGTGACCCGGCCCTTGCAGAAATTTGCGCTGAGCGCGTCGAAACTACTTGAGCTCGACGGTGGCACCAGCAGCCTCAAGCTGCTCCTTGGCCTTCTCAGCGTCTTCCTTCTTGGCACCCTCGAGGACGGGCTTCGGGGCCTCGTCAACGAGCGCCTTGGCCTCGCCAAGACCGAGGTTCGTGATCGCACGGACCTCCTTGATGACCTGGATCTTCTTGTCGCCAACGGCAGCAAGGATCACGTCGAAGGTGTCCTTCTCCTCGGCACCGGCGCCAGCGTCGTCGCCACCAGCGGCGGGGGCGGCAACAGCAACAGCGGCGGGGGCGGCAGCGGTGACCTCGAAGGTCTCCTCGAAGGCCTTAACGAACTCGGAGAGCTCAATGAGCGAGAGCTCCTTGAACGCGTCGATGAGCTGCTCGGTGGTGAGCTTCGCCATGATGATTGTCCTTTTCTCTTACCTGCGCAGTGCAGGGCGTCAGTTGGGTGCGACTTACGCCGCGGATTCCTGCTTTGCGCGCAGGGCGTCGACAGTGCGGGCCGCCTGTGACAGCGGTGCCTGGAAGAGGTAAGCCGCGCCAAACAGCGATGCCTTCATGGCACCGGCAGCCTTGGCGAGGAGCACCTCACGGGACTCGAGGTTCGCGAGCTTCTTGACGTCGTCGGCCGAGAGCGGCTTGCCCTCGAGGACACCGCCCTTGACGACGAGCTTGTCGTTCGTCTTGTTGAAGTCACGCAGAGCCTTCGCAGCCTCCACCGGGTCACCGGTGACGAATGCGATGGCAGTGGGGCCAACGAAGAGGTCATTAACACCCTCTACGCCAGCTTCCTTAGCCGCGAGCGCCGTCAGCTTGTTTTTCGCGACCTGGTAGGTCGCGTTACCGCGAAGGCCGGTACGCAAGTTCTTCAACTGCGAGACCGTCAGGCCGCGGTACTCGGTGACGATGACAGCTGCTGAGTTACGGAACAAGTCCGTGAGCTCGGCAACAGTCGCCACCTTTTCTGGCGTCGCCATAGTTGTCCTTCCTGTGGATGACCGACGCTCCCCTTGCGGGCCCGCCCCACCAACAGAAAAGCCCCGCGCAGGCGGGGCTCAAACGTGCCGGGTCCGTGAAACACGAAAGGCGGCCGTAGCCGCCCAAGGTTCACGCGCGCGAACACGCTCTCATCTCACCTGCGCTGGCCTCCGCTGCTGCGGGACTTCGGTTGGCTCCAGTTGCCTGGTGCCGACGACCGGCGGTCTTGGGCGTCGAGAAGTCTACGGGTTCGCGAGCGCAGGGCGCAAACTGGCGCCTGGCGAGCGCCGCGTGACAACGCGCGAAGGTCCGGCCCCGTGAGGGACCGGACCTTCGCAGCGTTGACGGGTTAACCGTGCGCGAGGCGTTTACGCCTCTGACTTCGCGGTCGCGTCCAAGGGGATGCCGGGGCCGGTGGTTGCCGAGATCGACGCCTTGAGGATGTAGCGGCCCTTCGATGCCGACGGCTTGGCGCGGAGGACCTCGTCAAGCAGCGCTTGGTAGTTCTCGAGGAGCTTCTCGTCACCGAAGGACGCCTTGCCGAGCACGGCGTGCAGGTTCGCGTGCTTGTCGACACGGAACTCGATCTTGCCGCCCTTGATGTCGGACACGGCCTTGGCCACGTCCATCGTCACGGTGCCGGTCTTGGGGTTTGGCATGAGGCCACGGGGACCGAGAACCTTACCCAAACGACCCACCTTGCCCATGAGGTCGGGGGTTGCCACCACGGCGTCGAAGTCCTGGCGGCCACCGATGACCTCGTCAATGAGCTCGTCGCCACCGACGATGTCCGCACCGGCTTCGCGAGCAGCCTCCGCCTTGTCACCATTGGCAAAGACCAGGACCCGAGCGGTCTTACCGGTGCCGTTGGGCAGGATGACAGTGGAGCGGACCATCTGGTCTGCGTGGCGGGGGTCGACGCCGAGCTTGAAGACAACGTCGATCGTCGAGTCGGTCTTCTTGGAGGACGTCTTCTGCGCGAGGCGAAGTGCCTCGAGCGGCGTGTAGAGCTGAGTGCGATCGACAAGCTGAGCTGCGTCGCGGTAAGCCTTTGAGCGCTTCATGTCTGCTTCTTTCTATGCAGTCGTGGTGTCGGGCCGCGCAGGCCCTCCCACTGAGGTGAGGGTGGTTCTTACTGAACCGTGATGCCCATGGAGCGGGCAGTGCCGGCCACGATCTTCATGGCGGCCTCAACGTCGTTCGCGTTGAGATCTTCCATCTTGGTCTCGGCGATCTCGCGAACCTGAGCCTCAGTCAGCGTGCCGACCTTGGTGGTGTGCGGGGTGCCAGAACCCTTTGCAACGCCAGCAGCCTTCTTAATGAGCTGCGACGCGGGCGGGGTCTTCGTGACGAACGTGAAGCTGCGGTCTTCGTACACCGTGATCTCCACGGGCACGATGTTGCCTCGCTGCGACTCGGTCGCGGCGTTGTAGGCCTTGCAGAACTCCATGATGTTGACGCCGTGCTGACCCAACGCGGGGCCGACGGGCGGGGCCGGGTTAGCGGCACCAGCCTGAATCTGGAGCTTGATCAGGCCGGCAACCTTCTTCTTCGGTGCTGCCATTAGTTTTTCGGGTCCTTCTGTGTGAATGGTGGCGGCGGCTGCCGCCAGGGTTTTCGCTCGAGCGGGTGCGATCGCTTACGCGATCTTCTGCACCTGCGCGAACGACAACTCGACCGGGGTCTCCCGGCCGAAGATCGATACGAGCACGTGGAGCTTCTGGCTTTCCACGCTGATCTCGGAAATGGTGCCGGGGAGCGTGGCAAACGGGCCGTCGATGACGGTGATCGCCTCGCCCACCTGGAAGTCAATCTCGACGGCAGGGCCACTCGAAGCTGCTGCGTCGTCGGACGTCGCCTCCGCGACACCGGTCGGTACGAGCATGCTGACCACCTCGTCGGGCAACAGCGGCACGGGCTGGTGCGCGTGGCCGACAAACCCCGTTACGCCGGGGGTGTTGCGAACCGCGCCCCACGACTCATCGGTGAGGTCCATACGAACTAAGACATAACCAGGCATCCGCACCCGGTTGACCGTCTTCTTCTGGCCATTGCGATACTCGACGACGTCCTCCATCGGCACCTCGACCTGGAAGATGAAGTCCTCCATATTGAGGCTTGCGATGCGGTGTTCGATCGCTTGCTTCACGCGCTTTTCGTGACCCGAGTACGAATGGATCACGTACCAGTCGCCGTCTTGCATCATGAGCGATGCCTTGAAGTCAGCCGCAGGGTCGTTGGCAACAATGTCCTCGACGGGCGCCTCATCCGCGACAACCGCCGCTTCTTCGGCCGCAGCGTCGGGCTCAGAGGGGACGGTGTCGTCATCGGCCTCGACGACAGCGTCCACAGGCGCGTCGGCAAGCGACGAGTCGTCAACGGGCGCGACGGTGTCCGTCGTCTCGTCAATCGGCTCGTTGCCGTTGAGGTCCTCAGTGCTCACGTCAGTCCCTTCTTCTCGCTAGTCCCCGAATACCCACGTGGAGATAGCGGTGAAACCCAGGTCGAGGAAGAACGTCAGCGCCATCATGACGCCAACGAAGCCCAGCACGACCCAGACATAGTTGATGAACTCGTCGCGCGTGGGGGTGACCACCCGCTTGAGTTCGGAGATGACCTGGCGGACGAACAGCGCGATACGGCCGAAGACGTTTCGGCCCTCGCGCGACTCGTGGCGAGGGTCCTTCTCTCCGGATCCGGTCACGGCAATTTCGCTCACCAGGACATCCTTTGACTCGTGGATTTGCGGATAAACCTCCGCAGAACGCAGGGCAGGAGGGACTCGAACCCACAACCGCCGGTTTTGGAGACCGGTGCGCTACCAATTGCGCCACTGCCCTACGGGACGTTTCCGCCCCGCTGGCTCTCACCTTTCCGTGATGCACCGCGTTTTGGGCGCAGTTCATCATGGCTTCTGTCAAGAGCCGACCCCACATGTTACGCGTTTTGCCTCTCGAACGCGAACCGGCACGTGTGACACCTCGGACCAATGGAACAATAGGCGCATGACCGCTCCAACTCGCCGCGTCTCCGCCCGTCTCGGTGCCATTGCGCCGTCGGCCACCCTCGCTGTTGATGCCAAGGCCAAGGCGCTGAAGGCCGCTGGGCGCCCCGTCATCGGCTTTGGCGCAGGTGAACCCGATTTCCCCACTCCCGAGTGGATTGTCGACGCCGCGGTTGCCGCCGCGCGTGACCCCAAGAACCACCGGTACACGCCCGCTGCGGGATTGCCGGAGTTGAAGGAAGCGATCGCCGCCAAGACACTTCGTGACTCGGGATACGAAATCGATCCCGCGAACGTCATTGTGACCAATGGTGGCAAGCAAGCGGTGTTTCAGGCCTTCGCCGCCATCGTGGACCCAGGCGACGAGGTGCTGCTGCCCGCGCCGTACTGGACCACGTACCCCGAGGCCATCGCGCTCGCCGGCGGTCGCGCCGTCGAGGTTTTCGCAGGGGCCGAACAGGACTACCTCGTCACAGTTGAGCAGTTGGAAGCAGCCCGCACCCCCCACACCAAGGCGCTTCTGTTTTGCTCTCCGTCCAACCCCACGGGCGCGGTCTACAGCGAAGAGCAGACCAAGGCGATCGGTGAATGGGCACTCGAGCACGGCATCTGGGTCATTACCGACGAGATTTACGAGCACCTCGTCTACGACGACGCCGTCTTCACACCGATCGTTCGTGTCGTTCCTCAACTTGCCGAGCAGACGATTGTGCTTAACGGTGTTGCGAAGACCTATGCAATGACTGGATGGCGAGTTGGCTGGATGATCTCGCCCACCGATGTCACCAAGGCCGCAGCGAACTTCCAATCTCACCTCACGTCGAATGTCGCGAACGTGTCGCAGCGTGCCGCACTCGCGGCCGTCTCGGGCAGTCTCGAGGACGTGTACGTCATGCGGAAGGCGTTTGATGAGCGCCGGCGCACGATGGTCGAGATGCTCCGCGCTATCGACGGCGTGATCTGCCCGACCCCCACTGGCGCTTTCTACGCCTACCCGTCAGTCGAAGGCCTCATTGGCCGCACCGTACGCGGCGTGACCATCAACTCCAGCGCCGACCTCGCGGCAGTCATTCTCGACGAGGCCGAGGTGGCGGTGGTGCCGGGTGAGGCATTCGGCCCGAGCGGCTTTGTTCGCCTCAGCTACGCACTGGGCGATGACGACCTGATCGAGGGTGTCAGCCGTATCCAGTCACTCTTGGCCGAGGGCTGAGTTCTTCCACCACACCGGCCACTAGGCTCGCAAGCATGCCAACAGCCATTGCAGTAGCGGGTTTGCGCAAGCTTTACGGCGACAAGCGAGCGGTGGACGGACTCGACCTCGAGGTGTCCGAGGGTGAAGTTTTCGCCCTCCTGGGCCCCAACGGTGCGGGCAAGTCGACAACTGTCGAGATTCTCGAGGGCTTCCGCAAGCGGACCGCCGGCGATGTCAACGTTCTCGGCTGCGATCCTGCCAACCCGACACGTGACTGGCGGGCCGACATCGGCATCATGCTGCAGTCCACCTCGGAGCGTTCGTTTCTCAGCGCCCGCGAGGCGCTTACTCACGCCTCGCGCCTCTACCCGAGCCCGCGCGACGTGGACGACACTCTCGACGCCGTCGGCCTTACTGAGAAGGCAAATGCCAAGCCCCAGACGCTTTCTGGAGGTCAGCGTCGGCGGCTTGACGTGGCACTTGCTGTCATCGGCAGGCCACGTCTTGTCTTCCTCGACGAGCCGACCACCGGCTTCGACCCTGAAGCGCGCCGGCAGTTCTGGCGGCTCATCGAATCGTTGCGCGGAGATGGCTCCACCATCATGCTGACGACGCACTACCTCGACGAGGCCGAGTACCTCGCGGACCGCATTGGCATCGTGGCGAGCGGCAAACTCATCGCACTTGACACCCCGGGCGGTTTACGAGCGCGGGCGTCCGACTCTGTGGTGCGGTGGCGAGAAGGCACCAACATTCACACCGAGCACACCGCGACACCGACCGCGCTCGTCACCTCACTCGCGGCACGGCTAGGTGGCGAAATCGTTGATCTCACTGTCAGCAGGCCGTCTCTCGAGGACATCTACCTCGACCTCATCGGTGCCCACACGGACGCAGCAACCGGGACGGACGCATGAGCGACCGGGCGACACAACACCCCGCATGGCTGTCGATCACCCTCGACCGTGCCGTCGTCGAACTCAAGGAGTTCTTCCGCTCGCGCGAACAGATGATCTTCATTTTCGCGTTTCCCATCATCTTTCTCGTGCTCTTCGGCTCAATCTTTGGGGACCAGTACCTCAGCGACACCGACGTCACGTTTGCGCAGTACTTTGTGGCCGGCATGATCGCAACGGGCATTATCAACACCGGTTTTCAGTCGCTCGCCATCACCATCGCGATCGACCGCGACACCGACTCACTCAAGCGCCTGCGCGCCACTCCCCTGCCGAGCACGGCCTACTTCGTGGGCAAGCTCATTCAGGTGCTCGTGGTGTCGGTCATCCAGATCACCATCCTCATCGGCATGGGCGCCGTGTTCTACGACCTTGACCTGCCCTCTGCGGCTGGCCCGTGGCTCACCTTCACATGGGTATTCCTGCTCGGTACGGGAGCGTCGGTGACGCTTGGCATCGCGACATCCTCGTTGCTGCGTAATGCGAAGGCGGCGTCGGCAATCCTTACCCCGGTGGTCCTCGTTCTTCAATTCACGTCGGGCGTCTTTGTGGTCTTTACTCAGTTACCAGGAGTGCTGCAAGGCTTCGCCGAGGTGTTCCCCCTCAAATGGCTCGCTCAGGGCATGCGGTCGGTGTTCTTGCCCGAGTATTTTGCCGACGCTGAAGCCCGCGGTTCGTGGGAACACCCGGCAGGCGCGATCGTCATGGCGGTATGGATGGTGCTTGGCCTCGTGGTGGCCGTGCGCACCTTCCGGTGGCTGCGCCACGACGACAAATAGGGCGCTACTCGGGAGTGCGCAGATGACCTGGCAGGCGAGCGACGAACGCGTCGAGTAGATCGGCTCGCGCGCCGAGGTCGACGTTTTCGTCTTTGCCGTCGTCCCAGATGACAACGCTCGGGCCGGCAACATGGAACGCCACGCCCTCGTCATCGATCCCGTTGAGGAACTCGATCATGCGCGGTTGCAGAATTCCGTGGGCCTCGCGCACATCAACGGCGTTGACTCGCCACCGCTTGTTGAAGGCATAGGACTCGACGTCCACGTCGGTGCCTCCGAGGAGCTTCACGATCGAGTCGGTGAAGCGCTCGGGAACAAAGTCGACCTGCGCTAACGGTCGTGGCAAATGCACCCACATGGCACGCGATGTGAAGGAGCGGTATGGCAACAGAGCCGGCCCGAAATCACCTGCGAGCCATGCGGCGTCGAGACGCACCCCGTCGGTGCGCCGGGCACTTGGCCAGGCCGTGAGGCCGACCACGCGGCTAAAAGGTGGCGCGGCAAGTGCGTCGAGATCGACGCTGGCGGCGTCGCTGTATACCCATCCACGGCGCTCCGTGAGCGAGCGAATCTGATGCGCGACGCGGTCATGGCGGGCTGCGAGTCGTCTGGTCGTGCGCTTCACGAGTGAGGCCGGCACAAACCACGCGGCGGCAACAATGAGGAGGACCCCTGCGACAACGACGAGGTCCATTCGGGACCCGACAGCCGGCGTCTTGGCGAAGGCCGCTCGCCACAGCGTGGCGGCCGCACCAATGAGATGCCCCGTGATGAGGACCCACAGCACAACGTGGAGGTACAGCCAACGCGTGTAGACGCGGCTACGGACAAACAGCCGCGAACCGTCTTCGCCAGCCGCCTTCCTTCGCTGCTGACGACGCTGAGCCATCCGGGATTCAGTGCGCTCAGCGGAGGGACGTTGTGGTGTCACCACTCGCTTTCGTTCGAGCAAACTTCCAAGCCATACGCCGGTAGCAAGAACCAGCCAACACATCGCCGCCCATGCTGACACGGGTGTAACGAGGGTGGGTGGGTCTCCGCGCGTCACATCTAGCGCGATTGCGAACACCCAGCGCGTCGAGAGAATCGTTCCTGCCACGAGCGCCACGACCGCGACCAGCCACGATGCGACCGTCACCGCCTCGCGATTCGCGAACTGTTGCTTGTCGCCTCTACCCGAGCGGCGCTCTCGCCTGGTGCGGTTCACAGCCGACGTTCAACCGTGGCGAACACCTCGGCGCCCATCGACATGAACTGTCCCGCCACAAGTGGGTGCTTTGTCGCACCGTGCCACACCGTACCGACATCGCCTGAGGTGCCGACGAAGGCTACGGAATAGACGATGTCACCGTTTGCGTCAGCATCCACACGTGCGATCCGGACAGCGTCGCTCATCCGCGCCCCTTCGAGCGCCGTGGTCTCGACCGCACGCGTACCATTGGCGCGCACAAGCCACTGCTCACGGGCTACACCCATTGCCTCGGCGGTATCCGTCACCATGTGCGTGAGGAGCGGCATCGGTTCCGCAACGGGCACGAAGACGGCGGATTCGGGGCCGCGCGGAGTGTCAGCAATCTCCATCATCCGTGCACGGAGTTCGCTCATGGGGACGTCCTGTGCGAGCATCGCCACGCTCGCGACCATCGTTGCCTGTTCGATCCAGCGCTGACGGCCTTCAGCGGTCCACGCTGTGGTTGCGGGGATCGGTACCCAGCGCTTCGCGTCAACGCGGAACTTCCATGCGTTGCGCACTATGCGTCCACTTCCCGCATGGTCTGCACAAAAGCATCGAACAGCCCCAGGTAAAGCTCCTGAAGCTGGGGCTCAGGATCGCCAAGCAGTGCACTGAACACAACAAGAGTCCATGGCCGCCCCGGCCCGGCCGGGAGGGTGTAGCGCACACGCAACATGGGGACGGACTCGACTTCTGCCCGCACCCCGGCGCGTTCGGCTTCGGTGATCGGCGCCTCGTCAACCTCGGCCTTAAACGCTGGCGCACCTTCGCGCACTTCGTGCGTGCGCAAGGCGACGCCTCCAAGGACCTCCATGGTGCGAGCCGATGAATCGTGAGCCGCGATCCCCGCGAGCGCCTTCATCGGATCTTCACCAAGGGGAGTCGCAAGTGCGCCAGATCGCAAGATGGTTGCCGACACTGGCAGCACCACGCCTGCTTCCGCCCGCTGCGGGAAGGCAAAGAGCACCACCTCGGCATCCAGTTCTTCAGGCGTGACGACCGCCCGCGTGAGGCGCTCGCGCATCCAGTGCTTATTGACGGCACTCGAATCACGGTCATGACCGGCAAACATCTCGTCAACAGCACGGGACACCGCGGCGGCCGGGTCATCGCCGGGCATGACGACGCGCCATGAACTCGGAACTGTGAATACGGCAGTAGGCATGGCTAGGAGTTTGCACCAATCAACGCATCAGCGGGCGGGCGTCCAAGGTCGTTGAGCACGTCGCCAAAGCTCGGAAGGTCGGGGATGTTGATGTAGTCGCCTACCTTGCCATCTCCCACTTGGATATCGCCGATGACCGTCTCGGTGAAACTCCAACCCAGGCCCTTGAGGTCCCCTCCACCGTATGAAAAGTCCGGCCCTGGCGGGAAGGTGATGCCGTGCGCTTCAAGGAAGGCATCGAAGAAGTCGTCCGCCTTGCCAAGCGGGGCCTCAACCCAATCCATCGTGCCAGACGCCCACGAGTTACCGTCAAGTCCGACCTCCATGAACTCGGTGAAGCCGTTCTCGAGCCAGTTGTCGAAGCCCCCATCGACCATTTCATCGAGGTTCTGGATGATGAAGTACGCGCCGTCCTTGTCGGCGGCGTTCGCAATCATTTGGCCGAGCGGAGACTTCTTGAGAGCGGCAAGTGCACCGTCACCGAGCTTGTCCCCCATCTTGCCCAGCAGCTTGTCGAGAGCCATGTCAAGGGCCAGGTCAATCAAGGCAGTGGGCGCAAGAGTGCCGGTCACGATGAGCACCAACGTGAGCGCAATGCGGACAACCTTGATGACCTTCGAAATGAGTTGCGCGACGCGTGCGATCGCGAACAGCGCCGCAGCGAACGGCGCGCCCACACCCGTCACAGCAAGGATGAAGGCCGCGATCGTCAGCACGAGCGCCAGGATGTCGAGCACCATCTCGATGATGGGCAGAATCTCAGTGACGACCTGCTCGAGGAAGTCGAGGAACTTGTCCCACCCGCTGTCATTGAGCGGCGACCCATCGACGGCCTCATCGATGAGGTCTGCGATCCCGTTCGCTGTATTACGCCACAGCGTGATGAGGTCGTTGAGTTCGGTGTTCTTCGCCTCGACCACCGACTCGATCCACTGCAGGTGGTTCTCCTGCTGGTTGAGGTTGTATCGCAGGCCCGTAATGGACGGGTCCGTCGGGTCGAGCGTGTCGATCTTGTCGCGTAGGTCCGCGACCTTCCACTGCGTCGTGTCGTAGTCGGCGTATGCGTTGTGAGCCGTCGTCATCATGGTCGACGCTTGGCTCTGGAAAGTCCGCAGGTGCGCCGCATATGAGGCCAGCTGGGTGGAGAGCGTCTCGTAGCGCTCATCCACCTGTAGGAGGTGCCCACGAACTTCGTTCGCGACCTCGACAAAAGCGGTCACCGCCTCCGACTGGGTCGTGGCCGAGTTCGCGATCGTCGCGAGGTTGTCTGCGGTCGCCGTGATTGCGGCGGCGATGCTCGAGTAGTACCGCGAGTAGCTCTCGATGCGGTCCGGCTCCCCGTCAATGGGGCTGACGCTGTCTAGTACGTGAGCCATCACACGGCCTTCGGTGCGTTGGGTGAGTGCTGAGGAGTGCTGCTCGGCGGATTCGTCAGGTTGGTCGCAAGGCCCTGATCGGTCTCAGCGAGGTGATCCGCAACAGCCTGTGCTGTCTGCGACAGGTAGCGCACGTTTTCCTTAATCTCCTGGCGGCGAATACGCCATGTGCCAGAGAAGTCTTCGATTGCCTGACGCAACTTGTGGGTCTCATTGGCACGACCGATCGCATCTGTCACCAGATTCACTGCGGTGTCGGTGTCGTCAAACTCGTTGGCGATCTTTGCCAAGTCTGTCGCGCTCGCTCCGAGCGCATCCAGGTCGATGTTGAGCGTTCCAGCCATTACCTTCCCCCGTCTCTGTCCTCATGAAAAGGCGGGCACGGACCCCCTCGCCCGCGCCCGCCTTTGTCCACGATTTACTGACCGCGGATCGAGCTCGCGAGCGACTCGTCGGTCTGCTGCAGAGCCTCGGCCGCCTGGCGCAGGAACGAGCTCAAGCCCTCAAGGGCGCTGATCGTCTGCTTTGCCGACGTCGTGAAAGTGGTGTACTGCTCCTGGAATGCGCCCGACGACGCTGTCGTGACGTAACCCTCGGACACGAGGTTGTCGATGTACGCCTTCAACTCCATGAGGCGGTTGTCGATGTCCCCCTGCCCGGAGGTCAGTTGGTCAGCGGCAACGCGGAGGTCGTCGTACGTGACGTTAAGGTTGGCCATGATCTGAACTTCCTTCCGGTTCCACCCCTGTGGTGGTGTGCAAGCAACTTATCGAGCGGGATGAGTCTGCGCTAGTCACCCGGCAATATCTGGGGAATACTCCCCATCCACCCACGGGATCTGCACAGTTGCGACCCGTCCAGACTCCACCCAAATGCCTCTCCCAGGTGGCATGTCGGCACGCGCGACCCGCGGCGCCGCCACTGAGAACAGCATCTGCGAGTCGGCGCCTTCGGGCGCCAGCATGAGGCCGCGGCGGGAGCCCTTGATCTCCGACACGATCTGCCCCGATACCCAGCCCTGCGTGTCGGCCTCACCGATGATGAGGTGACCATTGCGTCGGCCGAGCTTGATGGCATTGACAAGAGGTCCGTCGCTCATCGATGCGCCGAAGTCCTGCACGTTCTCGATGCACACGACCACTTGATTGTCGCCATCGGCGACTGCCTCAAGTGCCGTAGCCCATTCGGCCATGAACTCGTCGCCCGCTGCGGCAGAGGCATACGACGCCGTCCAAGCGGGGAGGTCGGCAATCGACGTCCGACGCTGGGTCAAGTGGACGATGCGACGCTCCGGGTAGGCACGGCGAATTGAGGTCGCGAGCCACGCCATTGCTGAGGTGCGGCCAGTACCTGCTTGACCTGCGATCATGATGGGGCGATCGAGATCGAAGCCACGCGGCGCGAGGGTCGCCGATTCGAGACCAAGCGTTGGCAGACCATCGACGGTGGGTGGCATGTCGGAGCCCTTGATAAAGGCCGGCATGCGCGGAATTGGCTCCGCCTTCCACTCCGCGCGGTCGGGGATGCGGGCCGACAGTTGCTCGATAGCGCGTGCCTGCTCGTCGATTCGAGGCGAGCCGCCAAGGACCGCCACTTGCAGTTCCTTACGCGTCGCAACATCGACGCCGCGGCCAGCGGGAGACTGCGGGTTGAGGCCCGTCTTGCGCAGGCCGAGCATGCCGTAGGCGTTCTCGTCGTTGAGGCGCAGGGTCACCGTACGGGACACGAGAGCCTGGATCGACGTGTGAAGTGCACCCACGCGATCCGCCGACACGACAACGTGGACACCAACCGCGCGTCCTTCCGCGAGGATCTCCTGGAAGTCGCCGAACACCTTCTGACGACCAACCTCATTCATGTAGTCGCTCTGGAAGGTGCCGTAGCCGTCAATGAGCAAGAGGATGCGCGGCAGGCCGCGATCGTTCGCCATCGTGCGGTACTCCGTGAGGTTCGAGGCACGTGCACTCGTGAATTTGGTGCTGCGCTCCCGGACGATGTTGACAATGCGGTCCATCATTCGACCGACACGCTCAAGATCGTCGCCGTCGACAACATCGGCAACATGCGGCAACGGCCGCAGCATGTCGAGGCCACCGCTCGCCGCGTCGAGCGCGTAAATGTGGACGGGCGCGATCTCAGTCGCCAACGTTGCGCCAATCGCAACGCTTCGCAGCGCCGTCGACTTGCCCGCTCCCGATCCACCCAGGATGAGCATGTTGCCGTCCTGGTCCGGGTCGAATGCGGCAACAAACTGCGCCTGGTGCGCGGGATCGTCGCCGAGCGCGAACGCGGCACCTGTGGGACTCTGACGGGCGAGTTCCTTGAGGTCGTAACTCTCGGCGAGCTCGTCGAGCCATGGTCGCCGGGGCGGTGGGATCTCCAGCAACTTGGCTGCGCCGGCGAGGGCCGCGACAACGCGCTGAGCATCTGGGTCCCCGTCCACAACGGCCGCGCGAGCGTCCTCGGGAAGCTCCCACCCGGTTCCGGCGCCCAGCGCGAGTTCACGGGCGGACACCTTGGTGCGAGACCCACCGGGCACCGAGTGCGCGCCCGCGTAGGCCGACTGAAAGGTCGACAGGCGTCCCGGACCCGTACGGGCCATCGCCCGGCCCGGCAAAGACGGATCGACGTGAGCCGCAGCAGGGACGCCGAGAATGTCGGAGGAGTCAGCCTCATCCGCCATT
This sequence comes from Actinomycetes bacterium, assembly GCA_023442845.1. Taxonomy (GTDB): domain Bacteria; phylum Actinomycetota; class Actinomycetes; order Actinomycetales; family Demequinaceae; genus Demequina. The sequence continues at coordinate 3,229 of JAEZXC010000136.1, read as the reverse complement.
CGCAGCGCGATGCGGAGGTTCGTGTTGGCGCGCAGGTTGTCCTTGATGACGCCAGCGGGTCGCTGCGTCGCCATGATGAGGTGCAGGCCGAGCGAACGGCCGCGCTGCGCGATGTCGACCACGCCGTCAACGAACTCGGGCACTTCCTGGGCGAGGGCGGCAAATTCGTCGATGACGAGGACAAGGCTCGGCGGGGTTTCGGGGTCGCCCGACTTGTCGAGTGTCTCGAGGTCCTTGGCGCCCTTCGCGGCGAGCAGCCGCTCCCGATAGTGAAGTTCAGCGCGCAACGAGGTGAGCGCGCGGTCAACAAGGTGCGGGGTCAGGTCCGTCACGAGGCCGACGCTGTGCGGCAAGTTGATGCAGTCGGCGAAGGCCGAGCCACCCTTGTAGTCGACGTACAGGAACGTCACCCGTTCAGGGCCGTGCGCGGCGGCCATGCCGAGAATCCACGCCTGCAAGAACTCAGACTTGCCAGCACCAGTCGTACCGCCAACAAGCGCGTGCGGGCCTTGGCTCTTGAGGTCGAGGTAGAACGGTTCGTCTCCCGCGTGACCCACAAGGGCGCGTAGCGAGAATGGTCGCTTGGTGCCGGGCTGGGGAGCAGCGTCACGGCGCCACCTTTGCTCGTGGTGACCAGGCTCAAGCGCATCAAAGCCGTGAAGTTCGAGGTAGGACACTGCATCGGGAACATCGGCGGCGTCGTCCACAACGACGCCTACGTCCTCCACGCAAGCGAGACGGCGAGCCGACTCCTCTGCCTCGGCAACCGACAAGGCCTCAACGGTGACCGGCTCATCAAAGCCGCCGCGGCGCACGTGTCCCACGATGGCCGTGCCCGCGCCGCCCACATCGACAAAGCTCCGGCACGCACCCGGCAAGGAGGTCGCTGTCCGCGCGACCCACAAGACGTGGACGTTGACGTCGGGACCCTTCTCCGCAAGCCGGATGAGTCGTCTGCGATCGGCCGGGGCAGCGTCGTCCACCACAACGAGCACGGCAGGCGTCGTTGGCCGGTCTTCCTCACGCACGTTCTCGGAAGTTGACCGGTGCGGGCCGCGAGGATCTGGCACGTAGGACGCGATGTCCGTCCCGGCACGTTGCGCAACGAGCGCCTCGAGCGCCGTCAGCAACCGGGCCGACGCTCCACGTGAGCCCGCGACGTGGTCACCGGGGATCGGCGACAGCGGGGATGAGGTGTGCGGCAGCCATTCAAGCCAGCGCCAGTTTCCGTCGTTTCCACCGGGGACAAAGGCGGTGACGACGCACTCCATCGGTGAATGCAGACCGGCAACCTGGATGAGAGCGGCACGGGCAACGCCCAGCCCGGTGGCAAAGTCGCCGACGATGCCAAGGCCACCTGCGTCGCGCAAACTTGCCGTGACGGGCACGGAAGAAATGGTCGTGTAGCGGTCCTTGAGGGCCGACACTTGCTCCCATGTACCCTCAACAGCATCGCGTAATGAGGGCGCCTTCACATCCATTGAACTTGGCACGGTGCCAAGCCCGAGGCGCACCTCCAAGAACTGCTCGTGCTCGGGACGGTGTGTCCACAACGGCGGCGCAAGCTCGGCAATCGCCTCGCGCACCTGCGACACCGACGGCGAACGCTCGATGCGGGCAATCCGCTCACGCTCCTGCGCTCTTTCGAGTTCCGTGGCGGCTACCTCCAGCGCACCCTCGAACTCCTTCAGCTTGATGGCGCCTTGCTTGCGCTGGTTGTACTTGTTGTCAACGAACGAGCCGATCATCATGAACGGGCTCATTGCCACAAATATGAGCGACAACACTCGCCCGGTCACCAAGAACATCGTGAGACCAAGGACGACGGGCCCGAGCAGCGCGAGGCGCGGGAACGCGCGCGGCTGCGGCTTGGTGGGGGGATCCGGCAGATCAATTTCGTCATCCGGCAACGGCGGCACCACACGCGGGGAACGCGTGAACGGAACCGTCGCGCTCGTCGGCACCGTGCGCTTGATGGTCGCGTTCTTCGTGATCTCAAGCGCAGTGTCGCCAATGATGATGCGATCCGACTGCACGAGGGCGGCACGCGTCACATAGGCGTCGTCGAGGAGCACGCCATTCGTGGAGCCCATGTCAACCACTTCGATCGTGTCGCCCACGATGATGCGCGCATGCCGCTTGGAGGCAAGTGGATCGCTCAACCGCACCGAGACGTCGGCGTCGCGACCAATGACGTGGGAGCCGGGAGCGAGTGAGAAGGTGGCGCCAGCGTCGGCGCCCTCCACGACGCGCACGGTGGCTGCCGCTTCGTTGACGTCGCCCCGGGCCGCGTTGGCGGATGGCACGATCTCCACATGGTCGCCGGATCTGATTCCGGAGGAGGCGAGGTCTGCGTCGGAAGCGACGGCGCGAGGAGCAGTGTCGGGGCCCATCGACAGTGCAGTCACTACAAGCGTCGGGTCCGCGGGCATCGGGATGCCGGTGCGCGCCGGGTCTGCGTTGAACAAGAAGGCAGCAACCTCGCCGACGGTGGTGTCGGGGGCCGCGGTCACTGACACCACCCGGATGGAACCATCACCGGAACGCAGGCTCAGCTTGAGGCTCATACGCCTCCTCCTGTCTCAAGATCGGCGTCATCGCCGTCATCTTCTTGCGGTTGGTCAAGGAGCGGCAGGTCGGTCCGCGTCACCATTCGCGATGCGATCGCGTGCTCGACAAGCCGCATTCGCCTGCTCGTCGCGTACTCTCCGCGGCCGCCGCGCAGCCCCGGCACTCCCACCTTCGACAACTTCTCGCAGACGTTGTCGAGCTTGCGGTTGAAGCGCGTGACAGTCCATCCGAGTCGCTCAGCGGCCTTTGCCGAGGTGGGAATCTCCGACATCCCCGTGCCTTCGCGGCGGAGCATCGGCTCGGCTAGGGCGAGAAGCAGGAGGCGCTGGCTCGCCGTGAGCGGCACGGCCCCAATCGTCACGGTGCCCGTCTCCGCCGAGGTTGGGCCGAGTTCCTGGAAGGTGGGGGCGTCGACGTACAGCGTCAACTCATACGTTGTAGGACCAGCGGTGAAGATCACCGACGTCACGTGAAAGACGACGGGCAGGCGTGCGCCCGGGGCAAGCCAGGCTTGGACGCGGCCACCGCCGTCCGTCACAGTCGCCGTGAGGCGAGTGCCGACGTTGACGAGCCACCACATTCCCTCGGCGCGCGACAAGCGGAGAAAGTGCCGGTGGAGGAACGGGTTGTCGTCAATCGCAATGGTGCCTTCGCGGCC
>JAEZXC010000025.1 GCA_023442845.1 Actinomycetes bacterium | reverse complement strand
TCGACAGCCGTCGTGGCGTCGGCGATCGGCGCCTCATCGAACGAGGCTGGCGCGTGGGTCACTGGCGCTGAGGCACCCTTCGACGCACTGTGCTCGAGGTCTCCGAGCAGGTTCTCCAGGTAGTTGCGGAGATGACCGCGGTAGTCGCGCTCAAAGCGCCGGAGGTCGTCAATCGACCGTTCCAGCTCGGCCCGCTCCGCCTCAAGCGACCCCAAACGCTCCTGAGCGTCTTTTTCGGCCTGGCGCACGATGTTCTCGGCCTTGGCCCGGGCGTCGTCCATGATCTTTTCCCGCTCGGCTTCGCCCGCTTGCACGTAATCGTCGTGCAGCTTCTGCGCCATCGCGAGCATCGTGGTGGCTGACGGCGGATTCGGGTCCGTCGCAGCGGCGATGAGGGAACCTGACGGAACCGCCTGCGGCGTGGGTCCGGTGACGGGCGCGCCGCCTCCCGCCGCGAGTCGGCGCTGCAACTCGTCGCGCTCTGCTGTGAGAGCAGCGATCGTGTCCGCCACCTCGTCGAGAAACTCATCGACCTCATCTTGGTCGAAGCCTTCCCGGTACCGGGTCTTCTGGAACGCCTTGTTGAGAACGTCCTCAGCGGTGAGCAATGCCATGCGTCATCCCTCCTCGCAGTCGGGGCGGCGCTTGGCGCTCGCCGTGGTCTGGTTGATGGTCACCTATTCCCCCTACGTATCGGCGGGGACTTGAGTTCCTGTCTTTCGCCGCTCAACATCAGAGCGACGCCCTCAACACAGCCAGGAAGAATCGCAGTGCAATCACTGCGAAGAACACAATCATGAACGCTACATCGAAACGGAATGATCCGAGTTGCACGGGCGGAAAAACTCGGCGGATGGGCTTGATCAACGGATCAGTCACCATATACATCGATTCGATCGCAAGGGCGGCGAAACCATGCGGACGCCAGTCCCGTGCATAGACGAAAACCCAGGACATCACCACGCGCCCAATCAACACAAGGGTGAGCAGCAGCAGAGCGAAGTCAGCAAGGTCGAGGGCGAATGTCACGAGTACAGCGTAATCGAGGCTCGCGGTGAGCCCGTCGAAGCGGGCTTAGGCCGAGAAGAACGAGTCGCGCGCCGGTGGCTGCTCGGTGTCGACAGCAATCTCGACATGAGATGGCGACAACAAGAAGACCGCAGGTGTGACGCGCTCGATTGAGCCCGCGAGGCCAAAGGTGAGTCCCGCCGAGAAGTCCACGAGGCGCTTCGCGTCGGCATCCGACATCTCGGTGAGGTTCATGATGACCGGCACCCCTTGTCGGAACGCTTCACCGATGGTGCGAGCGTCCGAGTACGTGCGCGGCTTGATGGTCTGAATCCGACGCAGGTCCTGGCGCTCTGCGGGCCTGCCTGCGCGCTGCTGACGTACTGCCTCGGTGTGCGGGCGCGACTCGCGTTGCTCCCGGACGTGGGAAACGTCATGAAGGTTGGTCACCGGAGCCAACTCTTCGTCCGCGTAGTCGTAGTCGTAGTCATCCCGGTCGGCGACCTCGAACCCGAAATACTGCATTGCCTTGCGCATCGCGCTCATGATGGTCTCCACTCTCCCCTAGGGATTGCTGCTCGAATCAACGGTATGCGGGCGCACACAACGCTTCCGGTATCGACACGCCGCACTGCCCGCTCACGTTGGTGCTCCGTCACAGCGGATGACGCCGCCGTGACGGCCGGTCATACCTTCTCGGCGAAACGAGTACAGCTGCGGGTCCTCGTAGGTGCAACGCCGGTCCTCGACCACCCGCATCACACCGAGTTCCGTTAGCTGGGCGACAACAGCCGCTCGCACATCGAGACCTGTAGTCCCCCATTTCGTCGTCGCCTGCGCTGCGGGGTGGGCGGCGACGACCTCCGCCGCCATGTCTGCAGGCACCTCATAACACCGGCCACAGATCGCGGGCCCGACCGAGGCAGTCACGCCCGTGCGGTCGGCGGGAGTGTGCCGCAGCTTGTCAAGGGCGCCGACACTCGCTTCCACCGCCCCTGCGACCAGGCCCTTGCGCCCCACATGGGCTGCTACGACCGCGCCGGTTGTCGCATCGTGCATGAGCAGCGGGACACAGTCGCCTGCCAATGCGACCAGGCTCGTGCCCGGTAGCGTCGTGATGAGTACGTCTGCGGGCGCGACGTCCGCACCAGTGGCGAGTGAGGCATCAACCGTCACCACGCGCGCGCCGTGCTCGGGACGCATAAAGATGACCGGGCCGCCCATCATCTCGGCCACGGCGTCACGATTGGCCTCCACCGCCCGCGGGTCATCACCCACCGCTGTCGAGAGGTTGAACGTGTCGTATGGCTCAACACTCACACCGCCAGCGCGATCAGTAAAGACCGCTCTGACGGGCAGTTGCGCATCACGCACGCTACTACTTGAGGAAGTCCGGTACGTCGAGTCCGTCATCGTCGGCCCACGACGGGCTCACCTGAATCGCATCAGTGGCGGGCTCGCTCTCACGCCAGCGGTCCCGACGCACCTCACTCGGCTGTTCGACCAGAGAGTCGCGAGCCGAACCGCTGAAGGACGGCACCGCGTCCACCTCGACGGGAGCGTCGACCGGTTCGAGGGCTGGGCTCGCTGCGATCGGCTGGGCGCCGTCCACCGTGCCGAGCGCGCCAGCGTTCTTTCGAACAGGCGGGTGGCCGCCATCAAAGCCGGCAGCAATCACCGTGATACGGAGCTCATCGCCCAACGCATCGTCGATCACGGTGCCAAAGATGATGTTGGCCTCTGGGTGGGCCGCCTCGCGAACCAGACGCGCGGCACTCTCGACTTCCTTGATCCCCAAGTTCGAGCCACCGGCGATACTGAGCAACACGCCGTGTGCGCCTTCGATCGACGCCTCAAGCAATGGCGACGCAATCGCGCCCTCGGCCGCGTCAAGCGCACGGTTGTCGCCGCGGGCCGAGCTGACACCCATGAGCGCGGTGCCCGCTCCCTTCATGACCGACTTGACGTCGTTGAAGTCAACGTTGATGAGGCCAGGCGTGGTGATGAGGTCGGTGATGCCTTGCACGCCACCCTGCAAGACTTGATCGGCCGCAGCGAACGCACCCAGGACGCTGAGATTTGCGTCCTCGATGTCGAGCAAGCGGTCGTTCGGGATGACGATGAGTGTGTCGACCTCTTCGCGGAGCCGATCGATGCCGGTATCGGCTTGTTCCGAGCGGCGGCGGCCCTCAAAAGAGAACGGTCGCGTGACAACGCCAACGGTGAGTGCGCCTTGAGAACGAGCGATTCGCGCGACGACTGGTGCACCCCCGGTGCCAGTGCCGCCACCTTCACCCGCGGTGACAAACACCATGTCGGCGCCGCGAAGCGCCTCGGCGATCTCGTCTTCGTGGTCTTCCGCGGCCTTCCGCCCCACTTCGGGGTCGGCGCCTGCGCCGAGGCCGCGTGTCAACTCCCGCCCGATGTCGAGCTTGACGTCTGCATCGGACATCAGAAGCGCCTGCGCGTCAGTATTGATGGCGATGAACTCGGCGCCCTTAAGCCCGACCTCGATCATTCGATTGACGGCGTTGACTCCACCGCCGCCGACGCCGACGACTTTGATCGCCGTGATGTAGTTCTGCGGTGACGCCATGGGAGATCCCTTCAACCTTAACGTTCAACTTGAGGGTTAGAGTTATGTCAAGTTGACCTGCATTGACGGTACGGTCCCGGGGTCCCGCATTCACGTAACGGCGCGCGTGTCGCCGTGATTTGAGTGACGGGTCAGCCCCCGCTGCGCGTAATCGGCAACGTCGGAGCTGAGACGTCGACAACGGTGCCAGCGGGCGCCTGACCGCTGTCAAGAAGCACCGCGAGCACTTGCGCCTTCAGCGCCGAATCGTCAGCGCTCCCCCACTCGACCCGCGGCCCGTCCCGCAACGAAAAGGTGACCGAGTCCTCCGTCTGCGCGCCGAGACCTTCGACACGCTCAAGAACCGCCGGCGGCAAACTGCGGATCACCGCAAGCGCCGCCTCGAGAATCCTCGCGTCCCCCAGAGGCACGTCCATGAGGGGCAGCCCCGTCGGGACCGCGTCGACGGTACCAACTTCCACAGCGTCGGCGTCGAGCAGCACAAACTGCTCGCCGGAAGGAATCGCTGCCACCGGATCTCGCGCCACGAGCGTCACACGCAACCCTTGCGGCCAGACTCGCTCGACCGTCGCATCGCGCACCCCCGTGAGATCCCGCAACTGGTTCGCAATATGCGGGACGTTCATCGTGAGAAGCGAATCGCCCACATGAGACTCGAGAACAGCGTCAACGTCCTCGGCGCTGATCTCCCGACTCACCCCGTCTAGCTCGATCTTGTCCCTATCGAGCGCAAACAGGGGCGACGCCGCGATGAGCCACACCGCGCCAATGACGATGGCGCCGATCGCTACGACCCGCCCGCCGCGCGAAATCGCCCGGCGCCGTTCGGTCCGCTTACGCTCAGCAAGACGTTCACGCATCCGCGTTGAGACAGTGCCCGTCGCGGGCGATTCCCGCGCCACCTTTTGCCACGGACTTTCGGCGGGTCGCGGGGCTTGCACTTGTTGGCGAGACGAGTTCGTCACCGACATCGATCGCGCACTATGCGGTGTCCGCGCGGGCTGCGCCTCACGTTGTGATCGCGGCGGGCGCGGCGTGCGCGGTGTGCGCGGCGGCGTCGGCGGCCGACGCTCAGGCATAGCGTTCATTCAAGCCGTCAAGAATCCACGTGGCGGCTTCCGTCACGGTCCCCGAGCCGACCGTCATCACAACATCCCCCGGCGATGCCGCCGCGACTGCCCTGCGCGCCGCATCTTCCAAAGAGACAGCGAGTTCAACGGTTGACCCGCGTCCTATCGTCATGTGGTCCGCGATCAGTTCCGAATCGACGCCGGGAATCGGATCCTCGCGGTCGCCATGCACCGGTGCAAGGATGATCGCCGCATTGTCGATCGACAACGCCTCGGCAAACTCCCGGTGCAACGCTTGAGTGCGTGAAAAGAGTGCAGGCTGGAACAAGACCACGAGTCGCCCACCACGCGCTGCGCGAGCTGCTGACATGACCGCCGCGACCTCGGTGGGATGGTGAGCGTAATCGTCAATGACGCAGACCCCAGCGACTTCGCCGCGCAGCTCGAAACGTCGGCCTGTGCCACCAAACGTCGCCATCGCTGCGGCGGCTCGGACCGGATCGGCCCCCATTTCGACGACGGCCGCCCACGCCGCTGCGGCGTTCATGCGGTTATGCGTCCCAGGTGTGGGGACTTCGAGCGGCACGTCAAAGGCATCCCTGAGAAGCCGTGTCGGTGTGACGACGACGCTCGCCGTCGCGGCGTCGTGCCCGTATCGGATGACGCGGACGCCAGCTCGTTCCGCGGCATCGCCAACGCGCGCCGCACCAGCGTCGTCCGCGCACACAATGAGCACCCGCGCCTTCGCTGCAAAACGCACGAAGGCGTCCTCGACTGCGTCGAAGGTGCCGTAGAAGTCGAGGTGATCGGGCTCAACATTGAGGACGATCGCCACGTCGGTGTCGTACCGGAGAAAGGAGCCGTCGGACTCGTCGGCTTCGACCACGGCCTCTCGGGCACTACCTCCGTAGCCTCCAGCAACCGCTCCTTCAACGCCGAATACACGTGCGCCAACCGCATACGAGGCATCGATTCCACACCGATGAAAGAGGTGAGCGACCATTGCCGATGTGGTCGTCTTGCCGTGCGAGCCGGCCACTGCGACGAGACGTTTTCCTTCGAGAGCCCACGCAAGCGCCTCGGAACGGTGCCACACATCAATACCGAGTTCGCGCGCACGGACGAGTTCCTCGTTCGAATCGCGCACGGCGCTCGTGATGACGACCCGATCCGCGCCGTTGACGAGATCCGGATCGTGACCAACCCGGACATCGACTCCCGCCGCCTCAAGGGCCGCGAAATATGCGCTGCGTTTACGGTCGGTGCCGGTGACATCAACGCCACGAGCCGCGACCAAGCGCGCCACGGCAGACATTCCCGAGCCGCCAACGCCAATGAAATGAAACCTCATCTGACGACTCCTTCGGCGAGCGTCGCGAGGCGTGCGGCACCATCGACGATGCCGACGCCTGCGGCTGCCATACGGGCGAATTCCTGCACCTTGCGGTCGAGCACTAATGGCTCCGCCCGCAACTCGAGAGACGTGGGAGTGAGATCGGCGTCATTGAGCAAGGTCGCGGCTCCCGCTTCGACCGCTTCACGCGCATTGAGTGCCTGTTCACCATTGCCGTGCGGCAAGGGGACGTAGACAGCGGGAATGCCAAGCGCCGTCACCTCGCACACCATGCCAGCGCCCGCTCGGCACACCACAGCGTCGGCCGCAGCAAAAGCGGCTTCCATGTCGTGGACGTATTCACGCACCACATACTGGTCGCGCGTCAGTGCAGGAAGGTTGCCGCGCGCCCGCTCGGCACCATCCGACTTTCCGCGGCCCGTCAAGTGCAGCACATGGATCCCGTGTCCAACGAGAGTCTCAATCGCCTCAGCAACGGCCGCGTTGAGACTCGCGGCACCAGTGGAGCCTCCCGTCACGAGCAACGTGGGCGCGTCGTCAGCCCAACCCCAGGTGGCGCGTGAAATGCGCCGTGTGTCCGGGCCCGCGACGGGATCGCTCAGGCGCGCCGCAAGGTCGGTGATCGCGTAGCGCAGCGGCAAACCCGTATGGATGGCTCCCGGTAACGGCGTGTCCTTAAAGGTCACGGCAACCGCAGCGGCGTGCCGCGCACCGAGCCGATTCGCCAAGCCCGGCTTCGCGTTGCCTTCGTGAACAACAATCGGGACACCGCGCCTGCGCGCGGCGAGGTACGCGGGCGTCGACACATAGCCACCAAAACCGATGACAGCGTCGGCCCCAACCGCGTCGATCGCACGGCGTGCTGCCCGTGCCGCCGCCTGCAAGCGAAACGGAAAGCGCACCGCCGCCAGCGAAGGTCGGCGGGGAAACGGAACGCGAGGCACCACATGCATCGGAAGTCCTGCACGAGGAACAAGTTCCGACTCAAGCCCCTCGGCCGTGCCGAGCACGGCGACGTCGTGGCCCCGGCTGATGAGCTCCGCGGCCGTCGCCAACAAGGGATTCACGTGACCGGCCGTGCCGCCGCCCGCAAGCAAGAATTTAGCCATGGGTGCTCCTCGCCATGACAGCAAGCGACCGGCGCATCACGCTCGGGCGTGCGTTAAACGCTTCGCGTGCGCCGGGCTCCGTGCGCGCCAACGCCATGAGCACGCCGATGCCTGCAAGGGACATGATGAGTGACGAACCTCCCGACGATACGAGCGGCAACGGCACACCCGTGACCGGCAGCAGCTCGAGCACAACAGCAATATTGATGAACGCCTGACCGACGATCCATGCTCCGATTGACCCGGCGACAATCTGCGCGAACGGGTCGCGATGGCGCCTCACGATCCGGTGAACCGCAACGGCCATCAGCGTGAACGCGAGCAAGACCAGCAACGTGCCAATGAGCCCCCATTCCTCGCCAAGAATCGCAAAGATGAAGTCGTTGTCTGCCGCCGGGAGGTAACCCCACTTCTCGCGACTCATGCCGGGGCCAAGACCCCATAAGCCTCCAGAAGCAAGCGCCCACGTGCCATGGGTCGTCTGCAAGCAGTCCCCTTGTACGTCGCACGCCGCAGGGTTGAGCCACACATTGATGCGCGCCGATCTCGTCGACCCATCAGCAATGAGCGCAAGCGCACCAACAACGAGGCCTGCGGCACCGAGAGCGAAGAACCTCAGCGGCAGACCGGCCACCCAGTAGGCGGCGGCAATGACGAGACACAGGACGACGGCGGTTCCCATGTCACGCCCGGCCAGCACGAGCATCAAGACGAAGCCCGCAACGATGCCCCCTGGGACAAAGATGCGCCGTACCGTGGTCAGCTCGTGACGGAACATCGCGAGCACGACGCCCAAATACAGTGCGAGACCGAGTTTCGCGATCTCAGAAGGTTGCACCGTGATGGGACCTATTGGCAGCCAGTTCTTGTTGCCGCCCACCGCAACGCCCCGGAAGTACACCATGATGAGCAAGAGCACCGAGGTGGCAAGCACAAAGGGAGCACTGCGCTTAAGGCCCTTGACCGAAAACCGCGACAAGAAGGCGAGAGCGACGGTGCCGACGGCGAGGGCAACAACTTGGATGAGGAAGAGTGTCCACGCATTACCGTCGCGCTGGCGGATCGACAAGATCGAGGTGCTTGATAGGACGACGGCAAGGCCGACAAGTAACAGGATGCCCGTCGCGGCCATCAGGAGGTAGTAACTCGCCACGGGCGAGCGCCACGCGGTGGAGAAGGTGGTGCGCGGACTGGACTGCGTCACATCACCCTCCTAGAGCGACTCCACCTCCACAGCGAAGGCTCTTCCTCGGTCCGCATAACTGCGGAACTGATCCATCGACGCACATGCGGGTGACAACAACACCGTGTCGCCAGCCCGCGAGAGCCGACGCGCAGCTGCCACTGCGTCTCGCATCACAGTCTCCCCCGGCGCTATGCGCACCACGGGTATCTCGGCGGCGTGTTCGCTGAGGGAGCGTGCAAGCGGTTCCGGATCGACGCCAATGAGAACGACGCCGCGCAACTGCGGACGGATGCGCGCGACGAGGTCATCGAAGGCCTGACCCTTGGCAAGTCCGCCAGCAATCCACACGACGGACTCTGGTGCACGCCCGCCGAAAGCCGCCAAAGCCGCGTGGGCGTTCGTGGCTTTGGAATCGTCGACGTAATCAACGTCGTCGACCCGGCGCACAAACGCCGTGCGATGCGCGTCCAGACCAAAAGACCGCAAGCCATCGCGTACCGCATGTGGCGCAATGCCCACTGCGCGCGCGAGAGCGGCAGCGCTCAGTGCATTGGTGACGAGGTAGGGAGGAACATCTCCCGCGACGAGGTGGTCAAGGTCGGAAACCTCGGCAAGCTCATGTGCCGTTGAATGGCGTTGGTCGTGGAATGCCCGGTCGACGAGCACACCGTCCACAACCCCAAACTGCGATACCGCAGGCGCCCCGATCGTGACACCGATCGCGCGGCACCCCTCAACAACGTCGGCGTCCTCCACCATCGCCTCGACAACGCGATCCGCCGCGGGGTAGATGCACGCGACCCTCACCCGTTCATAGACGCGCGCCTTATCAGCGCGGTAGGCCTCAACGGAACCGTGCCAATCAACGTGATCTGTATCCGCGTTGAGGCACACTGCCGCGGCGGGTGACAACGTCGTGGTGAAGTGAAGTTGGAGCGAGGCGATCTCAACGGCGAGCAGGTCATGGTTCTCTCGGGCGGCCGTAATGACGGGGTTGCCCATGTTGCCGCACACGGACACGTCAAGCCCGGCCGCGGCGGCAATCGCTCCCACCATTTGCGTTGTTGTCGTCTTGCCGTTGGTACCCGTGATGAGCACCCATGGCGCGTCAGCCGCGCGTACCCGCCACGCGAATTCCATTTCCGACCAGATCGGCAGCCCTGCGGTTTCACATGCGAGCACGTCTGGTGAGTGCGGCGAATATCCGGCCGACGCCATCACCGCATCGAAACCGTTGAGCTCGACGCCCTCAAGTGTCCGATGATCTGCTCCCCCGCCGCCGTCGACGGTCACGTACGCGGCACCGATCTCAGCGAGTGCCTTGACGGCCGACGTGCCCGCGACGCCGAGACCGAGCACAAGTAGCCGCTTGCCTGCGAGGTGGGCCCCAGCGTCGGCAATGACCGGCGACGCGATGTCCGTCATTAGCCGCCCGGACCCAAGCTCGCGACCCACTCGGCGTAGAAGAGGCCCATGCCAGCACCGGTGAAGAGAATCGCGATGATCCAAAACCTCGTGACGATGGTGACCTCGCCCCAGCCAAGGAGTTCGAAATGGTGATGCAGTGGCGCCATCTTAAAGACCCGTTTACCACGCGAAATCTTGAAGAAGCCGATCTGGATCACCGAGCTGAGCACGATGATGACGAAGAGTCCGCCAATGATCCCGCCGAGGATCTCAGTCCGCGTGACAATCGTCATGCCCGCAATAGCGCCACCGAGGGCGAGAGAGCCCGTGTCGCCCATGAAGATCTTCGCGGGTGACGCGTTCCACCACAGAAAGCCGAGGCACGCCCCCGCAATGGCAGCGGCGAGGATCGCCATGTCGCGCGGGTCACGGACTTCATAACACGTCGCGGGATCGGTGTTGTTGACTCCGCACAGTTGGTTCGTCTGCCAGATTCCGACGAGCACATACGCGCCAAAGAAGATGAGAGCCGCACCTGTGGCAAGCCCATCGAGGCCGTCGGTCAGGTTGACAGCGTTTGACCACGACGTAATGAGGAAGTTCGACCACAGGATGAAGAGGATGATCCCGAGCGCCGGGCCCCACATCGCAAGGTCGAGCGCGGTGTCGCGGAGGAAGGACACCGCCTGTGAAGCGGGGTAAGTGCCCTGATCATCGGGGAACTTGAGGGCAAGCACAGAAAACGTGATGCCGACCGCCGCCTGGAGGACGATCTTCCAACGCGCATTCAGGCCAAGTGAGCGTTCGCGCGTGATCTTGATGCCGTCGTCGAGAAAGCCAACGAGCCCGAGCCCGAGCATGAGACCGACGACGAGCACGGATGAGACATTGGGGGTGCGGTCAGTCAGCAGGTTTGACAGCAGCCAGCCAAAGATGGTCGCGAGAATGATGACGACGCCACCCATCGTGGGCGTGCCGCGCTTCGTGTGGTGCGAGGCGGGTCCGTCGTGGCGAATGAACTGCCCGAACTGACGCTTCGTGAGATAGCGAATCACCCACGGTGTCCCGAGCAGGGCCACCAGCAGGGAGATTCCTCCCGCGAATACGACCGCCCTCATCGGGCCTCCTTTGTCAGGTCGTCGGCGAGCCGCCACAGCCCAGTGCCGTTTGACCCCTTCACGAGCACGGTGTCACCGGGAGCGACGCGGTCCGCCAAGAATGCGCGGGCCTCATCAATCGTAGCGACGAAGGCCGCCTCGTCTCCCCACGATCCTTCCCGCACTGCTGAGACGTACGCAGCGCGAGCGCCAGCCCCAACGACAAGCAGGTGATCAATGCCAAGGCGTACGGCGTCGATACCGATCTCTTCGTGCGCAGCGAGCGAAGCCTCGCCCATCTCCCTCATTTCGCCAATTACGGCCCACATCACTCCCCCATCAGCGACGGCGCGCAGCGCTCGGAAAGCGGCCTTCATTGACTCGGGCGACGCGTTGTATGCGTCATCGAGGATCGTCACCCCGTCGGCGCGCTCGGTGAGAGCCATTCGATGCGCGCTGAGCGGGCGGGCGGCGCTCACCGCTACCGCTGCGTCGGCCGCGCCGAGGCCGCACTCACGCGCAACCGCATACGCCGCGAGGCCATTGGCAGCATGGTGATCGCCAACGAGCGACATTGCGATCTGTTCGCCGTCAACATCAAAGTGAGCGCGGCCCGCCTCAACGCGCCGATTACTGGCCGACACATCCGCATCGCCAAAGCCGTACGTCACAGTGCGGGGCGCTCGCCCCGCCATCGCCGCCACTCGAGCGTCGTCTGCGTTCAGGAAGCCGACGCCTCCTGGGACGACGCCGTCAAGGATCGTTGCCTTCTCTTCCGTCAACGCATCGACAGACCCATAACCGGCGGCGTGAGCACTGCCCACCATGAGCACGACCGCGATGTCGAGCGGTGCAATCGCGGTGAGGTATGCGATGTCCCCGGGGGCCGAGGCACCCATCTCGAGAACAAGGTGACGCGTCGCTGGCCCCGCCTGCAGCACCGTCAGCGGCAAACCGATTTCATTGTTGTAACTGCCAACGGGGGCGACGGCATCGGGGAGCACCTGAGCGAGGATGTCCTTCGTGCTCGTCTTGCCGTTTGAGCCGGTGATCCCGATGACGGTGACGTCACCTTCGAGTCGTAAGTCCGCAAGATAGGCGCGTGCCATATCGCCCAACGCACGCGTCACGTCGTCAACAAGGATGTGGGGCCCATCGACAGGGCGTGACACGAGCAGGAGCGACGCTCCGGCCTCAATCGCGGCGGCCGCGAAATCGTGACCGTCAACACGTTCCCCGATGAACGCGGCGTACAGCGAACCTTCCGTCACGTCGCGGGTGTCCTTCACCACCGACGTCACGCGCGTGTCGACATCCGCAGCCAGTTGGCCGCCGACGGCGTTCGCGATCCACTGCGCAGTAAGCGGCCTCACGCGCGCGCCTCGCGCTCGGCAACGATCTCGCGATGAGCGGCCAGGTACGCGTCGCGGTCGTTATAGCGGTAGAACACTCCGGCGACCTCCTGTGTTGGCTCATGGCCCTTGCCAGTGACGATGACAGTGTCGCCAACCCGGCCCAGCCGTAAACCATAGGCGACAGCGGCAGCGCGAGGTTCGATCTCATGCACGTCGGCGAGGTCGGGACGCACCTTCTCGATGCCGTGGCGAATCGCGGCACGAATCGCTGCGGGTTCCTCAGAACGCGGGTTCTCGTCGGTGAGGACAATGACATCGGCCAATCGAGCGGCGATCTCGCCCATGACGGGGCGCTTGCCTTGGTCTCGGTCACCATCCGAGCCAAAGATCAAGATGAGTCGACCCGGAGTGATGGGGCGCACGCCCTCTAGGGCGAGCGTGAGCGCATCGGGCGTGTGGGCGTAATCGACAATCGCGAGCGGATCGACGTCGGAGCGTTC
Organism: Actinomycetes bacterium; assembly: GCA_023442845.1. GTDB lineage: Bacteria > Actinomycetota > Actinomycetes > Actinomycetales > Demequinaceae > Demequina. The sequence continues at coordinate 12,865 of JAEZXC010000025.1, read as the reverse complement.
GATGACGCGCTCCATACGGCCAGGCACTCCATGAGCCGTGCGGACGCCCTCGACAGCGAGGTCGAGCGGCACTCCTGCCGCATGCGCAGCGACAATCGCGACGGCCGCGTTCGACACATTGACGAGGCCCGGCAGCGGGCTAAAGGCCGCATGTGCGCTGCCGTCAGGGGCGATGAGAGTGAAGCGCGAGCCCACGCCGTCCAAGCCAATATGAGCGTCGGCCACATTCCAATCCCCGCGCGGCGATTCCGGGCGCGTTGAGACTGTCTCAATTGGGATCCGGGCATCGCGCGCAAACGACTGCGTCCACTCGTCGTCAATGCACACCACACCTCGCTTGGACCGACCGGGCTCAAAGAGCCGCGCCTTGGCCTGGAGGTACTCCTCCATTGTGTGATGAAAATCGAGGTGATCCCACTGGAGATTCGTGAAGACGGCCACGTCGAACTCAGCACCTGCGATGCGGTCAAGCGCCGCCGCATGCGAACTCACTTCGGTCACCGCGGCCGTCACCCCCTCGTCGCGCATGCGCGCGAGCAATCCATGAAGGACGGGAGCTTCGACGGTGGTGCGCGGCGACTCGATCGCGTCATCCTTCACCCGGAGCTCAACGGTGCCCATGATGCCGCGGTGCTCGTGCACCTGCGCGAGGGCATGTTCAACGAAGTAACTCGTGGTCGTCTTGCCATTGGTGCCAGTGACACCGACAAACGTGAGGTGCCGCGATGGGTGTCCGTAGATCGCCGACGCTGCACGCCCCATCGCGTCGCGCTCACCTTCTGCGATCACCACCACCGGCACCGTGATGCCTGCTGCCCGGACGAGGTCATAGCCTTCGCGATCGGTGAGGACCGCGACCGCACCAGCGTCAACGGCAGCCTGGGCGAAGTGAGCGCCGTGCCGCACGAGACCGGCGTATGCGCCAAAGAGGTCTCCCGGCTGCACAGCGCGGGAGTCGACACTCGCGCCAGTCAACGTCACGTCAGGGCCATCGAGCGCCGACGCATCGATTCCTGCGTCCGCAAGTGCAGCTGTCAGGGTGATCGGCGTGACCCGTTCGGGTCGCAACGCCATATCCATGTCACTCCCAAGTGGTCGGGAAGCGCGTCTGCTCGCCACTTGACGGCGGCACACGCAATGTCTGCAACGCAAAGGTTGCCACGTCCCGGAACACCGGGGCCGCAACATCGCCGCCCCAGATCGACGACTGGGGGTCGTACAGGATCACGGAGACCACGATCCGCGGGTTGTCAGTTGGTGCGATGCCCACAAACGAGGCGACAGTTCGCGTCAACTCACCATTATCGTCCGGCGCCTGGGCTGTTCCGGTCTTGCCGCCGACGCGGTAGCCGGGAATCTGCGCGGCGCGTCCAGTTCCGTTCGTCACCACTTCTTCGAGCATCGCCAGAATCTGCTCAGATGTCTGTTCGGATACGACACGGACGGGCTCGCCTTGGTCGGTCGCCGTGAAGGTGCCATCTGGCGCTTGTGTCCCAGCAACGATCGTGGGAGCCGTGCGCATGCCGTCGTTCGCGATGATCGAGTACACCTGCGCGGTCTGGATGGCCGTCACAGACACACCCTGGCCAAACATCGTCGCGTACTTCGTGCGCCCGTCCCACTTTTCCCAGGGGTGAAGGATGCCCGCCGACTCATTCGGCAGCCCAAGGTTGGTCGGCTGTCCAAGACCAAAATCACGCATGTAGTCGTAGCGTGTCTTGTCGTCCATCAACTGTCCGATTTGGACAGTTCCCGTGTTCGACGAGGTGACAAGCACTCCAGCGAGCGTGAGCTTCTGGTCGGCGTGTTCGTGCGAGTCACGGAACACTTGGCCGTTTTCTGTCGTGTAGAGGTACGGCGCCACAAACTGCGACTCGGGCGTGGCGACGCCCTCCTCGAGAGCAGCCGCCATTGTGATCGTCTTCGCAGTCGAACCGGGGTCAAAGACGCCTTCAACAGAACGCGAGCCGCGCAGGTTCGACGGGGTTGCCCCGGGATCGCTGGGATTGAGCGCGCCCGAGTCGACAAGGGCAAGCACCTGGTTGGTCTCGGTGTCGAGCACCACGACAGAGCCGGCCGACGAGCCCGTGTTCGCAAGCGCCGTATCGAGTGCTTGCTCTGTGTAGAACTGGATATCGCGATCGATAGTGAGGTGCACGGTGGTACCGGGAATTGCTGGAGTCTGCGAGCGCTGACCCGCGGGAATCACGGTGCCATAGCGGCTGCGTTCAAATGTCTCGGTGCCCGGAGTCCCAATGAGCAGGTCGTTAAACGTGCGCTCGATGCCGCCCATGCCGATCTTGCCGGGGCTGACGCCATCCTCTGCCATGTACCCGATGACGTTTCCAGCGACGTCGCCCGCCGGATACAGACGTTGCGTTGTCGGCTCGGCTTCAATCCCCGCGATGTCTTCAGCAAGTACGAGATCGCGGGTCTCGGGGGTGACGTTCTTCGCAATGTAGGCGAAGGACTTGTCGCCAATGAGTTGCGCGGCGAGATCGGACTCGCTGACGCCAAGGATGGGCGCGAGGATTGAGGCAGCGTCGATGGGGCCTTGAGCGGTGATCTTGCCGTTCGACGTGCGCTTCCACCCTGCGAGATCGACTTGGTCCACCCACAGGTGGTACCGCTCGACGGAGGTGGCGAGCACATCTCCGTTGCGATCGACGATGTCGGCGCGCGGGGGCACCACGGTGCGCTCAACGAGCCTCTTGTCGAGTGCCGCCTGAGCGACCGGCGCGGAGTTGACGATCTGCACATCGACCAGTCGCACAGCAAAAACCGCAACGAGGATGAGCGAAAAAGCGAGGACGACGCTTTGACGCCGGTGTGGGTCGCCGACGCGTGGCGCAAAAGGGCTGGGGCGCATCGCTCGTGGCAAGGGCGCGGCGCCGCGGGGTGCGGTGCTACGGGGTGCGGAGGTGCGGCCGTCACCAGGGCGACGCTGGGATGCCGAGCCCGAGCGATTGTGCGGCGGCGGTGCCATCCCCGGGCGTCGCGTCACCTGCGACCTCCCGCGTGAATGACTTGCCCGCTGTCCAGTGACACGAAGCCGATCGACGACGCCGGCACCATTCCCAACTCTTGAGCGCGTTGTGACAGCGCAGACGGCGCGGCATTAGCTTCCAGTCGGGCAAGAGTCTCCGCACGCGCTTGGTGAAGCTGCGCGATCTCGATCTTGATATCGCGTGAACTGTATGACGATTGCGCCATCGCGGTGTTGAGGACGAGCACGGCCGCAAGCGCTGCAATGACAATCGCCACGCACAAGAGTGCAAATGGCGCGATCGACCGGCCTCGCTGGGGTGCCGGCACTGCGGCAAGACGTGGCTGACGCTCGGGTTGGGTCTGGCGCGCGGGAGCAGGGCTGAGCGGCCGCGCCGACGTCCGCAGCGGTGCCGCGCTCATGCCGCCCTCCGCGATGCTTCCCGAATTCGCTCGACAGCCCGCAGTCGCACTGGCTTGGCGCGCGAATTGCGCTCAATCTCTGCGGCGGAGGCCTTCTCGGCGCCACGGGTGAGCAACCGCAGGTACGGCTGGTGTTCATCAGGGATGACCGGAAGCCCAGGCGGCGCACTTGATGTGGAGGCCGCCGAGAACGCACGCTTGACGATGCGGTCCTCAAGCGAGTGGTAGCTCATCACGACGAGTCGTCCGCCCACCGCGAGTGCATCGATTGCTGCGTCAATGGCGTCTTCAAGTACATCCAGTTCGCGGTTCACCGCGATCCGCAGTGCTTGGAAGGTGCGCTTGGCGGGGTTCGAGCCGGGCTGGCGAGTTGCGGCCGGGATGCAGGCGCGCACCAGATCGACGAGTTGCTCGGATCGGGTGACTGGGTCTGTGGCGCGACGCGCGACAATCGCTTCCGCGATGCGACGCGCGTAGCGTTCTTCGCCGTAGACGTGAAGGATGCGCGCGATATCGGCTTCATCTGCCGTCGCGAGAATGTCGGCCGCCGTCACGGCCTCGTCGCGATTCATGCGCATGTCGAGGGGCCCGTGGTTGACGTAGGAGAAGCCGCGCTCGCCTTCGTCAATTTGGAGCGAACTGACACCGAGATCCAAGAGCACAGCGTCGGCGGCGTCGGCGCCCACCGTCGCGAGCGCACCCTCAATGTCGTCGTACGTCGCGCGGTATGGCACGAAGCGCTCCCCCGCCCACGCAAGCCGTTCGCTTGCGAGCGCGATGGCGTCACCGTCTCGGTCGATCCCAATCACTGTGATGGTGGGGTGGCGCTGGAGCAGCGCCTCCGTGTGGCCGCCCATGCCGAGCGTGCCGTCGATGGCGATCGCTCCCTGCCGTTCGAGGGCAGGCGACAGCAACTCGACACAACGGTCGAGCATGACCGGCGTGTGCCGGTGTGCTGCCTCGCTCAACGGCCCCTCCTTGCGATGTGACGCGCCTCGGGGTCTCCCTCCGATCCTCTGGCGGGGGGAAGTCCGTCAGAGCGATTCGGGAGGAGGCCTCGGGGCGCGTTCGCTACATGTCTCCGAACAAATCCGCCGCTGTTGCGGCATAAGCGTCCTCGCCGTCGGCGAGGTAGGTCTCCCAGGCTTGGGCGTCCCAAATTTCAATACGTGCGCCCATGCCCACGACCGCGACATCGCGGGTGAGCGAGGCGTAAGTGCGCAGCGGCGCGCTGAGCAAGATGCGACCTTGCTTGTCCGGCACGTCGTCTTGGGCGTGGCCCAAGAAGTTGCGCAGGTAGTCACGCGCTTGCTTGTTCTCCATCGGAGCGCGACGCAGGCGGTCGTGCACCTGCATGAACTCGTCGACGGGGAAGACGAAGACGCAACGATCCAAACCTCGTGTTGCAACGAAACCCGCGGCAAGACGCCCGCGGAACTTCGCTGGCAGGATCAGCCGGCCTTTGTCATCGAGCTTGGGCGTGAACGTGCCAAGGAAGACCCCTGTGGGGCCGAGACCGTGCGTCAGTTCAGACATCAGGGCCTCACCTCCTCGCGCCACGACTCGCCAGTGCGCCCCACTTTACTCCACTTCTCTCCACAAAATGGGGTTAGGTGTGGCATATCTCGCAGTGAGACAGACAACTCCCTGGTAAACCGGCAATTATCAAGTGGAGGGAATGTCGGCGGTTCTCCTCCATTAGGCTCAAACCAGTTAGCGAAGGAGCCCACATGACTCAGCCCTTGCCGAGCGACCACGACCTTGCGGAAGTCGCCGAGGTCACGTTGCGAATTCGACAGTCAATGTCGACGGTGCTGTCGGGCCTCGATCAGGCGATCACGTCAACGCTCGCCGTGGTGCTCGCAGGCGGCCATCTCCTCATGGAAGACGTTCCCGGAGTTGGCAAGACGACAATTGCGCGCGCGCTCGCGGCAAGCATCGACTGCACGGTGGGACGCATCCAATTCACGCCCGACCTCTTGCCGTCGGATGTGACGGGAGTCAGCATCTTCCGGTCTGACGATCACCGCTTTGAGTTCCGTCCGGGCCCGATCTTCGCCAATGTCGTAATCGCGGATGAGATCAACCGAGCCAGCCCAAAGACGCAGGCGGCGTTGCTCGAGTCGATGCAAGAGCGGGCGGTGACCGTGGACGGTCAGACCCACGCCTTGCCACGACCCTTCCTCGTCGTTGCGACGCAAAACCCCATCGAGATGGAGGGAACGTACCCCTTGCCCGAGGCGCAACGAGATCGCTTTATGGCTCAGGTCTCTGTGGGGTACCCGTCTGCTCGCGATGAAATGCTCATGCTCCATTCCCACGACGGCGCCGATCCGTTGCCCGCGCTTCGTCCTGTGACAACCACCGAGGTGATGGCCCGTCTCATCGATACCTCGCGCCGCGTCTACGCCGCGCCAGCAATCAAGCAGTACATCGTCGACCTTGTTGGCGCCACGCGGCGTGACTCTGCCCTCCGACTCGGAGCCTCCCCACGGGCAGCACTCCAGCTCCTCGCTGCAGTGAAGGCGCGCGCTGCGATGGCGGGCCGCAATCACGTGCTGCCTGATGACGTGAAGGCCTTGGCGAACCCTGTGCTCGCCCACCGCCTCATCGCCTCGACAGAAGCTCGCCTGTCAGGTCATACCCCCGCCAAGATCGTGACCGAAATTCTCGCGCGCACCGCCGTCCCGACGGAAGCTCGCGACATGCCTGCACCGCGCGAAGCAGCCGTGACCAACTCAGTCCGGGTGGGCCCGGCCTAACGTGGCGCGCCGCTCCCATTCGAGCACGACGTTATCGTCGCGCGGCATCGGCATGCTCGCTGCCGGAGTCGTATTGGGCGGGCTTGGAGTTGGGCTCGCGACGAGCCCGCTCGTCTACATCGGCGTTGCCATGGTTGCCGCAGTTGTCATTGGTGTCTTGTGGATGCTCTTCGCTGTGAACTCGTTCCTCTCGTCCTTTCCGTTTGCCAGGCGCGAGGTGAGCCCCCGACCGCTGACGGTCGGCGTCGGCGGCACCGTGACGGTGACGATTTCCGCAGCGTCGCGGGGGCGGTCAGGAGCGTTCGTTCGCCGCGCGCTTGCCGATGCCCTCGACATCCGCGAGCAAGCCGCCGCCGAACTCACCGGTGGCGGTCCCACTAAAGCGACCGTCACGCGTAGCGAAGAGAAACTGACCCTCAGCTACGCGCTTCAACCCGTGCGGCGCGGGCGCTGGCCGCTCGGCCCCGCCCTCGTTCACTCGTCGGATCCACTTGGGATGATCTGGGCGGACACGTCCGTCGGCGAAAGCGAGCACATCCCGGTATGGCCCGCCGTTGTTGACCTGTCCGGGACCGCCGGAGCGCTGATGGGCCATGCGGATCGCATCGTCCTCGGTGCTCGCACGCCATCGGCTGACGATGCCGCGCTACGTGATTACCGTGAGGGCGACGACCTCCGCCGAGTGCATTGGCCGTCGAGCGCACGCAAAGGGACGATGCTGGTTCGCTCGGACGAGCGAGCGGGCCGTCGTCCCGCGACGGTCGTCGTCGATCTGCCCCGTGAGCCAAAGGGTCTTGAGTGGTCGATCAGCATGGCCGCGTCGATTGCCCTCTCGGTGCTCGATTCGGGCCACCCCGTGCGCTTGCTCGGCGGCACGATCGACCCGGAGCGCCTCCATCACCTCGGCAATCAGCACGCCGAACTGGCACGCGCGATGCTTCTTGACCTCACGGTCGACCTGCACAGCGCGACAACTCAAGCAAGTGCGCACACCCAGCTGATGCGCGCGATTCGCCACCTTGCCGACGACAAAGTGAGCGGCGAGGTGACAGTGGCTGTGCTCGAGCCCCCCGACCGCACGACGGTCGAGGCGCTCGCACCCATCGGCGAATCGGGCCGCGCGTGGGCCATTGTCCGGACGCCGGACGGCGACGCCTCCGCAGCACAGGACGGAGTCACCGCGTTGCGCCGCACCGGGTGGCGCGCCACCGCAGCGCATACGGGCGCGGATATCGCGACGGTATGGGGCGCCCTCATCGCGCTTGGAGATGTCGGATGACGTCTCGCCACCAATCAATCAGTGCCCCTTGGTACGCCACCATCGTCGTTGCCGTATGTGTTGTGCTCGGCTTAAACGGTCTTGCTGACATGGTCGCGTACGGCTCATGGGTGTGGACGGCTGCGGGACTGCTCGGTGTCGTTGCGCTGTGCGTCGCAACCACGCGCATGCTGTCGCGATCGCGCATCCTGCCCACCGTGGTGGGAGCAGTCGCCGCAATCGTCATCGCAGTCCCTGCCTTTGCGCGCGACGACAATGGCGAACGGTTCATGTTGCCCACCCCTTCTGCGTTGCGCACGCTGTTGAGGACCCTTGCCGACGGCGTCGACCTCATCTACACGAGCGCACCGCCTGCTGCTGTCGAACGACCGCTGCTCGGGGTGCTGACCGTCGGCCTCATCGGCCTTTTCTTGGCGGCCGAGCATATTGCCGTGTCATGGCGTGCTGCGGCAGTTTCGGGAGTCGTCCTCCTCTTGCCGTGGGTTCCCGCCATTGCGTTGCAGCACCGCCTCACATTGAGACTCCTGCTCGCCGCACTCATCGGGTGGATTCTGCTGCTCGCCCTCACGCGCAGGCCAACCGGTGCGAGTGAAAGGCCAGCGCCATTCGCGGGCTCCGTCGCGGCGGTCGCCGCTATCAGCCTTGCCGTGCTCGTCGCGCCGTCGGCAATCGGCGGCAATGGCTGGGGAATGATTCCGCGCTTCGACACCGTCGACCAATTCGACACTCCGCCTCGTCTCAACCTCGAACTCGACCTACGCAACTCCCTCGGCACCAACTCCTCGTCGACCGTGGCCGTCTATCTCACGACGGGCGCTCGCCCTGACGTGCTTCGTCTCTACACGCTGTCCGACTTCGACGGAACGTCGTGGGACACCCCGGAACCACCCCCGAGTAGGGAACTGACAAACGGCCCGCTCTGGCCAGTCGACGTCCCCGGCTGGGGTGAGCGCGAACTCGACACTCTCACGATGTCGGTCCTCTCGGCCGAGACCAGCCTGCCGTTGCCGCCAGTGCCACGCAGCGTCGGCCCGCTCGACGGCCACTGGACGTACGCGGCCGCCACCGACCAAATTCTTGCCGACAACACGAATACCGCTGGCCTCGAGTACACCCTCTCCGCCGATTTGGGCTTCATCACCTCGGATCTGCTTGAGGTGAGTGATGGCAGTCAAGACGCACGACTCGATCCGACGACGCTCCTCATCCCCGAGGGTGTTGACGCGGACCGCTTCGCGGAATTAGCCCGCAGCATCACCGATGGCGCGACCAACCGCTACGAGCAAGCCGTGGCACTACAGGAGTACTTCCGCAACGGCGGCGGCTTTGTTTATGACACATCCGTCCAACCGGACACGGCCGACGCCGTCTCGGTATTCCTCGACGACAAGCGGGGATATTGCGTCCAGTTCGCCACCGCGATGGTCGTTTTCGCGCGATCTCTCGACATCCCTGCGCGCCTCGCCGTTGGCTACCTTCCCGGCACGCAGGACGAGTCGGGCGCCTACATCGTTCGGGGTGGCGATGCCCACGCCTGGCCCGAGCTCTACTTTTCCGACGTCGGCTGGGTGCGATTTGAACCGACGCCGTCAATTCAGACAGGGGCGCGCCCGTCCTACACACAACAAGCCGGCGACGCTGCGGTCGACGACTTCACGAATCCCACTGTGCGCCCCGACTTCATGGGCGAGACCGATGCACCGATCGTCGTGCCCACGTCACGGGCGAGCGCGGGAGATGGCGGGTCGGGCTTCACGGTGCCGTGGCCACTCATTGCCGTGTTTGCCGCGGTCGCAATCGCGCTCCTGTGGGGAGCGTCCCTCGTCGCACGCCGACGCCGCGAAGAAGAGAATCGTGCCGCAGACCCAGAAGTGACGTGGGCGTGGCTACGACAACACGTCCCCAGCTCGTTCGCGTGGCCGCTCACGCTCACCCCACATGAAGTGGGCTCGTTTGTGGACGCAGTGGCGCGGAGCGAAGGCGTGGAGATTGAGACGGAGGGCCGCGCATCTCTAGAGGCTCTCGCGCTTGCCGTTTCAGATCACCGCTATGCGCCGGACGGCACGCACGTCGACGCACATGACCTCGAACACCACAGTCGTGCGGCGCGCGATGCGATCGCACAAGCCGCCGCGGAAGCTGCTACAGGTCGCCCTGCTCGCGCCGGCGCTCGAGGCGGTCCTCGACGCGGCGGATAAACGGTTCCTTGGAGTCACGCTTCGGTGCGGCCTTTCCAGACGACGCACCGTCGGACTTCACCGCGGTCAACTTCTTGGTGGGAGCCAGCAGCGCCCACATCGCGGCCGCGATCATCAGCGCGAAGCCGCCGATGCCGAGCGGCACCACGTCCGCCGCAACCCCGACCAACACCACGGTGAGCCCAGCGAGCACACCAAATGCGCCCAACACAATGCGACCACGCTGACGCGGTCCCCTGGCCAACGTCCGGCCAAGTTTAGGGTCCGCGTTGAGGTCGCGCTCAAGCTGCTCGAGCACTCGCTGCTCGTATTCCGACAGCGGCATGGTGACCTCCTTCGACCCGTGCCTTCGGGCTCATTCTAGATGGCTTGCGGGGTGGGGGCCAGCACTGCCCCTTCCGCCTCACTTGGCCTAACGCTTTTCAGTAGGCATTACGTTCCCTGTTGTTTCCCCTCGTTAGGCAAAAAAACGGGACCCACGCACACAATGTGCGTGGGTCCCGCGACGGTGATTCGTGCTCCTTAGAGCGCGCGCACCTGCTCGGCCTGAGGACCCTTGGGGCCCTGCGTGACCTCGAACTCGACGCGCTGCTGCTCGTTGAGCGTCTTGAAGCCATCAGTGATGATGGCTGAGTAGTGCACGAAGACGTCGGCGCCGCCGCCGTCCTGTGCGATGAAGCCGTAGCCCTTTTCCGCGTTAAACCATTTCACGGAACCTTGTGCCATGCCTGTAATTCCTTGCTTTTAATGCCCGGGGACGGGAAGCGGGACACCTTGTCCTACTCGTCGCCGCAATGTCGCCCCCGTGTCTCTTTCAAGCCAGGTCGTGCACACTACGTCAATGCAACCAGGTACAGCATGACACAAATTAGTCGTTTGGGGGCAGGTCTCGCCGCTGTTGTGCCAGGAATCTTTCAAACTCCGCACCCAACTCGTCGGCGCTCGGCAGAGGTCCGTCGAGCGGCAGACCTCCGCTTCGCGCCTCTTCCATCTGCTCGTACTGAGCCTCGAGCGCATGCACAATCGTTTGCACTTCTTCCGAATCTGCCATCTGACGATCAATCTCGGCTCGAGCAATTTCGGCTTCCTCCGCGAGCGCTTCGGCCCCCAAAGCAAGCCCGGTGATCGCTTCAATCTGAGCGAGCGCATGCTGTGCAGCGGACGGCAACGCGGATTGCGCGAGGTAGTAGGGCACGTGAACGGCGGCCGTGACGGCGTCGTGACCGGCCTGACCCAAGCGGTACTCAAGAAGCCCTTGCGCCGACGCCGGCACCGTCACCGTGCCAAAAAAGCTCGGCGAGTCCGGCAATAGGTCTTGGCTCGTGCCGTGGATGGTCGACGTGTGCGGTTTCGTGTGCGGGACGGCCATCGGAATGCCATGTGCCGCAACGGTGAGCCCGACGCCAAGGCGCGTGACGACGTCGGTGACTGCAGAGATGAACCTCTCCCAGCGAATATCCGGCTCAAGGCCATGCAACAACAAGTAAGGCGTGCTCTCTGCGTCCGTCACCATGTCAATCGCGAGGTATGGCTCGTCGTATGAGGTCCACTCGTTGATGGAGAACGTCATCTCGGGACGCCGCGACCGGTAATCGAGCAGGTCGTCGACATCAAAAGTGACGAGCCGAACCGGCTCGCTGAGGCTCAGCAGATGCTCACAGACGAGCTTGCCGACCTTGCCCGCGTCAATGAAACCGCGCATCGATTGGACCAAGACGGCATCGCGGCCAGAGCGTTCGGCCCACTGAGCGACACCATCGGTACTCCACGTGATCAGGGCCATGCGCCAACTCTCGCATGTCTCGACGCCGGTACGGGCCGATATCGCGCGCCGCGAACGCAACGGGGCTCCCGTGCGACCCACAAGTCGTGGGATGATTGTCTACTGCCCGCGTCCGGAGCGGGTGAAGTGAAAGGGCGTTCATGCACAACGAGTCCTCGGTCCGCGCAGATACCGGAATCGACGCTGAACAACGCGTCGTCGACGGGCTCTATGCACGGCTCGACGACCTTCGCGACGAGGCCGTGGAACGGCTCGCCGAGGTGCGCAAACAAGGCCCGTCAGGATCTCCTCAAAACCGGTCCGAACGCGACGCCTTCGCGACGTTGTACGAAGACCGTATTGCTCAGCTCGACGCTGTTGAAGACCGGTTGTGCTTCGGGCGCCTCGACATGGCCGACGGCGAACGTCTCTATGTAGGCCGCATCGGCCTGTCGGATGCGCAGCTCGCGCCACTGCTCACCGACTGGCGCGCTCCTGCCGCGACACCGTTCTATGCGGCCACCGCTGCCCACCCCGCAGGCGTCATGAGCCGGCGCCACCTCACCACCCAGGGCCGACGCGTCATCGCTGTTGAGGATGACGTTCTTGATGTCGAGGCGCTGCGCGAAGCTGGACAGGAAGCAAACCTCGCCGGAGAAGGTGCCCTGCTTGCTGCGCTCGACTCCCGGCGAACCGGACGGATGGGCGACATCGTCGCAACGATCCAGGCTGAGCAGGATGCGGTTATTCGTGCGCCTCTCCAGGGTGCGCTCGTGGTCCAGGGTGGACCGGGCACCGGAAAGACGGCGGTTGCGCTTCACCGCGCTGCGTACTTGCTCTACCACCACCGCGAATTGTTGGAGCGGCGTGGGGTGTTGCTCGTCGGTCCATCGACGACCTTTTTGCGTTATATCGACCACGTGCTGCCGTCGCTCGGCGAAACGGGCGCGGTGTCGACCACTCTCGCCGGGCTCGTGCGTGGCGTGCGGATCACCGCCCGTGAGCGCGATGACATTGCGATGATCAAAGGCCGGGCAGACATGGCCCACGTGATCCGCGCGGCTGTTCGAGAGCGCCAGCGCGTGCCCCGACGCGACCAAGAGTTTCGCATTGACGGTCGCACGGTGGTGCTGACGCGCGCCGATGTGAAGGACGCACAAGCGCGGGCCCGACGCGATGGCAAGCCTCACAACGAAGCGCGGGCGGTCTTTGCGAAGGAGATGATCAATCGCCTTACTCGTCAGGTCGTGGCCGACCTCGGTGAGCACATCGACGATGACGACCGCAAGGAGATTGCCCGCGACCTGCGTGACCATCGCGACCTCCGCATTGCGATCAACCTGTGTTGGCTCCCGCTCAGCGCCGAGATGCTGATTCGCGATCTCTTCAGCAAGCCGCACCTGCTTCACCACTGCGCGTCGAGGTTGAGCCGGGCCGAACGTCGGCTGCTTGCGCG
>JAEZXC010000074.1 GCA_023442845.1 Actinomycetes bacterium | reverse complement strand
CCTCGTGAGCGGGCGGCGTAGGCGGCGGTACCCTTGAGCGCGTGAGTGACCAGCCCGCCCCCGCCGTTGTCGATGACCTTCCTGAGCAGATGCGGATTCGCCGCGATAAGCGCGATCGAATCGTCTCGTCAGGCGGTGAAGCGTACCCAGTGTCGGTGCCGCTGACCCATGCAGTTGCTGACGTCGGCGAGAGGTACGCGGCACTGGAAGCTGGCGAGGAGAGCGAGGACGTCGTTGCCGTTGCGGGCCGCGTCGTCTTTGTGCGCAACACGGGCAAGTTGTGCTTTGCGGCCATCCAGGATGGCGAGGGGCGTCGTCTCCAGATCATGGTGAGCCTCGACGCAGTTGGCGAGGACGCTCTTGCCGCGTTCAAGACTGACGTCGACCTTGGTGACCACCTTTTTGCGCGCGGTCGGGCTGGAAAGTCGCGCCGCGGAGAGGTGAGCGTCTTCGCCTCCGAGTGGGCTCTTGCGGCGAAGGCGCTGCGACCGCTGCCCGTCCTGCACAAAGACTTGGCCGAGGACACCCGTGTCCGTCAGCGTTACGTGGATCTCATCGTGCGCCCGCTCGCCAGAGAGACCGTTCGCAATCGCGCGGCTCTCATGCGCTCCCTTCGAGAATCACTTCACTCCAGGGGTTTCATTGAGATCGAGACTCCGATGCTACAAACGCAGCATGGTGGAGCAGCGGCGCGGCCGTTCGTGACTCACATGAATGCCTTCGATATTGACTTGTATCTCCGCATTGCGCCGGAACTGTTCCTCAAGCGCGCTGTGGTCGGTGGCATTGAGAAGGTCTTCGAAATCAATCGCAATTTCCGCAACGAAGGTGTCGACTCCTCGCACTCGCCCGAGTTCTCCATGCTGGAGGCATATGAGGCCTATGGCGATTACATGACGATGGCAACCCTGACGCGCGAGATCGTTCAGGCGTCGGCGATCGATCTCTTTGGAACCACCACCGTGACTCACGCGGACGGGAGCGAATATGACCTGGGCGGGGAGTGGACCTCCCTTTCGCTATACGGATCGCTGTCGGATGCGCTCGATCGAGAGATCACCCCGCAGACTCCTGTGAGTGAACTCCAGCGCCTGTGTGATGCCGCGGAGATCTCCGTCGATCCCAAGCGTGTGAACCACGGAAAGCTTGTTGAGGAGTTGTGGGAGCACCACGTGGGCAATGGCTTGACGGCGCCCACCTTTGTCATGGACTTCCCCGTGGAGACAAGCCCGCTCACCCGCGATCACCGCACCATTGCCGGCGTCGTTGAGAAATGGGACCTTTACGTCAAGGGCTTTGAACTGGCGACGGCTTACTCCGAACTCGTTGATCCCGTCATTCAGCGTCAGCGCTTCGAGCAGCAGGCGCGCATGGCGGCGCAGGGTGACGATGAGGCGATGCGCCTGGACGAAGACTTCCTCACGGCAATGGAGTACGGCATGCCGCCTGCTGGAGGCATGGGCATGGGAATGGATCGACTCCTCATGGCGCTGACGGGACTGGGTATCAGGGAGACGATCCTGTTCCCGCTGGTCAAGCCGGAGGAGCACCGATGAACTGGGCGGCAATTGCGATGGGCGTGCTCCCATCAATCGGCCTCCTGTGGTTGTTCTGGTTCACCATTCGCGGGATCATTCGTGCCGACAGACGCGAGCGCGAGGCGCTAGCGGAGCTCGATCGCGAAGAGGCCGAAAAGGCAAAGCGAATGACGGATCAACATAAGTCCGGCGAATCGTCTCAATAGGTCGCCGAGCGCTCGGAGGCGTAGTTCCTGCACATTTGTTCATGCCTTAAGGGAACGTTTCGACTCGAATTGACGTTGTCCTTTCACGGTCCTTATCGTGTACGAGAACGGTTCATTCAATCGAAAGGGAAGCGCATGGCGCAAAAGGTCCAGGTCGTCTTGGTCGATGACATCGACGGCGGCCACGCCGACGAGACAGTCCGCTTTGGTCTCGACGGCACCAACTATGAGATCGACCTTTCTTCCGCCCACGCTCGCGAGCTTCGCGATGCGCTGGCATCGTGGGTTGCAGCAGGCCGCAAGGTAACCGGCCGCTCCGCGGCCCGTCCGCGCACGTCGGATGACACGAGCAAGATTCGCGCGTGGGCAAAGTCCAACGGCTACGCCGTTTCCGAGCGCGGTCGAATTGCTGCCGACATTCGCGCGGCGTATAACGCAGCTCGCTAGCCAAGAGTTCAGGTGTTTGCGGCCCCGGTCCCGTGTGGACCGGGGCCGCTTTCATGACATGGTGTAGCCATGAGCGACATGTGGATCGGGACGTATCCCAAGGCCGGGCTCGGAACCCCCGTTGGCACCGGCGAAGGTCTGTGGCGGGCGCACCTTGACAACGAGGGTGTGCTGACTGCCACGCAAGTCACCACTCAAGCGGCACCGTCGTTTGTGGTGCGCCATCCCCGCTTGCCGCTGGTCTACACGCTCGAGGAGTCGGCTGCGTCGGTGGTGCGGGTGATCTCGACCGAGGACGCGACGCAGGTTGCGCGCGTGGCCGTCGGCGTGGAGAGCGGTTGCCACCTCTTGTTGGCGGCCGACGCTCGAACGCTTTACGTGAGCGCGTACGGTTCGGGCGAACTTGCGGTCATTCTTCTCGACGCAGCTGGCCTGCCGCTGGACGAAGCACCGCAACAACTGTGGCGCCACGAGGGGACCGGCCCGTGTGAGGATCGTCAAGAAGGTCCGCATGCGCACTTTGCTGGCCTTAGTCCCGACGGCGCCTACGTGCTTGTGTGCGATCTCGGGACAGACGAGATTCGGCGCTATCACATTGGCGCGGAAGGTCTCTTGGGTGATGCCGCGATCGCCGCGACGCTGCCGCCAGGCGCTGGCCCGCGCCACTTCGCAGTGAGGGGCGACCTGCTCTATGTCGTCTGTGAGCTTGACCATCAGCTGCGTACGTTGCGGTGGGATCGGGCAGCCGCAGAGGCGACGCTCATTGCCGAGGCACCGCTCACGCTTGCTCCGCACCGCACCGGCGCCGCGATGTATGGCGCTCACGTCATTGTGGTGGAGCGACCCATTGGCGATGTCCTCCTCGTGTCAGTGCGAGGGGCGGACGTGCTTTCGGTATTCGATATTGCGCCCGAAGGCGAACTGACGTACCGCTGTGCACTCGACGTGGGTGAGTGGCCGCGTCACTTTGCCGTGGTCGGCGATCATCTTGTCACCGGGGCCGAACGCGGCCACGAAGTGCGCGCATACTCGCTCGATGCGGTGCTGTCGCTTCCGCCCGAGCCAGAGGTGGGAGCCCTTGCCGCCCTCGCGTCGGCGTCGGCGCCGGTCGTCAGCCCTGCGTGCATTTGCCCATAGGTTCCAACGGGACGTAAGACGTGCGCAGCGTCGCCCTCAATAAGGAAAGATGAACCCATGACGTACACACTGATCCTGCTTCGCCACGGCGAGAGCGACTGGAACGCGAAGAACCTGTTCACCGGTTGGGTGGACGTACCGCTGAACGACAAGGGCTGGGAAGAGGCCAAGCGTGGCGGTGTCCTGCTGAAGGACGAAGGTGTGTTGCCTGACGTCGTCCACACGTCGTTGCTGCGCCGCGCCATCATGACCGCCAACCTTGCTCTTGACGCTGCGGACCGTCACTGGATTCCCGTCAAGCGCAACTGGCGTCTCAACGAGCGTCACTATGGTGACCTCCAGGGTAAGAACAAGGCCGAGACGCTTGAGCAGTTCGGTGAAGAGCAGTTCATGACGTGGCGCCGGTCCTACGACGTGCCGCCGCCGCCGATCTCCGCCGACAACCCGTGGGGCCAGGCAGGCGACCCGCGTTACGCCGGTGAGCCGATCCCCGAGACCGAGTGCCTCAAGGATGTCCTCGAGCGCGCCTTGCCGTACTGGGAGTCCGAGATTGTGCCGGACCTCAAGGCGGGCAAGACCGTTTTGGTCGCCGCGCACGGCAACTCATTGCGCGCCATCATCAAATACCTCGACGGCATCGCGGATGACGACATTGTGGGCGTCAATGTGCCCACCGGCATCCCGCTCGTCTACCACCTTGATGAGAACCTCAAGCCCATCAACCCTGGTGGCACGTACCTTGACGCCGACGCTGCCGCAGCGGCCATCCAAGCAGTGGCGAATCAGGGTAAGAAGTAGTAGAACAGAAGTACTGAAG
>JAEZXC010000019.1 GCA_023442845.1 Actinomycetes bacterium | reverse complement strand
CGAACCTCGTAGCCCTCGGCAGCGGCAACCACGGCGAGCGACTCAAGGAACACGCCTGCACACACGTGGCCAAAAGGAATCCCGAAGTTTTCAGCGGGCAAACCGCGATCGAGATCGTAGAAGACGTGGGCGACGAGTTCGTCGACAATTCGCACCCGGATCGGCTGGCTGTTGTGCGGGGACGGGTAGCGCCTCACTGCGTCAAGCAGCGGCTCCCATACCCCCCTCTCCGCATTCATGCCCTGAGGATAGGCCATACGTCCTTGCCTCTTGGGGACTAGCGCGTCAGCGCTGCCGACACCACCTTCGTCACCTCAGTCGCGGCATCCGAGACAGCGAGCGTCACTGACTCGCCGGTTGCGCGCGTTCGCAGTTCAACAACGCCCTCCTCAAGGCCGCGCCCCACCACGAGGATGTAGGGCGCGCCGAGAAGCTCTGCGTCCTTGAACTTCACGCCCGGAGACACCTTGGGACGGTCGTCGTAGAGAACCTCGATGCCGGCGCCTTCAATCTCTGCGGCAAGGGCCGCCGCCTTCTCGAAGACGGCTTCGTCCTTGCCCGTGGCAACGATGTGCACGTGATACGGCGCGACGTGTACCGGCCACGCGAGGCCAAGTTCGTCGTGGTTGTTCTCGGCGAGGAGCGCGACGGCACGGGTCACGCCGATGCCATAGGAGCCCATCGTGACGGTGACCTGCTTGCCGTTCTCGTCTAGCACCTTGAGGTCGAGCGCTTCCGCATACTTGCGTCCCAGCTGGAAAATGTGGCCGATCTCCACCCCGCGCGCCAACTCCAAGGGCCCCGAGCCGTCGGGGGCGGGGTCGCCAGCCTTCACCTCCGCACCCTCGATCGTGCCGTCCGCGGTGAAATCGCGACCTGCGGTGAGGTCAAAGACGTGGCGGCCAGCAATGTCCGCGCCGGTGATCCAGCGGCTTCCCGGCACGACGCGAGGGTCGAGCACATACGGAATCGCGGTGTCAGCATCATCTCCGCGAGCAACACCCTCGGCGCGCGCCTGGGGACCAAGCACACCCGGCCCGATGTACCCCTTGACGAGCTGCGGGTGACGAGCGAAGTCCTCATCTGTGGCGGGCTCAACGGTGGCAGGCGCCAACGCTGCTTCCAAGCGCGTCATGTCCGCCTCGCGGTCACCTGGCATGCCAACAACGAGCAGGGTGCGGTTGCCGGAGGGGTCCGTCAGCGCGAGCACGACGTTTTTCAGCGTGTCCGACGCTTCCCACGGGCGATCGTCGCGCGGGAAGCGGGCGTTGGCCACGTCGACAAGCGACGCGATCGTCGGGGTGTCCGGGGTGTCCTCGACGTGTGCGGCAGGAGCGTCGGCCCAATCGAGCGCGGGCGGCACGGGAGTCGTTACGGCCTCGACGTTGGCCGCATAACCACCGGGAGAGCGGACGTATGTGTCCTCCCCCACCGTGGTGGGCGAGAGGAATTCTTCCGACTTCGAGCCCCCCATCGCGCCTGACATCGCGTTGACGATGACGTAGTCAAGGCCGAGTCGGTCAAAGATACGGATGTACGCCTCGCGCTGTGCCTGGTAAGACGCCTCGAGGCCCTCGTCGGAGATGTCGAAGGAGTACGAGTCCTTCATGATGAATTCGCGACCTCGCAGCAGACCCGCGCGGGGGCGCGCCTCATCGCGGTACTTCGTCTGGATTTGGTAGATCGTCAGCGGCAAGTCCTTGTACGAGGAGTACAGGTCCTTGACGAGGAGGGTAAACATCTCCTCATGCGTGGGCGCGAGGAGGTAGTCACCGCCCTTGCGGTCGGCAAGGCGAAACAGGTTGGGTCCGTACTCCGTCCACCGGCCCGTCGCCTCGTATGGCTCGCGCGGTAGCAGGGCCGGGAAGTGAACTTCTTGACCTCCCGCAGCGTCCATCTCTTCACGAACGATCGCCTCGACCTTGGCCAGCACCTTGAGCCCGAGCGGCAACCAGGTGTAAATGCCGGGCGCGGCGCGGCGGATGTAGCCCGCGCGAACGAGCAATTTGTGCGACGCGACTTCGGCGTCGGCCGGGTCCTCGCGGAGCGTGCGCAGGAAGAGAGTGGACATGCGAAGCATGGGGCAAGCGTAGTCGCCTCACGCCAGGTGCCGGTGCGGGCTCAGTCGTAATCAGGTGACGCTTCGACGCCCATGAACTCCTGAAGTGTCGTGGCGCCGGCGGCCCGCATTGCCGCTGCAGTATCGGCGCCCACGTACCTCAAGTGCCAGGGCTCCCACTTGTACCCCGTCACGTGTTCTTTGTCGGCTGGGTAACTGATGATGAATCCGAACTCGTGGGAGTGGGCGGCAAGCCACGCGCCCGCGGCGGTTGCACCGAAGCTGGCCGAGAAGCTGACGACCGCCGTGTTGTTGACGTCCACGGCCAAGCCGGTTTGATGCTCGGAGTAGCCGGGCCGCGCGGACCCTCGCTCCGCCGCCTGCCGGCCATATCGGGAGACATAGTCCTCGTGCTCCGCGCGTTGTTCGTCGTAGGAGCGGTACGCGGACACCGCGACGAAGCCCGCGCCTTCCGCCTCGGCTGCTTCCCACATCGCTGCGTACGCGAGCGCTGCTTCTTCGCGCAACGCCGGTTCGCCAACGACGGGCACGCCGGCCAGTGGCGTCAGGTCCGCTGGCACATAGTCGATCGGGTCAAGCGGCCGACGCTTCGTCACGACCACCGTGAGCGAGGACGCTGTCATGTAGTCGGAGGAAACCTCCACGCCGGGTGTCGCGACAGGGAAACCGGCCGACGCTGGGGCGGCTACCTCTGCGGTTGCCCCGTTCTCCTGCGCGGGTACCGGTAGCGGTGGCTGTGGGCTAGCCTCACACGCACTCACCGCCGTCACCGCTGCGGCCACGACGAGGAACCACGTGGCTCTCGGCTTGCGTTCTCGCGGCAACACACCCATGTCACCAGCGTACGAGTCTCACCTCGCCGCACCGTCCGGTCGCTTACGCGATGCCACACGAGGTACGACGCTCACGTCCTCCTCATCGTGGGGGCGCGTCTAGAACATGATGGTGGCGAAGTGCCCGACGCGGGTGAAACCCACCGTGTCATAGAGCCGCACCGCGGCCTCGTTGAAGTCATTGACGTAAAGAGAGACCGTGCGTGCGTGGTCGGCGCGCACGAGCCGCACGAGTTCCGCCATGCTTGCGGCGCCGATGCCCAACCCACGCACGTCTGGATGCACCCACACGCCTTGAACTTGGGCGACGCCGAGACCCACCACGCCTACTTCGGCTTTGAATACGACGGTTCGATCACCGTCGATGTTGCCAAACTGGACGTAGCTGCGTCCTCTGCGAATGAGATGCCGCAACCTGTCTTCGTACGCGTCGCGCCCGTGCAGAAGTGGGTCATAGCCGACTTCTCCAATGAACATGTGCACCGCTGCGGGAAGGATGTCGGGATAGTCGCTCATGACGGATCGTCGCAACGGCTCCACATCCACCGCGTATTCGGCAGGTCGAGCCTGCGGATCTTCCGTCATCACCATCGATACCTGGCGCGTGCGCTCTTGGCGAGCCGGGCCCCACGCGTGCTCGATTCGGCCCCACAGATCGAGAGTAAGTCCCGCCTCCCCCACGAGCGCGGCAGGGCGGACGAGCCGATCGAGAATGCCGTCGGCAAGTTCGGCGCGGAGGTCGTCGGCGTCGGCGTCGTTGTCCGACGGCAGCACCGCCGTCAGGTTCGCACCGCTCCACACCACGCCGGAGATCTCATGGGCGCCGCGTTGGCGCACCGCCCATAGGCCGGTAGGAATGACGCCGGAGCGGGCCGCGGTCTCGAGGTGCATCGCCGGCACGACGCTCGACACGGGGTCCTTCCCGCACAGTGCGAGTGCTCGAGGCAGGTCACGCCGCTGTACGGGGGTCAACACGTCATGTCCCCTGCGCAGCAGCGCATCCGTCATGAGAGGGGCACCACCTGCGGCGAGGCGCCTTCAATGGGCTCCATCGTCTCCGCAAGACGCAGTGCCTCTTCAATAAGGGTCTCGACGATCATGCTCTCGGGGACGGTCTTAATCACCTCGCCCTTGACAAAAATCTGACCCTTGCCGTTCCCGGAAGCCACACCGAGATCCGCTTCGCGCGCCTCTCCAGGACCGTTGACAACGCAGCCCATGACAGCGACACGGAGCGGTACTTCCATGCCCTCGAGACCTGCGGTCACCTTCTCCGCCAGCTCGTAGACATCGACCTGAGCGCGGCCGCACGAGGGGCACGAGACGATTTCGAGCTTGCGCGGCCGGAGGTTGAGAGCCTGCAAAATCTGGATGCCGACCTTCACTTCCTCGACGGGGGGAGCGGACAACGAAACGCGGATCGTGTCGCCGATGCCCTTGCTCAGCAGCGCGCCGAACGCCGTCGCGGACTTAATCGTGCCCTGGAACGCAGGCCCCGCCTCGGTGACGCCGAGGTGAAGTGGCCACTGTCCGCGCTCAGAGAGCATCTCGTACGCGCGCACCATGACAACGGGGTCGTTGTGCTTGACGGAGATTTTGAAGTCGTGGAAGTCATGTTCCTCAAAGAGGCTCGCTTCCCACACCGCAGATTCGACCAACGCCTCAGCGGTGGCCTTGCCGTATTTCGCAAGGAGACGCGGGTCAAGCGATCCCGCGTTCACACCGATGCGAATTGACGTGCCATGGTCCTTCGCGGCCTGCGCGATCTCCTTCACCTGGTCGTCGAACTTCTTGATATTGCCCGGGTTGACCCGCACCGCTGCGCAGCCGGCCTCAATGGCGGCAAACACGTACTTTGGCTGAAAATGAATGTCCGCGATCACCGGAATCTGCGACTTTGTCGCGATGGCGCGCAGAGCGTCGGCATCATCTTGCGTGGGGCACGCGACGCGGACGATATCGCAACCGGACGCAGTCAGTTCCGCGATCTGTTGCAGGGTCGAGTTGATGTCATGAGTCTTGGTAGTCGTCATCGACTGCACCGAGATCGGCGCGTCGCCGCCCACATCGACGGTACCCACCTTGATCTTGCGCGTCACACGTCGGGGCGCAAGGGTCGGGGCAGGCATGCCCGGCATTCCCAGGCCAATTGTCACAGCAGTCACTCCTTTGTCGGGCCGCTCATGTGATGCGCACCGGCGCCACAATGTCGGCGTAGATGAGCACGAGACTCATCACAATGAGAATTCCAAAGACGCCATACGCCACCGGCATCATCCTCGCTACGTCAACGGGTGCCGGGCGAGGAGCGTTGCGCGCTCTCGCCCACCCGTTCTTGACGGCCTGCCACACGGCCGACGCAATGTGTCCACCATCAAGCGGAACAAGCGGGATCATGTTGAACACAAACAGCGCCAAATTCAGTCCCGCAAGCAGCAAGAGAAGTTGGGCGACCTGGTCCTTGAGCGTCACACCTTCGACGTCCGTCGACGTCACATCCCCCGCCGCACGGCCAATACCGACGATGCCCATGACGGACGCCTGAGAGCGATCCTCAAGCCCCGCGGCGGCACGTGTCACGTGGTAGAGCTGAACCGGAAGGGTCGCGACAATCTTGGCCGTCTCAACCGTGTACGTCCCGGCAAGTTCTGCACCCGACCAAATCGGCTGGCGCTGATCCTCGACGAGTGAGTACACGCCCAAGAATCCCACCGACTCGTTCTGCTCCCCCACTGCCCCCGCGCGTTCACGTGCGGCAGGGGTGACGGTTAGGTCGAGCACCTGCCCATCACGGTTGATCGTCAACACCACCGGCTGCGCGGGACGCTCAGACACATAGCCCGTCAGGTCCGACCATCCGTCGAGTTCGATCCCGTCGACCGCGATCACCGCGTCCCCTGGCTGTAGCCCAGCGAGCACTGCAGGCGACGTTGGATCCGTCGCAGTGCATTCGTTTGAACCCGCGGCAGGCACGCAGGCGATCGTGTCGCGCACCGTCAGCGTCTGGGTCGGGACACCCATGCCCGAAAGCACCACGGTGAAGAGCACGATGGCGAGAACAAGGTTCATCACCGGCCCACCGGCCATCACGATGACCTTGCGCCACCACGTCAAGTGATAGAAAGCGCGGGCGTCGTCGTCCCCGATCTCGGCTTCGGAAGCGGCGCGGGCGTCCGCGACGAGGTTCCTGCCCCATCCACGCACCGGGGCGGGCTTGACCGCATAAGCCGGCGGCACCATTCCCACGAGGCGCACATATCCGCCGAGAGGGATGGCCTTGATGCCATATTCCGTCTCACCGCGCTTGGTTGACCACAGCGTCGGCCCAAACCCGACGAAGTACTCCGACACCTTGACGCCAAAACGCTTAGCGGGCCACATGTGGCCGAGTTCATGCCACGCAATTGACACAAGGAGGCCGATGACGACCACCACGATGCCAAGCAGAGCGAGCATGGCTCCACTGTAGGCCAGCGGAGGGCCGCTACCGTGCGGAAATTAGGGCATCGGCGCGGCGACGTGCGAACGATTCTGCGTCGTCAACCGCATCCAGCGTGATCGCACCCGGTGCCTCGTATTCCTCGACGACGGCCCGCACGGTGTCGACGATGTCGACAAAACGCAATCGCCCCTCGGTGAAGGCCAAGACGCATTGCTCGTTCGCTGCGTTGAAGACAGCCGGATGCAGATCCGATGCGGCAGCAGCGGCGCGGGCCAATTCAATCGCGGGAAACACCGCGTGATCGAGAGGCTCGAACGTCCACTCGTGGGCTCGCGTCCAATCGATGGGGCGAGCCACATCATCCATGCGGTCGGGCCAACTGAGACCGAGACCGATCGGCAACCGCATGTCAGGCGGCGATGCCTGGGCGATTGTTGACCCGTCGATGAACTCGACCATCGAGTGAATGACGGACTGGGGGTGGATGACCACCTCGATCCGCTCGTACGGCATCGAAAACAGCCAGTGCGCCTCAATCACCTCAAGCGCCTTGTTGACGAGCGTGGCCGAGTTAATGGTGACGACTGGGCCCATATCCCAATTCGGGTGCGTGAGCGCCTGCTCGAGTGTCACCGTTTCTAGCCGCGCCCGGTCCCAGCCGCGAAAGGCACCGCCTGATGCGGTGAGGACGAGCGCACGCACTTCCGTTGCCGCCCCGCTTCGGAGCGCCTGCGCGAGGGCTGAATGCTCCGAGTCAACCGGCACGATTTGATCGGGGCGTTGCATCGCCTGCGCGACAAGGGAGCCGCCCGCGACGAGCGACTCCTTGTTGGCCAACGCAAGGGTGGAGCCGGAGGCCAAAGCCGCAAGCGTCGGCCGCAGCCCCACCGAACCGGTGATCCCGTTGAGGACGACGTCTGCACCTCTCCTCGCGGCCTCGACGACGGCGTCGGCGCCTCCCGCAATCTCGACGCCACGCACATCGCCAAGTGCGTCGCGCACCGCAGCAACAGCATCCTCGCGGGCCACCGCCACAAAGGATGGCCGCACGGCACGAACCTGCTGAGCCACCACGTCGGGGGCACTCCCACCCGCAGCCAGCGCAATGACCTCGAAGGCATCGCGGTGGCGCTCGATGACGTCGATCGCTTGGACTCCAATTGATCCGGTGGAGCCAAGCAGGCTTACCGTCCGACGGGTCACTGGGCTCCTTGCAGGATGTCAACGACGCGAGCGAGGTACGCATCGACGACGCGCTCGTCGTAGGCGCCCCGGCGGCCGCGCCTGCGGAACACCGCGTTGCGAACATCCTCGGGCGTGAGCGACTGCCCTGAGTCAAAGAAGGCGATGAGTCGATTGAGCAACGTGTCGACCTCGCGAGCGTCATATCCCCGATGAGCCCCGGCGGGAGAAGCAAAGCGCTGGCCCAAAGGACGGCGCAGGCGCGGGTACAAGACCTGTGCGTTCTGGGCCAGTCGCGTCATCCATGCTTGCTGGCCATGAGCGCGCACGAACTCATCGCGCGCGCGAGCCGCAAAAGCTGCCTCAAGGCGGTCAAGCGCCGCATCCACCGCGGTCGTCGTGTAGCCGCGGTAGACCATGTCGAAGGCTGCGCGGCGCACGTCGAACGACGACATCGCGTCGGCGTCGAGAGCGGGACGCTCGTAGGCAATGCGGGCGTTCGAGAAGAACTCGTCGACCTGCGCCCGGTTGTAGCCCTTCTTCAGGAACTTCTCATGCGGGAACATGTCGGTCATTCGTCCTCCTTGATCGCGAGTTGGCCGCAAGCGCCATCAATATCGCTTCCCCGAGTATCGCGGATCGTGACCGGGATTCCGTGAGATGAAAGCGTGTCGACAAACTCTCGTTCCACGGCGGGATCCGACGCCGTCCACTTGCTTCCCGGAGTCGGGTTGAGCGGAATGGGATTGACGTGAACCCAGCCGCGGCCGCGCTCATTGAGTTTGCGCCCAAGCAAATCCGCGCGGTGGGCTTGATCATTGATATCCCGGATCAGCGCGTACTCGATGCTCACCCGCCTGCCGGTCGCATCAAAATAGCGGCGCGCCGCATTGAGGGCGTCGTCGACGCTGTACCGCGTGTTGATGGGTACAAGCTCGTCGCGCAGTTCATCGTCCGGGGCGTGCAGGCTCAGTGCGAGCGTCACCTGGAGCCCCTCTTTGGCGAGGCGGTCGATCGCCGGCGCGAGGCCCACGGTCGACACGGTGACGTGGCGCGCGGAAAGACCAAAGCCCTCAGGGGGCGCGGCGATGAGCGTCCTTACAGTGGTTACGACCGCCTTGTAGTTCGCGAGCGGCTCCCCCATCCCCATGAAGACGACGTTTGAGAGCCGGACTGGTTCACCGAGCTGGCCGTCGCGAGCCGCGCGGGCCGCAAGGCGCACCTGTTCGATGATCTCGGCGGCCGAAAGGTTGCGAGTGAGTCCCATCTGCCCCGTTGCGCAGAACGGGCACGCCATGCCGCAGCCCGCCTGGCTCGTCACACACAACGTGGCGCGATCCGGGTACTTCATCAGCACCGACTCCACTTTGACGCCGTCGTGCAACGCCCACAGGGTCTTCACGGTCGCGCCACGATCGGCCTCAAGAGTTCGAACCACCGACATGAGCGGGGGAAACAGCGCCGACGCCATCGACTCACGAGCGCTCGCCGGCAGATCGGTCATCTCGTCTGGGTCGACAGTGAAGTGGGAGAAGTAGTGCGTCGCGAGCTGCTTCGCGCGGAAGGGGGCCTGGCCCAAATCTTCGACGGCTGCCGCCCGAGCGTCGGCGTCCAGGTCTGCGAAGTGCACAGGCGCCTTGCCTCGCTTTGGCGCCGCCATCTGCAACAGCGGCCGCGCTGCTGCCTCGTTCACAGCCCACCACCCCCAAGGGTGCCGAGGAAGATCGCGAACACGACGTAGGCGACAGGAGCGGCAAAGAGCAACGAGTCAATGCGGTCGAGGACGCCGCCATGGCCCGGAATGACGCTCGACATGTCCTTGATGTGGATGTCGCGCTTGAGGGCGCTCTCGGCGAGGTCGCCCACGATGCCAGCCACGGAGCACGCGAAACCGATTGCCGCGCCGATGTACCACTCGCCGTCAAAGAAGAAGTAGCCCGCGATCGAGGCAACGATGACACCAAGGACAACGCCGCCGATGGCGCCCTCCCACGTCTTTTTTGGGCTCACCCTCTCGAGGAGTTTGCGGCGCCCAAATCGCATGCCTGCCGCCAACGCGCCCGTGTCATTCGCTACAACGGCGAGGACGACGAGGATCACACGGAGCCAGCCGTCTTCGGCCAGCTCGAGCAACAGCAAGAATGAGGCGAGGAACGGGATCCATAGGAGCGACAAGACTCCTGCGAGGGAATCCGCAAGGGTGTTTTCGACACGCTCATCGCCGAGCCGCCAGGCCACAACGCCAGCACACCCAACGAGAAGTGCGACGACAAGTCCCTCCGGCTTCGCAAACCATGTCGCAATTCCCATGCCAACGGTGGCCGCGATGAGCGGCACCAACGGAATGCGCCGGCCGTGCTTCTCGAGGGCGCGCTTCCATTCGACTAGAGCGCCAATGGTGAATGTGTAGAGGACGATCGCGAAGACGAGTGGGCTCACCCACGCGGCACCGACGGCGAGGGCAAGGAGGCCAACGCCGACGACGGTCGCCACCGGCATGTTGCGGCCGGCCTTGGGTGCGGGCTCAGCTTCCACGCCAGCGTCGGAGGCCGCCTCCACTGCCAGCTCCTCGGTGGTGACAAGGCCATCGAACTGCCGACCTTGCGGCCACGGCTCGCCCTCGTCCGGAATGCGGAAGTCTTCATCCGGCAGGCCCAGATCGACGGTGTCTTCGGCATCCGGCCACGGCACGGGTTCGAGCGGATCCGCGTGATGGGGAACGTCCTCACCTGCAAGGTGAGCACGCGCCGCAACCGCAGCGGGAGCCGAGGAATCGAGCGGTGGGTCAACAGCGTCGTCCTCAATCGGCAAGCCCCACGCCTCCGACGGCGTCGGGTCGGCATGCTCGGGCGTGCGCGCGCGGAACCGCCTTTCGAAGGCCGACAGCTGCAAAGCACGGTATCGATGCGGCGAGAACAAGTCTGCAGCACGCTGGCGCCTGCCCTTGGGCTGCGCGGCTTCTACGTCCTCAGGACCCGGGGAGGCGGGCGTGAGCTCGGCGTCCTCGCCCGTCATCAGACCTCGAGAAGCTCGCTCTCCTTGCGAGCGAGCATGGCGTCGATCTTGTCGACGTGACTCTTCGTGAGCGCGTCCAGTTCCTTCTCGGCGCGCGAGCCCTCGTCTTCTCCCACATCGCCAGCCTTGACTGCGGCGTCGATCGCGTCCTTCGCCTTGCGGCGCATGTTGCGTACCGTCACACGCGACTCTTCCGCGCGCTGCTTCGCGAGCTTGACGTAGTCGCGGCGACGTTCTTCGGTCATCTGCGGCATGTTGATACGAATGACCTGACCATCGTCGGTCGGATTCACACCGAGATCCGAGGAACGAAGTGCCTTTTCGATGTCCTTCTTGGCACTCACGTCATAGGGCTGAATCACCACGGTGCGCGCTTCGGGAATGGAGATCGAGGCAAGTTGCTGCAACGGCGTGGGCGCGCCGTAATACTCGACCGCAATATTGGCGAACAGCGCCGTCGACGCCTGACCCGTGCGGATGGAGGCGAGGTTGTCACGCGCCACAGCAAGCGCGTTATCCATGTTCTCCTCGGCTTCGAGGAGGATCTCGTCGATCACGTCATTCCCTTCGTGCGGGGACCTAGGCGGTCACACGCGTCCCGATTGTCTCACCCACGAGCGCACGCGTCACATTGCGAGGCGTGTCCAATCCGAAAACGACCATGGGTACCTTGTTGTCCATCGCGAGCGAGAATGCGGCCTGATCCATCACCTGCAGGCGCCGCACGAGGGCGTCTGCGTACGTCACTTCGTCGAGGCGCTGGGCGTTGGGGTCCTTGCGCGGGTCCGCCGAGTAGACAGCATCGACGCCGTTTTTCCCCATCAACACTTCCGTGCAACCGGTCTCGAGAGCACGTTGCACGGAGACGGTGTCGGTGGAGAAGTACGGCATGCCTGCGCCCGCGGCAAAGATCACCACGCGGCCCTTTTCAAGGTGGCGAATCGCGCGCAGCGGAATGTACGGCTCTGCCACCTGACCCATCGTGATCGCCGTCTGCACACGTGTCACCACGCCCGCCTGCTCGAGGAAGTCCTGCAAAGCGAGCGCATTCATCACGGTGCCGAGCATGCCCATGTAGTCGGCACGCGCGCGCTCCATGCCCGCTTGGCTCAACTCAGCGCCACGGAAGAAGTTGCCGCCGCCCACGACGATGGCGACCTGGACCCCTTGCTGGACGGCCTCGCCGATCTCGCCAGCAATACGACGCACGACGTTGGGGTCGAGCCCCACTGAACCGCCACCGAACATTTCGCCGGAGAGCTTCAGCAAAACGCGACGCGCCGCGGGAGTCGCTGAGCCCGATTGGGTTGCATTCTCGGGCATCAGATCCTCCTCGCGGCGCGTGGCTACAGACTGTGAGTCTTAGGCTCCCACACGGAAGCGAGCGAAGGCCGTAACCTCGCCGCCGGTGGCCTCGACCACCTTGCCGACAGTGGTCTTCGGGTCCTTGGCGAACGCCTGCTCGGGGAGCACGTTCTCCTTGAAGAAGCCGTTCATGCGACCTTCAACGATCTTCGGGAGCGCAGCCTCGGGCTTGCCTTCGTTGCGCGCAGTCTCCTCGGCCACACGACGCTCATTGTCGACGACGTCCGCGGGGACCTCGTCGCGCGTGAGGTAGAGGGGCGAGTACGCGGCGATGTGCATCGCCACGTCACGAGCAACGTCGGCAGCCTTTGCATCCGAACCAACGAGCACGCCCACCTGTGCGGGGAGGTCCTTGTTGGTCTTGTGGAGGTAGTCGACGACGACCGGCGCGGCGACACGGGCAACACGACGCAAGACGATCTTCTCGCCGAGCACGCCTGCGTTCTCGTCGATGATGTCCTTGACGGTCTTGCCCTGGAGCGGTGCCGAGAGAGCGGCGTCGACGTCAGCGGCACCAGCAGCAACAACGGCCTGGAGCACGTCGTTGGCAAGGTTCACGAACTTCTCGTTCTTCGCCACGAAGTCGGTCTCTGAGTTGAGCTCGATGAGCGTGCCCACCTGGCCGCCATCGCCCTCGGCGATGTGCGATGCGACAAGGCCCTCGGAAGCCGAGCGCCCTTCACGCTTTGTCACACCCTTGAGACCCTTGACGCGCAGGATGTCAACGGCCTTGTCCAGGTCGCCGTCAGCCTCGTCGAGAGCCTTCTTCACGTCGAGCATGCCGGCACCGGTGCGCTCGCGGAGCGCCTGGATGTCAGCGACGGTGTAGTTCGCCATATCAGTCCTTACTTCTCGTCGGCCTTGGCGGCAGCAGGCTTCTTCGCTGCGGCCTTGGCGGCGGGGGCCTTCTTGGTAGCGGCCGGCTTGTCATCAGCCTCAGCCTTGTCGGCTGCGGCCTTGGCGGCGGGCTTCTTCGCCGCGGGCTTCTTCGCGGCAGGCTGCTCAGCAGCGTCGGCTGCTGCCTCAGCCTCGGGAGCGGCGTCAGCGTCGGCTGCGGCGGCGGCCTCAGGAGCCTTTTCCTCAGCGGCGGCGTCGGCGGGAGCGTCGGCTACGGCCTCTGCACCGTCGAGGAGCTCCTGCTCCCACTCGGCGAGGGGCTCAGCCTCGACACCGGCGCCAGCATCGTCACCGCTCTTGCCCGCGTGGCGCTGCTTAATGCCCTCCGCTACAGCGTCGGCAATGACGCGGGTCAACAGACCAACAGAGCGAATCGCGTCGTCGTTGCCCGGGATGCCGTACGACACGTTGTCGGGGTCGCAGTTCGAGTCGAGGATGCCGACAACGGGGATGCCGAGCTTGCGAGCCTCGTCGACCGCGAGGTGCTCCTTGTTCGTGTCGACAATCCAAATGACGGACGGCGTCTTGGCCATGTCACGGATGCCACCGAGCACCTTGTCAAGCTTCTCCTTCTCGCGGCGCAGACCAAGAAGTTCCTTCTTGGTGCGGCCCGAACCGGCGACGTCATCGAAGTCGATCTCTTCGAGTTCCTTGAGGCGCGCAACACGCTTGCTCACGGTCTGGAAGTTCGTCAGCATGCCGCCGAGCCAGCGCTCGTTGATGTACGGCATACCAACGCGCGAGGCCTGCTCGGCGATGGTCGACTGCGCCTGACGCTTGGTGCCAACGAAGAGCACGGTGCCGCCGTGAGCGACGGTGTCACGGACAAACTCGTACGCGACGTCGATCTTCGCGAGCGACTGCTGCAAGTCGATGATGTAGTTGCCGTTGCGCTCGGTGAGGATAAAGCGCTTCATCTTGGGGTTCCAGCGGCTGGTCTGGTGTCCGAAGTGGACACCTGCATCAAGCAGCTGGCGCATGGTCACGACTGCCATGGCGATCGTCCTTGTCCGCACGCGAGGGCGTGCTGAGGAACGGGAGATTTCTCCCTGAGTTTTCGGTTGACGATGATGACCGGGTGGTCGCCATCCCTAGTGCCAACGCGGCTCCGCACCGGCTGTTAGGCCGGACCTTTGCTTCACCGGCGCCCTCCTGCGTGGCAGGCGGGCGAATGGCACGCGTTGTCACCCGCTCACACGGGTGCGGGACTATCGTAGCCGATCAGCCCGGACGCTGCGGTCAGTGCCTCGATGTTCCCCAGCGGTACGCCGCGCGCTTTTCCCCAGTCTCTGCCCGCTGAGAGCCATGCGCGACGCCTCATCGGCTTGGCTGTCCCCATGAAGCATCGAGTGCTGATGACGCGAGGGCGGCTCATTGGCATCGGTGCCGGCATCATTGCCGCTCTCATGTCGACGCTCCCGGCCGACGCTGGATTGAGTGGCACTCGACAAACCCATGTGCCGGTAGTAGCGGCCGACGCCGCGGCACCCTGCCATTTACCGGTGCCCGACGCTCGGGTCGTCGAACTTGCACACATTCCTTTTGAGCCGTGGCAACGCGGCCATCGGGGCATCGATATCGAGGCGCAGACGGGAGACGAGGTTGTCGCACCTGCCGATGCCACCGTTGAGTACATCGGCTTCGTCGTTGATCGGCCGGTCATCACTCTTCGTCACGCAGGGGGCCTGCGGACCTCACTCGAACCGGTCGAGTCGACACTCGGCGAGGGAGACGTCGTCGGGCGCGGCGCACCGATCGGGACCGTCGCAGGCCAGCCCGGGCACTGTGCACCGGATACGTGTGTTCACTGGGGCATGCGCCAGGGCGACGACTATGTGGACCCC
Organism: Actinomycetes bacterium; assembly: GCA_023442845.1. Taxonomy (GTDB): domain Bacteria; phylum Actinomycetota; class Actinomycetes; order Actinomycetales; family Demequinaceae; genus Demequina. The sequence goes on along the minus strand of JAEZXC010000019.1, from coordinate 15,252 downwards.
CTGACGTGCGTGCCCGGATTTGGTTCGGTTGTACTGTTGCCGCTCCCGGGCTCTTAAGCGAAGGCGCCAGTCTTGATGAGACTCTCGCGGAGTTTCTTGACGGCCGCCGAGTGGATCTGGGAGACGCGCGACTCCGTCACGCCCAGAATCTGGCCGATCTGCGCGAGGGTGAGGTTCTCGTAGTAATAGAGGTGGAGCACCTGCTGCTCGCGATCACGAACCCCTTGTACCGCGGTCGCTAGCAACGAGTGAGTTTCGCGAACCTCCACTGACGTTGACACCCCGGGAACCGCAAGCGCGGACACCGATTCGATGCCGGTCGTGTCGGGCTCGGTGCCGAGCGAATCAAGCGCAGCGACGTGGCTCAACGCGACCTGTGCACGAACCGTACGGACCTCAGCAATCTGCCAACCCAGTTCTTGAGCGATATCGTCATCGGTCACCTGACGGAGCAATCGCTGTTCGAGCGCTCGCAACGCAGTCTCGACTGCGCGCGCTTTCGATCGGACCGACCTTGGCACCCAGTCGGCAGCGCGCAGTTCGTCAATGATCGCGCCGCGAATGCGTGTCGACGCATAGGTCTCAAACTTGAAGCCGCGCTCGAGTTCGAATTTCTCGACCGCGTCGATGAGCCCAAACATGCCGTACGAAACGAGGTCAGCGAGCTCGACGGTCTCGGGCAGGCGCCCGATCATGCGAGACGCAACGTGCGTGACAAGAGGTGCGTAATTCGTGATGAGCCGGTCGCGCGCTTGGCGGCGCTGCGCCTCATCACCGTCGGTGAACAGGTGCCAGTCCGACGCCACACGGTCGTCCCGTGTCAGACCGGGCGTGTCGAGTTCATCGAGATACATGGTTTCCTCTCCTCATGCCCTCGGGTGCGCAAGCGCATACGCAGAGCGCAAGCGATCGGCCGAGACGTGGGTGTACCGCTGTGTCGTCGCGAGTGACGTGTGACCAAGGACTTCTTGCACCGACCTCAGATCCGAGCCGCCTTGGAGCAAGTGAGTTGCCGCCGAGTGCCGGAGGCCGTGTGGCGCAAGATCCGGGACGCCCGCGGCGGAGGCAAGCACGTGGATGACAGTGCGCACTTGACGCTGGTTGATGCGCTTACCTCGGGCACCGATGAAGAGCGCTGGAGATTCTGCTCCGAGGCGCGCCCGCCCCCGGGTCAGCCACGCGTCAACTGCGCGTACTGCGGGAAGCCCGCAAGGCACCACCCGCTCTTTGTTGCCCTTGCCGAGGACGCGCACCGTGCGCTCCATGAGGTCGACGTCGTCGACATCGATACCGGCGAGTTCACCGACGCGAATGCCCGTTGCGTATAGCAGTTCGGCAATGGCCCAGTCACGAATGTCGAGCGGCTCGCCGCTATCTGCGCGCACCATCGCCGTATCGAGGAGCACGCGCGCTTCGTCAACAGCGAGCGCGTGAGGGATGGTCTGCGCCGGACGCGCCGAGGCGAGGCGCAGCGCAGGGTTTGCCTCAATGACTCCTTCACGATGAGCCCAGGCAAAGAAGGCGCGTGCTGCGGCCCCGCGGCGGGCGAGGGTCGAGCGGCTAAGGCCCGCACCGGATTGTGCCGCCAGCCAGGCTCGCAGGTCGGCGAGAGTGACGTCGCCCCATGCGACCTCGCCGTCAGTTCCGAGGTAGTCGGCAAGAGCGCGGAGATCGGCGACGTAGGCACGCACTGTGTGCTCAGACGCGCCGCGGCCATGGCGCATCGCCATGGCGTATCGCTCGAGCACCTCATGCGACGTCGACATGTGGCCACTGTGGCACCGTCACAGCAACCAAAGCAACCCCGTTGATCACTTTTGTAACATGAGCCACACGTTTGCTGTCCTGATTTTCCTATTTTGTCCCTTTTCCCGTTGTTGGCGCCGTCTTTCGCCACCCTCCTTGGTGCGGCCCGAGAAGGCCGCGCGTCGCGAGGGCGCCGGCGGCAATCCGCGTTGATTGGTGGTCGAGCCCCGCGCGGCTTGCAAGTGTGTCGATGTCGCAGGCTCGGTGCGACGCGGCATCGAACACCGCCCTCTCGTTCGGATGCGCAAACTCCAGGGTTCCTTGTCCCGGAGCCACACCAGCCGGAGTTGCCGAGGCGACGCGCGCCCACTCCTGCGTCGATGCCATGAGCTCTACAGCGTCGGCCGCGCATCCGAGGAGTACCGCCGCGCCGTCGCGGATCAAGTCATGACAGCCCGTTGATGACGCCGACGTGACGGCTCCCGGCACAGCTCCGACGGGTCGCAAGAGTTCCGCCGCATGCCGCGCCGTGCTGAGCGCGCCTGAGCGGGCCGCCGCTTCGACGACCACTGTCGCTGTCGCCGCAGCGATGAGGCGGTTACGGCTCAAGAAGCGTGATCGATGGGGAGCGAATCCCGGCGGAACCTCGCTCACCACTGCGCCGTGGCGAGTGAGGTCTGTCAGCTCCGATGCATGGGCAGTTGGATACAAGCGGTCGATACCGCCAGCCATCACCGCGACCGACGGAGCGCCCATCGCGAGCGCGGACCTGTGCGCGGCGATATCGATTCCGTATGCGCCTCCCGACACGACAGTCCCTCCCGCTCCCGCGAGGGTCTGAGCAATCTCTGCTGCCATGTACGTGCCATACGATGTTGCGGCGCGCGATCCCACCACTGCGCCCGACTTGGCCCACAGCGCGTCAAGGTCCGCCTCACCGCGTACATACAGGGCGAACGGAGCGAGTTGGCCGAGATCATCGAGAGCGCTCGGCCACCCGTCCTCGGTGCGCACGACAACTCGAGCCGCAACCGCCATTGCGCGCCGCTCGTGCGGTGCGTCAACTAACTCCCACCGTCTGCCCCACCGCTCGACAGCGTTGAGAAGCAATCGGTGGTACCGGGTTTCGAGCTCGGGCGCGATCGCGTGGACGGCGCGCTCCGGTTCAACCATTGCCTTCCGTAGCCATTCAAGCGCTTCTGCAGCGCCCAGTTGGTCGACTACCGCACCGGCCACCGAATCCGCTGGCTCCGCGATCGCACTCCAGGCGATGAGCGCATGTCGTTCGCGGGCGTTCACGCCGCACCGTCCCTCGCGCGGAGCAGCATGGCGGCACTCACGTGACCCGGCGTTGGGCGGTCCTCGCCATCGAGGTCCGCGAGAGTCCATGCGACACGGAGCACGCGGTCCACTCCCCGGGCCGAAAGCCTGCCCGCGTCGAGCGCGACCAGCGCAATCGCAGCGGCATCTGCCGGTGTCGCTGTGCGCACCCACGACGATGGCGCACTCGCGGTTGTGCTCCATGGCGCGTCGGAAAATCGCGCACTCGCTCGTTCTCGTGCTTCACGCACCCGCGCGGCGACCACGTCCGTCGACTCTCCACCGGGTTCTGCGCCACGACGGACGGGCATCACGTCCACATGAAGATCGATGCGATCGAGCAACGGCCCGCCAAGGCGACCGAAGTACCTGCGGCGCTGGACCGCCGTGCAGCTGCACGAATCGCCTCTCCCGTAGAACTTGCCGCACGGGCACGGGTTTGCGGCGAGAACGAGTTGGAAGCGCGCCGGGTAGCGCGTGGCGCCGTACGCGCGGTGCAGCACGATCTCGCCACTTTCGAGCGGTTGACGAAGCGTCTGCAAAACGGCAGTCGGAAATTCGGGCGCTTCGTCCAGGAACAGCACCCCCGCGTGTGCACGCGAGACGGCACCGGGACGAGCCAAGCGCGCGCCCCCACCGACGATCGACGCCGCCGACGCTGAGTGGTGTGGTGCCTCGAACGGGGGCCGCACGAGTAGTCCGCGTGCGGGATCGAGCGTTCCGGCCACGGAATGAATTGATGTCGCGGCGAGAGCGTCGGCCGCTGCGAGGTCAGGAAGAATCCCCGGCAACCTCGACGCAAGCATCGTCTTGCCCGCACCGGGCGGGCCCACCATAAGGAGGTGATGACCGCCAGCGGCCGCGACCTCGAGCGCCCATCGGGCCTCGTGTTGGCCCCGGACATCCGCAAGGTCAGGCACCGTCACGGCGGGCGCGGTGCGCGACGATGCGTAATCGCCGCGACGAGCGCGCGGCGCGGGATGCGCGTCGGTGTTCCCATACAGGACGGCCACCTCTGCGAGAGAGTCGACGGAGACGACGTCCGCGCCCGGCACCAGCCGTGCCTCCTCCTCGTTCGCGCGGGCCACCACGATCCGTCTGTACCCAGCGTCGACCGCCGCCGCAACGGCGGGAAGCACCCCGTGGACGGGCCGCAACTGACCGTCAAGGCCCAATTCCCCCAAATGGATCACATTCGCTGGTGCCGCGACGTCGATGAGCCCGGCCCCCGCAAGCACGGACACTGCAATCGCAAGATCGGTGACGGAACCCGACTTTGGCAACGACGCCGGAGATAAGTTCACCGTGATGCGGCGTTGCGGCCAGGTGAGGCTCGAGGACGACACCGCCGCACGAACCCGGTCCCGCGCCTCATGAAGCGATGTGTCCGGCAAGCCCACCAAGGTGAAAGCGGGCAGTGACGACGCGAGGTGAGCCTCGACGTCGATGACATGCCCCGTGACTCCCGTCAGCGCCACCGAAAGAGTGCGCCCGATCATGCAACGGCCCGCAAATGATCGACGTGAGCTCGCCCCGCGCGCGGCAGGGTCACAGCGACCACATCAACCCTCACCGCAGAAAACCCGCCACCATGCACGGCAAGCCACGATGCAGCGAGCTTGCGCAAGCGCGCCAGTTTGCGCCTGGTCACTGCCTCGATTGCGCCGCCAAATGCATCGCTTCGGCGTGTCTTCACTTCCACAATCACGAGGCAGTCGCCGTCCACAGCCACGATGTCGATCTCGCCGAGTTCGCACCGCCAATTGCGGTCAACAACCGTCCAACCCTGTTCAGCCAGGCTGCGCGCAACCAAACGCTCGCCGTACGCACCGACCACGTCTTTCACCGCCACGTGCCACCTCCACCACGTCACTGTGGCGGGCCGAAAGCCGCACGGCAGATCGGAACCGGCTTACCTGTGGAAGGGATTGTCGGGCCGACGCTGGGGACAGCACTTCACCCGTGCGTATGCGGAGCGAGCGGCGCACAAGCGCGACCTAGGGATAGGTCAGCGGCTGGACACGACAGCGGACAAGGCGATGAAGAGGATCAATGCCCGCGCAGTTGGCGCAGGTCTGGAATCGCGTCCTCGTTGACAAGCTCTTCGATATTGACATCGCGGAACGTGACGACTCGCACGCTCTTGACGAGCCTCGCCGAGCGGTACACGTCCCATACCCAGGCGTCGACCATCGACACCTCGAAATAGATGTCAGTGCCGCTTGAGCGGACCTGCAAGTCGACCTTGTTGCACAGGTAGAAGCGACGCTCGGTCTCCACGACGTATCGGAACAGTCCCACCACATCGCGGTACTCGCGATATAGCGCAAGTTCCGCCTCGGTCTCGTAGTTCTCCAGGTCTTCACTGCTCACCCCTCCATCATGACCGATATCTCGCCAACCAGTGGCCGGGGCGCGCTAGAGCACGACGGCAGGGAGCTTCCAGGTCACACGGTGAAGTGGACTCGGGCCATGCTCCCGCAACGCCGCCAGATGGCCTTGAGCGCCGTAACCCTTGTTCGCTGCCCACCCGTAGGCCGGGTGATCGTCGTGGGCCGCCTTCATCAATGAGTCACGTTCAACCTTTGCAAGCACCGACGCTGCCGCGATCGATACACAGCGGTCGTCGCCCTTCACCACCATCGTCACGCGAGGGATCTGTACCGCTTCCTCAGCGTCGGCCGAAAAGAGGTCCCGAGGCGGAGCAGAAAGCCAATCATGCGAACCGTCGAGGAGCACGGCGTCGGCCACAACCCCGTCGCGCGCCAGGACGCCGAGCGCTCGCATTCCCGCGAGACGCAACGCGCCCACAATCCCCACCTCGTCGATCTCGCGAGCGGAGGCGTGACCGACGGCGTGTGCGAGAGTGAAAGCGCGAATCTCAGGCACGAGGTGTTCACGCACTGCCGCTCGCAGACGTTTCGAGTCGGCCAAGCCCTCGGGCCACACATCACATCGAGTCACCGCGGCAACGCCGACGCTCACGGGACCAGCAAGAGCGCCGCGGCCCACCTCATCGACGCCCACAACGACACGGGCGCCCGCATCCCACAGCGTCGTCTCAATGTCGAGGGAAACCATCGCCTCACCCGGGTCCCGTACCTAGAACGTGCTCCAGTGGCTCAGCGGCCATACGGTTACAAACACCGTACCGACCACCGCGCTCTCCGGGATTGTGCCGCCGCCGGGATCGCCCAGATGTGCGCGCGAATCGGCTGAGTTCGAGCGGTTATCGCCAAGCACCCAGAGGCGGCCCTCGGGAACATCGACCGACCACGGGTGCGGGCAGCTATAGGTGCCGGCCTTGATGTAGTCCTCGTCAAGAGGAACGCCGTTGACGGTGACGATGCCAACGGCTGGATCGCACGCGACGGTGTCCCCTGGCAAGCCAATAACCCGCTTCACCAGGTGCTCACCAGCGTCTTGCGGCAACAGGCCCACAAAAGTCGCGACGTCTTCCCACACCTTGGAGGCGCCACTCTTTTCCGGATCCTGGGTTGGGGCTAACCAGCCACCTGGATCCTTAAAGACGATGATGTCGCCGCGGCGTAGATCCAGCGGACCTGGACGCCACAGCGACACAAGGATGCGGTCATTGACCTCGAGGGTGTTCTCCATTGATCCCGTGGGGATCCAGAAGGATTGGAAGACGAAAGTCTTCAGGAGCAGCGACAGCACGAGCGCGGAGCCCACCACGATGAGGAACTCTCGGGCCCACAACCACAAACGACGACGGGCGGAGGGCGCAGGGCCGTCCGCCACGCCGTCGCGTGGGTGGGTGATGATCTAGCTTTCGCGCTTCTCGCGGATACGTGCAGCCTTACCGCGGAGGTTACGCAGGTAGTACAGCTTCGCACGGCGAACGTCACCGCGACGCTCGACCTCAATCTTTTCGACGGTCGGCGTGTGCAGCGGGAACGTGCGCTCGACACCAACGCCGAACGAAATCTTGCGGACCGTGTAGGTCTCGCCAACGCCGCGGCCCTGTCGCGAAATCACAACGCCCTGGAACACCTGGACACGCGAACGGTTACCTTCAACAACCTTCACGTGGACCTTGACGGTGTCGCCCGCGCGGAAGGCCGGGATGTCATCGCGGAGCTGGGCCGCGTTTACGTTGTCAAGCTTTTGCATGACGTCTCTCCTCGCGCTCGCCACAGGTCGCTCGCGATCTCTGCCTGACGGCAATCGACAAGTGAACGCGCGTAACGGTCTAGGCCCGACCCCCTGTGGCAGGTCGAGGCGCCGTACGCACCGAGGGGATATTCTGCCACACCTTGCCGAGGTGCCACCAATGCCCGTCGCTAGTTGCCCGCGCCCCCGTCACCAGCGTCGGCGTCATTCAGTAGATCGGGTCGACGCTGCCGGGTCCTTGTCAGTTGCTGTTCGCGTCGCCACGCCGCGATGTGTGCATGGTGGCCTGACAGGAGAATCGGCGGCACATCGAGCCCACGCCACGAGGCGGGGCGCGTGTACGAAGGGTACTCAAGGAGGCCGTCGGCATGAGACTCCTCCACGATTGACTCGGCGTTGCCCATAAAGCCTGGGACGAGTCGCGTGATCGCCTCGATCATCGCCATCGTCGCGACTTCGCCGCCGTTGAGAACGTAGTCGCCAATGCTCACCTCGAGCACCCGGAATCCGGCCGCCGCGTAGTACTCCGGCACACGGGCGTCGATACCCTCGTACCGGCCACACGCAAAGACGAGTTGCTCGCGCAGGGCAAGGTCAGCGGCCAGTGCCTGCGTGAATGGGATGCCGGCCGGGGTCGGGACGATCAACGTCGCCTCTGGCGTCAGGACGTCGTCGAGTGCGCGCCCCCAAACGTCGGGCTTCATCACCATTCCCGCGCCGCCACCGAACGGCGCATCGTCGACGGTGCGGTGAACATCGGGAGTGCCGTCTGCCCTCACCGCCGCCCACTCACGCAGATCGTGGACATGAGCGTGGACAAGGTCCGCCTCACGGGCCTTGCCCAAGAGCGAGACGTCAAGGACCGAGAAGAACTCGGGGAAGATCGTCACGATGTCGAGGCGCATCGCTTATGCCTCGCCGCGAGTCTCGTTTGTGACCTCGGGCTCTTCCCCGTCAAGCAACCCGTACGGTGGCGTCAACGTGATGAGCCCCGCCTCAATGTCGACCTCCGGGACAAACTCCTCGACCATCGGCACCATTGCGCGGTAGCCGGATGGCTGCCGAATCACGAGGACATCCTGCGCCGGCATCGGCATCACCTCGACAACCTCGCCGAGCTGGGTGCCGTCAGGGCGCACCGCCGTGAGGCCGACAAGCTGGCTGACAAACCAGGCACCCTCTTCCTCGTCCTCATCGACGTCGACGAGCAGTTCGATGCCGCGCGCGTTCTCGGCAGCTGTGCGGTCGGAAATCTCCTCAAACCTGAGGTACCACCGGCCGCCTTGGTGGCGCACTGCAGCAACGGTGAGCGGACCAGCGGATGCCGGGTCGGTCTCGAGTACTGCGCCGGCGAAGAAGCGGTCCTCAGGAACGTCGGTGCGAAGCTCCACCGAGAGTTCGCCCTTGAGGCCATGGGCTCTACCGATTCGCGCGACCGTCACCTTCATGGCGACAAGCCTAGAGCGCTCGCGGCTGCGCCCGTCGCGCGAGCACCACACATCACACCGTGGGGCCACGCGCCCCGCACGAGGCCCCACGCAGACCCACCGAAAGTGGTGCGGGCGCGACGCGGGCGGGGCGGGCGCGACGGGGTGGTGCGGGCGGGAACGCAAAAGCCCCGACTCCATGCGGAGCCGGGGCTTTCGTGCGCTTAAGCGACGTCGACGATGTTGACCCGCACATCGTCACGCGCGATCGCGTCGATGACGGTGCGGATCGCCGATGCGGTGCGACCGTGACGGCCGATGACGCGCGGCAAGTCGTCGGGGTGAACGACGACGTTGAGGGTCACGCCCCGGCGGCCCGCGCGTTCCGTCACTCGCACGTCGTCCGGGTTGCGGACGATCGAACGGACCAGGAACTCAAGGGCCTCGTGGGTCATGACTTAGTTCTCCTCGCCAAGGGTGCCCTCGACGTCGGCGTCGCCATCGGAGGGGTTACCCTCAGCGATCTCGACGTCAACCTCGGTACCTTCGTCCGTGGGGACCTCGCTCGACTCGTCGGCGACCTTCTGCTCGGCTTCCTTCGAAGCCTCCTTCGCAGCCTTTTCCTTCTCGGCAGCTGCGGCAGCCTTGGCCTTCTCAGCAGCGGCGGCCTGCGCCTTGATGGCGGCCTCAGCGTCGGCCTTGACGCCGGCAACCTTCACGGGGTGCTTCGCGGTCTTGTCGCCCTTGAACTTGCCCCAGGCACCCGTGAGCTTGAGGAGCGCTGCAACCTGCTCGCTGGGCTGGGCGCCCACGCTGAGCCAGTACTGAGCGCGCTCGGAGTTGATGTCGATGACCGACGGCTCCTCGGTGGGGTGGTACTTGCCGATCTCTTCGATGGCACGACCGTCACGCTTGGTGCGCGAGTCCATCACCACGACGCGGTAGTAAGGGGCGCGCTTCTTGCCGAAGCGCTTGAGGCGAATCTTGACAGCCATAACTGTCTCTCCTTGTATTCGGTGTGAGCCGGGCGGGCAGTGCCTCGCCTGACAAGACGAATTGCCGCACGGACGCGCGACAGCGGTCCAGTATGCCAGATTGCGGGCGCCCCAAGCGAGTTCGGTCTAGTCGAGGATGGAAGGCCAACCGGCCGATGCCTCGGCGGTGAACGATCCGTCGCCGTGATCTTTGGTCACGACGAGCGCCTCGAGTCCCTCGTCGAGGGCGGCCGCGAGCACCTCGTCGCCGCCCGCCACGATGGCAGTGGCCCATGCGTCGGCCGTCACCATGTCGGGCCCAACGACAGACACCTGCAAATAGTGCTGAGCGCCAGCACCCGTCTTGGGGTCCCAAATGTGGAGTCCCTGCTGAGCGACGCCCGACGTGGCGAGAGCACGGAACTCTCCCCCAATGGCGACGACGTCGATCACCGGCGTGCCCATCGGGTCGCCCTTAACGCGCGGGTCCGCAATCCCAAGACGCCAACTGCTGCCCTCCCCCGATACAAGGACGTCGCCGGCACCACCAACCATCCATGACGCAGCCTTGAGACGGTCAAGCGCCTCGGCTCCGCGCGCGACCGCCCAGCCCTTCACGATGCCCGAAGGATCGAGGTGGTCTGGCCTGCGTGCATCGAACGCACCGAGAGTCGCTGAGCGATACCACTCGCAGGTCTGGAGGATCTCCAGCATTTCGGGCGCGCACTCATCGACCGCGAGTTCGCCGCGATTGAGGCGCGACAACTGTGAGTCTTCCCGGAACAGCGAGAACACGTCATCGGCCCACAGCAATTCGCGGTGGAAGTTCTCGACGGCCCCCGTGGCAGCACGATCCGACGGCGGCAGACGCACTTGAACGGTGAACGGCATGCCCATCGCGTGGACGGTGCTTGAGAAGGTCGCGCCATTCACGGGGTGGGTACCCCCGCACCGTCGCCGTCACTTGTTGACGTGTCCGACGCTGGCACCACGAGATCAAGGGACGGCAGTTTGTCAGGGGCAGCGGCAATACCGGCGGCAATGATCGCTGCGCACACAGCGGCAACGGCGACGGCTCGGGGGGCTCGCATTATGAGCCTGCCGCCTCGTTGTTCGCGGCCTCGCTGAGGGCACCGTCAATGGACTCAAGGAATGCAGGAGACGTGAACGACGAGCCGGACACGTAGTCGACATCGGCGCTTTGGGCCGCGAGGACCCGCGTGACGAGTTCGGGAACGGCGAAGGCATTGACCTGGAGCGACTCAGGGTCTTGGGTGCCTGCTTCGATGGGCTCCACCTTGGTGATGATCCCGTTTTCGATGGTGACCTGCGCCTGGTACCCACCCTTGATGTTGGTGACGCGGGGGCCAACGTACACACCATTGGCATATGCGACGTCTCCCGCGACGGTCGGCACCACTGGCGCGCTCGATGCGTCGCCGCCATCGGACGCGCACGCCGTGAGGAGGGACAGCGACGCCCCGGCCCATAAGAGTGAGGACGTCTTCACATGTTCTCCCAATGCCATCCAAATGCCTCTCGATGCACGTTTTGTGGCGCCGCACCACTTGTCACGGCGTCATCGATCACTCGTTGCGCCCACGCGGCGGGTCCGCATACGTATATATCGCGTTCGGCCACATCGGGAACAATTTCGGCCAGCCGCGCGGGCTGTCCCGCGGCGCCCCACCCCTCGCCACGGGGGCCTTCGATCACGGTGAGCGGCACGCCCTTTGCTACGGCGATGGTCTCGACTTCATCAAGCAGCGGCGCCTCGTCCCGCGAGCGGACCCGCACGACGACGGCTACCGGCCCGTCCGACTCAGTCCAGTCAGCAAGCAGCGCCCGCACGGGTGTCACGCCAATGCCCGCCGCAACGAGCACTGCACCGTGGCAATTCCGCAAGGAACGCGTAAACACACCAAACGGCCCCTCGAGCAGTACCCGCGTGCCCACCTCGAGAGTTGCGAGACTGCGCGAGCCATCGCCCACCGCCTTCGCGGTGAGACGCAGGCCGTCTGCAGACACATCGGACACGGTGAACGGGTGCGCTGACCTCCACCGCTGGCGATCGATGAAGCGCCACAAGAAGAATTGCCCTGGCTGCACACGGAGCCGCTCAATGTCGTCGCCAGCGATGCGCACGGATGTGAACAGCTCGCCCTGCGCCTTCACCTCAGCCACGCGCAGGCCGTGCCGACGCCACCTCAGCAGCGGCCGGACCACCCGAAAGGCGATGAGGGAGCCAAAGGCGCTGAGATAGAGCAACCACCAAAAGGCAGTCGCCGGTCCGCCGTCCCGAAAGGTCGAGCCCTCGAGGAACTGATGCGGGATCGCGGCGGCAACCGCCGCATACGTGATGAGGTGAACCGCGTGCCAGGTTTCGTAGCGCCACCGGCGACGCACGATCACCAGCGCGGTCGCGAAGACGATTGCGAAGAGTCCAAGCGCAACCTGGGCCATTGCGAGATACCACTGACTCGTGAACATGTCGAGCGCGTGGTTCCACCATGCGGCGTTGGCGTAGTGGGCAGACATGAGCGAAATGACGCCCGCGTGAAACGCCATCAACACAATCGCGATCTTGCCCAGCTGCGTATGGATCGCGATTGCGCGATCGTGGCCGAGTGCCTTCTCGATGAGCGGGATCCGTGCCGCGAGCGCGACCTGACTCAGCATGAGGACAGCGGCGACGATTCCGAGCGCGCGCCCGCCTGCGTACACGTAGTCAATCGGCTTGACCGTCAACAAGCCGCCGTCCGCGATCATGAGCGCGATTGCCACCGCAACGACAACGTAAGGGACTGCCTCGATGCCGTCCCTGTGCCATGACCGCGCGCGGCTACGCCGCAGGAGCGCAGCGTCGGCGGTCATGATGCGTCCCTTGAGTTGGGCGAGGCGTTAACGATGTGCGAAACGTTGCACCGCGCCTTCTCATTCCCGCAGCAAGCACTCATCGGAAGCGGCGTCCTCCAAGAACGACTGCAACGGGATCGGCAAGGGCTTCGATCCGCTTGCGCGGGTCGTCGGTGAGCACGACAAGGTCGGCCGGATCCCCTTCCGCAAGAGCCGGTGCGCCAAGAAACCTCCGTGCCCGCCACGTCGCCGCAGCGACGACCTCTGCGGCTGGCATACAGCGCGCCATCTCGGCGGCTTCCCGCGCGAGGTCGCCGTGCGCGATCGACGTGCCAGCGTCGGTACCGACGAGCAACATCACTCCTGCGTCGTGCATCTCGCCCACGTGCGTATAGCGGCGTTCGTACATTCGTTGCATGCGCTCGGCAAAGCGCGGGAATCGCTCCGTCGCTTGCGCCGCGAAGCTAGCGAAGTTCCCGACCTGCATGAGCGTCGGCACCACCGGCACCCCTGCCTCGGCGGCACGCTCCATTTGGGCCTCCGTCATGCCCGTCCCATGCTCGATGCAATCGAAGCCTGCATCGAGGAGATCGTCGAGGGACTCGGTTGCGAAGGTATGCGCAGTGACGCGGGCCCCTGCCGCATGCGCCGCTACGACCGCGCCCGCCAGTTGTTCGCGCGTAAACAGGGGCGTGAGGTCAGCATCGGCGGCGAGGTCGCGGTCGATCCAGTCCGCGATGATTTTCACCCACGCGCCCGACGCTCGTGCTTGGGCAGCGGCCTCGGCAGGCAAGTCGTGTGCGTCGATCTCGACGGCATAACCCTTGAGGTAACGCTTGGGCCGCGCAATGAAACGGCCCGAGCGGATGACGCGTGGGACGTCGGTGCGGCCATCAAGAATGTCGAGGTCCACCGTGGAGCCCGTATCGCGGACGAGCAAGGTGCCGGCGTCACGCTCGATGAGCGCGTGCTTCGCGACGATCTCTCCATCCACAGGCCCCGACGGACCGACGGCGAGGTGACAGTGCATGTCGACATAGCCGGGGACCGTCCAGCCCGCGATCGTCTCTACGTCCGTGTGGCGCGGCGGCTCGTACGTGATGCGCCCGTCAAGCACCCACGCTCGCGGGTGCTCGAGCCCCTCATCGGCGAGAACGGGGCCCGCTAGTTCGTATGCGGTCATCCCTGCAAATACTTGCCAAGGCTCGGCAGATCATTCGGGTCGAACTCGGGCTGCGCTGGCGGCGCCCCGATGCCAAATGCGCTGCCGGGCGCCGACGCGCTCGTTCCGCGCTGCTGGAGCGCACGCTCTTGCTGGGCCCGCTTCGCAGGGTTGCCCGATTTGCCTTTGACCTTGCGTTGTGGCGCTTGCTTGCCCTTTGACTTCTTGCCTCCGGGCAGCCCACCCGGGCCCATCATCGGCATACCCCCCATGCCGGGGAGTCCTCCGCCTCCGGCCATCGCCTTCATCATGCGCTGGGCATCTTCAAAGCGCTTTACCAGCGAGTTCACCTGAGCGACGGACGTGCCAGAACCTGCGGCGATGCGGGACCGGCGCGAACCATTGAGGGCCTTCGGGTTATCGCGCTCAAACGGCGTCATCGACCGGATGATCGCCTCGGTGCGGGCCAACTCACGCTCGTCCAGGTTGTCGATTTGGTCGCGCACCTGACCCATGCCGGGAAGCATCGTCAGCATCTTCTTCATCGAGCCCATGTTCTTCAACTGCTGCATCTGGCTGAGGAAGTCGGTGAGCGTGAAGTCTTCACCCTTCGACATTTTCTCGGCCATGCGCGCAGCTTCGGCCTGATCGAACGTCCGCTCGGCCTGCTCGATGAGCGTGAGAATGTCACCCATATCGAGAATGCGCCCGGCCATGCGCTCCGGGTGGAACACCTCGATTTCATCGATCTTCTCGCCGGTGGAGGCATAGAGGATCGGCACGCCGGTCACTTCTCGCACCGACAGCGCAGCACCACCGCGGGCATCACCGTCAAGCTTGGTGAGGACAACACCTGTCATCGCGACGCCCGCCTGGAAGGCGTGCGCCGTCGCAACAGCGTCCTGACCGATCATCGCGTCGATGACAAAGAGGACCTCGTCCGGCTCGATCGCCTTGCGGATGTCACCTGCCTGGCGCATCAGCTCTTCGTCGACGCCGAGGCGACCCGCCGTGTCAACGATGACGACTGAGTACTGGCGCTTCTCGGCCTCCTTGATGGCGTTCTTCGCCACCTTGACCGGGTTGCCCTTGACCTTCTCGTCTTCACGGGTGACGCCCCGTTCAGGCGCAAACACCGGCACCCCAGCCCGCTCACCGACAACTTCAAGCTGCGTCACCGCGTTGGGGCGCTGGAGGTCAGCCGCAACAAGCAACGGCGTGTGACCTTCACTCTTGAGGAGGTGTGCGAGTTTGCCGGCAAACGTCGTCTTACCTGCACCTTGGAGACCTGCAAGCATGATGACGGTGGGGCCCGTCTTTGCCGTACGCAGCACCCGCGCCTCGCCGCCGAGAATCTCAATCAATTCCTCGTTGACGATCTTGACGACCTGCTGACCCGGGTTGAGTGCCTGGGAGACGTCGGCACCAAGCGCACGTTCGCGGATCCTGTCCGTGAATGTCGTGACCACTGGCAAGGCGACGTCGGCATCGAGCAGGGCGCGACGAATGTCGCTGACCGTGGCGTCAATGTCGGCCTCGGTCAAGCGACCCTTGCCGCGCAGAGTCTTGAACGTGGCGGTGAGACGGTCGGACAGGCTCGCGAACACGGCTCTCCCTTCGGTGTGAGCGGTGC
>JAEZXC010000015.1 GCA_023442845.1 Actinomycetes bacterium | reverse complement strand
GGTAACCCGCACCACGTGGTCGCTCTCGCAACCGAGGATGAACTTGCCGGGCTCGACCTCACCGTCGCACCGCACGTGCAACCGGTCCCGCCGAACGGGTCGAACGTCGAGTTTGCCGTCACGCTCGGCGGGGAGGTGGTCGACGGTATGCCGCGTGGCAAAGTGCGAATGCGTGTCCATGAGCGCGGCTCCGGCGAAACGCGCTCATGTGGCACCGGTGCATGCGCGGTTGCGCTCGCGGTGCGTTCATGGGCCGGCGCGGGTGCTCCAGATGTGTGGGATGTCGCTGTACCCGGTGGTGAACTCACTGTGCGAATCGGCTCCGATGACACCATCCTTGAGGGCCCCGCAGTGCTCGTCGCCGACGGTGAGGTGTCACTTCCGACCTCGCTACGTTGACGACGCGGCGGCCCCCCGCACTCACGTGGTGCGGGTGAGGCGAAGGACCCGGAAACCTTTGGACGATCGGACCTTCTCGATCGCGCCCCATGTCTTCCCAGCGTCGTCCCTTTGCACCGCAAGCCATGCGGCGAGGGAATCCGCGCCGAGATTCCTTTGAACGACAAGCCAGACCTCGCCTCCTGGTTTCACGCGCGGCACCCACCGCGCCAGGAGCGCACGAAGCTCGGCTTTGCCGATACGAATCGGTGGGTTCGACCACAGAGCGTCGAAGACAATGTCGTGCCCCACGGCGTCGGGAGAGAGTGCTTCGATGGGCGCAATGTCGACACGTGCCCCCACGCGCACGGCATTGCGGGCGACGAGGTCGAGCGCTCGCTCATTGACATCGACGGCGTAAACCCGGGCCGCCGGTGCGCGAATCGCGGCGGTGAGCGCGATCGGGCCCCAACCGCAGCCGAGGTCGAGGACGTTCCCTGAGGGCG
This sequence comes from Actinomycetes bacterium, assembly GCA_023442845.1. Lineage (GTDB taxonomy): Bacteria > Actinomycetota > Actinomycetes > Actinomycetales > Demequinaceae > Demequina. The sequence continues at coordinate 17,723 of JAEZXC010000015.1, read as the reverse complement.
GCGAGCCCACCGTGTCGAGCAACACCAGTGTCCCCACGTCCACATGACCGGGGGAAAACACACCGGGCGCGGTTTCGACCTGCAGCGGATAGCCGTCAAGCACCACGCTGATTTCGCGGCGCTCATCTGCCGAGGCCGGCTCCGCCGCAAAGTAATGATCCACGGCGCTCCAGCGTAGTGCCCCACCTGACGCAGGGTGCCCGATGAGACAATGGGGGTCTATGTCTGAACGAGAAACCGATCGCCCGGTGCCGGATGCATCCGCACGCGGTCGCGACAATGAAGTCGAGGCTCACTCCGAGCGCGTCATCGAGCGCGTGCTGTCGCGTGAGGGAACTGCGTTGTCTCGATACGACGCCCCCGGATCTGACGCGGACGGAGACCAGTTCGAGCGTGAAGAACGCGCTGGCTTACGTCGCGTTGCGGGCCTGTCGACGGAACTTGAGGACATCACCGAGGTCGAGTACCGGCAGCTGCGTCTCGAGAAGGTTGTTCTCGTCGGTCAGTGGTCGCGGGGTACCGCGGAGATGGCCGAGGTGTCCTTGCGTGAGCTCGCCGCTCTCGCTGAGACCGCGGGTGCTGAAGTGCTCGATGGTCTGCTCCAGCGTCGGCCGCATCCTGACCCGGCGACGTACATCGGCAAGGGCAAAGCGGAAGAGCTTCGCGACATCGTCGCGGCGGTCGGTGCGGACACCGTTGTCGCTAATGACGAGCTCCAACCAAGCCAGCGGCGCGCGCTCGAGGACGTGGTCAAGGTAAAGGTCATCGACCGAACCGCGTTGATTCTCGACATCTTCGCTCAGCACGCGAAGTCGAAAGAAGGCAAGGCGCAAGTCGAACTTGCCCAGTTGGAGTACTTGCTGCCTCGCCTGCGCGGGTGGGGTGAGTCCATGTCGCGGCAGGCCGGTGGACGTGTCGCCGGCGGTGAAGGCATCGGCTCGCGTGGGCCTGGTGAAACGAAGATTGAACTCGATCGTCGTCGCATTCGTACTCGTATGGCTCAGTTGCGCCGTCAGATCCGGGGGATGGAGCCTGCGCGGCACGTGCGCCGCGAGACTCGCCTCGCGATGCCCAATGTCGCCATCGTCGGGTACACGAATGCCGGTAAGTCGTCGCTACTGAACCGCCTCACCGGTGCTGGTGTGCTCGTTCAGAACGTACTTTTCGCCACGCTCGACCCGACGGTGCGGCGTTCCCGCACTCCCGACGGCCGCGAGTTCACACTGTCCGACACCGTCGGCTTTGTTCGCGACCTTCCGCATCAGCTCGTTGCCGCTTTCGCCTCGACGCTTGAAGAGGTGGCGTTTGCGGACCTCATGCTTCATGTGGTCGACGCCTCGCACCCTGACCCCGAAGGGCAGATCCGGGCTGTACGCGAAGTGCTGAGCGACGTGCCGGGAGCCGAGTCCGTCACTGAACTGCTCGTCCTCAACAAGGCGGATGTTGCCGAGCCGGAGACGCTCTTGCGGCTGCGAGCGCGGCGCGAAGAGACCGTTGAGGTATCTGCTCTCACAGGTGAGGGCATCGACGAGCTTATGGACACCATTGCCCGGCTACTGCCGCGACCGCCGGTTCGCGTCGATGTCACTGTGCCGTACTCGCGCGGTGACCTCATTGCCGAGGCGCACCGCGAAGGCGAAGTGGTGAGTGAGGAGCACGGCGGCACCGGCTATCACTTGGTGGCGGATGTCTCCGAATCTCTCGCAGCCCGCATCCGGGAAGCGGCGGGCGTGACATCGTGACTGCGGCCGAAGCGCCGCCCGTTTCAGAACTTCTCGCGCACGTTGTGGCGGCGATGAATGGTGAGCATCGTGCGGGCCAAGAGGAGATGGCGCTGAGCGTGGAGCGTGCTCTCGATAACGGTGAACACCTGCTCGTTCAGGCCGGCACCGGTACGGGTAAGTCTGTTGGCTACCTTGTGCCAGCGATTTCACGCGCGGTGACACATGACGAACGCATTGTTGTCAGCACCGCCACGCTCGCGCTGCAGCGCCAGGTCTTCAGCAAGGACCTTCCGGCCGTCAACGATGCGCTAGAGCCAGTTCTCAAGACTCGTGCCCGCACCGCGCTTTTCAAGGGACGGAGCAATTACCTCTGCGTCAACAAAATGCGCGGTGGTTATCCCGAGGACGATGTCGACACGTTGGCGATCGGTCCGACATCCGATCTTGGCCGCGAGGTGGCCCGTTTGCACGAGTGGGCAGAAACCACCGATACGGGCGATCGCGATGACCTCGTTCCAGGCGTCAGTGGGCGGGCGTGGGCGCAGGTTGCGGTCAGCGGTCGTGAATGTCTCGAAGGCAATTGCCCTCTCCTCACGGAGTGCTTCTCGCAGCGGGCCCGGGATGAGGCGGCGACTGCGCATATCGTCGTGACCAATCACGCGGTGCTCGGTGTGCAGGCCACCAGTCACGACATGCTGGGCGAGCACGACGCGCTCATCATCGACGAGGCTCATGAACTCGTATCGCGGATCACGTCCTCGGCAACGAGCGAACTGACGGTCCGCCAGGTGGAGAGGGCAGCGCAACGCGCGAGGCGACTCGGTGTCTCGTCGCCTCACCTCGATGCCGCCGCACGGGCCCTCGATGCCGCTCTCGACAGTGAACGCATCGGCCGGCTGCGTTACGGCCCCGGTGAACAATTAGCGGCGGCGATCGAACTCGTGCGTTCGGCCGCGAAAGACACCCACAGCGCAGTGACCAAGGTAGGCAAGGCCGACGCCGGTGCTGAGAACGGCGGAGGCGTCAAGATGGCGACGGCTGCACTCGGCGACGTCATCGATGTGTGTGATGTACTGCAAGCTGAGTCCGGTGGCTATGTGGTGTGGTTAGCGCCGCCGGACGGAGACTATGAGGCTCAGACGCCCGCTCGTATTCTCGCTGCGCCCCTCAACGTCGCCTCCCTTATTGGTGACCGACTGCTCGTAGAGAAGCCCGCCGTGTTTACGTCGGCGACGCTTGCCCTCGGTGGAGGCTTCGACACCGTTGCACGCCACCTTGGCGTGGAAGCGCCGACCACGCTCGATGCAGGCAGTCCCTTCGATTACTCGCGCCAAGGAATCCTTTACGTCGCGGCACACCTGCCCCGTCCGGGCACTGGAGGCATCTCGGACGAGGCGCTCGATGAGCTTGCCGGGCTGATCGAAGCCGCAGGCGGACGAACACTCGGGTTGTTCTCTTCGCATCGCGCGGCGTTAGCGGCGACGGAGGCGATGCGTGAGCGCCTTGACGTGCCGATTCTGTATCAGCGTGACGACCAGGTCTCGACACTGATTCGCCAGTTCAGTGAGGACCCGCAGGCCTGCCTTTTCGGCTCAACGACGCTGTGGCAGGGAGTCGACGTGCCGGGTGCCACGGCAACTCTTGTCGTCATCGACCGAATTCCCTTTCCGCGGCCTGATGAGCCCATTTCGCAGGCGAGGTCTGAGGCGATTGCCCAATCAGGTGGCAACGGTTTCTTAGCGGTGAGCGGTACCCATGCGGCGCTGTTGCTCGCCCAGGGCGCCGGGCGCCTCATCCGCGCGGTTGATGATCGCGGCGTTGTCGCCGTTCTCGACCCCCGGCTTGCGACCGCTGGGTATCGAAGCTTTCTCATCCGTTCGATGCCGCCCATGTGGATGACGACATCGCGAGACGCTGCTCGTGGAGCGCTGCGGCGGCTTGCACAGGATGCCGATGACGCGACTCAATCTCGTACCCTAGAGCCGGAGGTGGCCAAGCAATGACGACGAGTAGTGAAAGTGACGACTTCGAGCGCGGACAGCGCGCCGAGCGGGAACGCTTTGCAGAGTATCTCGCACACTACGAGAAGAGCAGTCGTGCGATGGCCGATAAGGCCACGAGCGATGAGTCGCGGGTCTACCAGACGACGATCGCGAACGCGATGCAGGCGATGCGCCAGGCGATTACTGGGAGTTTTCACTGGAAAGACGAATGGCGGGAGTCCTCGTAAGGACCCCCGCCATTCGCATGTCAACAGGTGACTAGTAAATGTCCTCGGTGAGCTTCCAGCCGCCATCCTTCACGAGGCGCATCGTCATCGTCTGCTCGATCTCCTCGGTGGTAGGCAGGCCGAACGATTCCAACTCCTCGGCGGTGTAGCCGGTCTCCTTGACGTAGTCCACCGTCATCGAGATGGTGACCTCCACCGTCGCCGAATCGCCGTCAACCGTGGCCTCGCCGACGGTGAACTTCATCGACTCGGTCTCTGCGCCAAACAGGCCCGCGTCTGACGAAGACTCGCAGTCTTCCAACGCTTCGCCCTCATCGGTGCCCTCGTCAAACTTCATGAGTGACACCATCGCCTTGCAGTCGCCATCCTTCGCGGCGTCAAGGAATGACTCGACGGCGGCCTCAGGCGTCGATGAGCCGCCGCCTCCACCGCCAAGCATGGTGATGAGCACGACTGCGATGGCGCCAATGACAACGACGCCGGCACCCAAGCCCACCCAAAGGCCGGTTTTCGAGGCCGACTTGGCAGGGGCAGGGGCGGCATATGACTGTGGCGCGGCAGGGGCGGCAATGGGTGCTGCGGGAGCAGCAGGAGCAGCAGCGGCCGGCGGGGCGGGAGCAGCAGGAGCAGCAGGAGCCACGGGAGGAGCAGGAGCCTCAGCGACGGGCGGGGCAGGAGGAGCCACGGGGGCGGCGGGAGCCGCTACCGGAGCTGCTGGTGCAGTCTCGTCAGGCAGCGGCGCCGTGTGCTCGGTCCACTGGGATCCGTCCCAGTAGCGCTGCTGACCTTGACCGTCGTTGTACCAACCGGCAGGAACTGACATGGCAACCCCCTCAATGTTGTGGTGATGGCCGCAACACTAGCAGTGCCGAGTGAGCCGCGAGAGGCATTAAGGATGGGTAGATTTCCCCATCGATGCAGCAGCTACGGGCCTAAACCTTGCGCAGAACCGAGACGACCTTGCCCATGATCTGTGCGTGTGTGCCGTCGATGGGGGTGTACGCGGGGTTATGTGGGATCAGCCACACCTGGCCGTCGCGCCTGCGGAATGTCTTGACGGTCGCTTCATCATCGAGAAGAGCCGCGACAATGTCGCCGTTGTCTGCGGACTGCTGACGTCGCACGACCACCCAGTCGCCATCGCAGATCGCTGCATCGATCATGGAGTCACCGACGACATTGAGCATGAAGAGTTCGCCGTCACCGGTCAGTTGACGGGGGAGGGTAAATACATCCTCAATCTGTTGGTCGGCGAGGATCGGCCCACCAGCGGCGATACGCCCGACAAGGGGCACATCGACGATGTGCTCGTCGGCCTCATGATCACGCACGATCGGCGCAAGGTGAGTGACGTCGCGCTGCTCTTCGGGCATCACAACGTCGAGGGCACGCGGACGATTCGGATCCTGACGCAGATACCCCTTGGCCTGGAGCGCGCTCAGTTGATGCTTGACGGATGAGCTGGACGTGAGCCCGACGGCATCGCCGATCTCGCGCATCGACGGTGGATAGCCGCGCGTGGCAACAGAGTCACGAATCGCCTCAAGAATGCGCCGCTGCCGATCTGTGATGTCGCCGGTGGGTGACGGAAACTCATGGATCGTCGCGTCGCGGTCATCGTTGGCCATCGTTGCCTCCTGAGCAATTCGCGGACGACGGTCGTGTCAGACCCCCGTGATGGTGTTGGTTCCGACGCTAGAGCACCTCGTAGCAGAAATCAAACATATGTTCGAGCGAGTCTTGCGTTTGTCAGAGGCCAATGCTAGAAATAGAACAGATGTTCGACGAACATGTGTTCGAATGATGAAGGGAAGGTGACACCATGGCGATCCGAATGGTGAACACACCCGCGGTGCGGGTTCGGCGATGGGTATTTGTGGCAGTTCTCGCCGTGGTTGCGCTCGTGGCTGGCCCACAGGCATTCGCACATGACGCGGATCAGGCAGGTACCTCGGACACGTACGTCGTGTCGCAAGGAGAGACGTTGTGGAGCATTGCACAGTCACTGACTCCTGTTGGCGACGATGTGCGGGAAACCGTAGCGACGATTCAGTCGATGAACATGTTGTCCTCGTCGACCATCATGCCCGGGCAGCAGTTGCTCGTTCCGCTCGCCGGCTGAGTTCAAGTTCGCACGTGTAGCGCGCCCGTGCGACCATGGGGCATGCACTGCCCGTTCTGTCGACACGCTGACTCGCGAGTCATCGACTCGCGTACGGCCGATGATGGCTCAAGTATTCGCCGCCGTCGCCAATGCCCCGACTGCAATCGACGGTTCTCCACAGTCGAGACGTTCTCGCTGTCGGTGGTGAAGCGATCGGGTGTAGTCGAGCCCTTCTCCCGCGACAAGATCATTTCCGGTGTGCGGAAGGCATGCCAGGGCCGTCCGGTTTCCGACGATGACCTCGCCCTGTTGGCACAAAGGGTTGAAGAGTCAATCCGCGAGAAGGGCACCGCCGAGATCGACGCCACAGATATTGGTGTCGAGATTCTCGAACCTCTGCGCGAGCTCGACGAAATCGCGTATCTGCGATTCGCCAGTGTCTACCAAGCCTTCGAGTCGCTCGACGACTTCGATCGTGTCATTCAAGTTTTGCGCGAAGGCGGAACAAGGGGACCTGCCGACTCCGTCGACGAGGCATAGCCGATCTAAGCCGGGCCGGTCGTTCCAAACGCGGTATGAACGACGTGAAGAACCTACGTGCGCTTTGGACGCTTAGGTCCCGGCTTCTTCTTCTTGGGAGCGCCCGCACGTCCTGCCGCCTTTGATGTACCCCGTGCGGGCTTCGATGGGCCCGGACGTGAACCGCGCTCGCGCCCTTGAGTGCCGTCGCTTGGCGAACCTTCGGCCTCTTTGCGGTGGCGGGGCTTGCGAGGACGATCCGCACCGTCACGTGGTGCGTCATCCCAGCGCTGAGGTTTGCGAGACGGCGCGTCACGTTCTGCGGGCGCGTGCGTCCGACGCGTCGACTCTGCCTTCATGACGGACTCTTCGCGCGCCGCGAGTTCCCGTTCACGCTGAGCCAACTGACGCTCACGCTCTTCAAGCGCACGTTCACGCGCAACCAACGCCGCATCGGGTGCCGGCATTCTCCGTGCGACACGCGGGCTGTCACCACGCACCATCTCGCCGCGTCGGCCGCGACGTTCGGGTCGCACAGCGGTGATGGGCTCAGCGACGGGCTCACCTGGGGGCGCTTGGCCGCCCGTCAGCGCGTCGATCTTTTCGAGCACCGATGCGTCGATCGTCCGAAAATGTGCGCGCTCGGCATTGATCTTGGCATTCTCGAGAATGCGATCCATCTGCTTGCGCTGATGGGGAAGTGTGAGTGTGACCGCAAGGCCGTCGGCACCAGCACGGCCAGTACGCCCCGAGCGGTGCGTGTAGTCGCGGAAGTCTGAGGGCGGGTCAATTTGGAGGACGAGGTCAACAGCATCAACGTGAATACCGCGTGCCGCGACATCCGTCGCGACAAGCACCGGGAGACGACCCGCGCGGAACTCAGTCATCGCCTGATTGCGCTCGTATTGAGAGCGATCGCCGTGCAGCGCCATCGCGAGGACGCCCTCCGCGCGCATTTCCTCCGCGACGCGATCGGCTCCCAGTTTCGTCCGAACGAAGCAGATCGTGCGTCCGTTGCGCGCCGCAATGCGAGTCGCAAGACGATACTTCTCGTGCGGCGGGATCGAGAGCACAACGTGGCGTTGCGTCGGCACGTCGGTACCCGTCGTGACGTCGTGAAGAACCGGATTCTTCATAAAGCGTGAGACAAGCTCGTCGACGACTCCGTCGAGGGTGGCCGAGAAGAGCAGGCGCTGGCCTTCCGGAGGCGTCATTGCGAGGATCTCTGCGATCTCCTCTGCGAAGCCCATCTCCGCCATGTGGTCAGCCTCATCGAGCACCGACACCACGACGTCACTTAAGTCGGCGTGGCCCCGGCGCATGAGGTCGGCAAGGCGGCCCGGAGTGGCGACGACAAGATGAACGCCGCGCTCGAGCGCGTAGATCTGCTTCGACATCGACAGACCACCAGCGACAAGTCGCTGCTGGAGTCCGAGCGCATGCGTGTACGGCTCAAGAGCGTCACCGACTTGCATCGCAAGTTCCCGCGTCGGCACGAGCACGATGCCGAATGGCTTGCGGGGGTGAGGCCGTCCTAAGCCCGAAAGGCGGGCAAGCATTGGCAAGCCGAAGCCGAGCGTCTTACCGGAGCCAGTACGGGCTTTGCCGAGAACGTCCCGGCCAGCCATGGCGTCGGCGATGGTCGCCGATTGAATGGGAAACGCGGTGACCAGATCGTAGCGGTGGAGCGTCGCGACCAGTGGCTCCGGAAGGCCGAGGTCTGCGAATGCGCGTGGCGTAGTTATGAGAGCACCCGCAAACGGACCGTCTCGGGCATATCGTGCAACGCCTTGACCGCATCATCGGTCGGGCCTGCGGCAATATCTGTCACCACGTAACCAAGTTCACCACGGGTGCCGAGCAATTGTCCTTCAATGTTGACGTTGTGTTCTGCGAACACGCGGTTCACGCTCGCAAGTACGCCGGGCACGTTCTCATGAAGATGTGCGATGCGGTGCGATCCATGGACCTGGTCGAGCGAGAGGTTCGGGAGGTTGACAGATAGAGACGTCGAGCCGCTGTGAACATAGTCGCGCAGGCGCGTGGCAACAAAGATGCCGATGTCGCGCTGGGCCTCCTCCGTAGACCCGCCAATGTGCGGAGTGAGGATGACGTTCGGAAGTCCCTGCAGCGGCGAGGCAAAAGAATCGCCCTTTGCCTTGGGCTCCACTGGGAATACGTCAATTGCGGCGCCGCCGATGTGTCCGGACTCGAGCCCATTCTTAAGGGCATCGACGTCAACGATGAACCCACGCGACAGGTTGAGGAAGAGCGCGCCGGGCTTCATCGCCTCGAACTGTTCGCGGCCAAAGAAGCCAGAGTTTCCGGCTCGGCCGTCGACGTGCAATGTCACGATGTCGGCCTGGGACAAAAGCGACTCAAGCGTCGGCATTTTGGTGGCATTGCCGAGCGCAAGCTTTTCGGAGCTGTCGTAGAAGATGACATTCATGCCGAGCGCCTCGGCGATGACGGACAACTGTGAACCGATGTTGCCGTAACCGACGATGCCCAGTGTGCGGCCACGAATCTCATGCGCACCAGCGGCGGACTTTGACCACACGCCTGCGTGCATCTGGCGGTTGTGGTCGGGGAGGCGGCGCGTCAGCGAGATCATCTCTGACACGGCCATCTCAACAACGGATCGGGTGTTCGAGAAGGGGGCATTGAACGCAGCAACGCCGCGTCGGGCCGCCGCACCCAGCTCAATCTGATTAGTTCCGATGGAGAATGCGCCAATCGCGATGAGGTCGCTAGCGGCAGCCAAGACACGCTCGGATACGTGGGTCTTGGAACGGATGCCAAGGAGTTGAACTCCTTGCAGGGCTTCGATGAGTTCGTCTTCATCAAGCGCACCGTCACGGTTCTCAACCGCGATACCGGCTGCGGTGAGGATGTCGGTGGCTTTGGGGTGAAGGGTTTCTAGGAGAAGTGCACGCACGCCTCCTATATTTCCGCACTTTTGCGCCAGCACCAATTCAGCCCCCATCGGGCACGCCATCTGGTCCGTGCGAAATACACCTGCGCTGGGCCTCGCTCGACGCCTCACCGCGTACGCAAGCGCTTGCCTTCGTGGGCGCCGCCTCATCGAGTCCAGCGACGCCCAGAGCGAAAGGTGAGACCGCGATTGACGCGCCGTCGCTATGTGAACCCTCACCTGCCAGGACTATCAGCCCGATTCGCCCCAATTTGTACGTAGTTCTCCGTGTCTTTAGTTATCGAAACGTAACCAATAGATCGTTGCGTTGAGTACCTAAGTGAGCGCTAACATGGCGGCACGGGCCCTCCCTTGGGCTCGCACGGGCAGGTCCCGTGACCGGCATCGACGCCGACCCAGAACAAGGAGGTTTTGGAATGAAGAAGACCATGCTCACGGGTCTCGCCGTGGCGGCAGTGGGGATGCTCGCACTTACCGCGTGTTCCTCCGACAGTGACAAGAGCGACAACGACGCTCCTGCAACCACTGGCGGCGGTAGCTCGAGTGGCGACGTCATCACCGTCGGCTTCGCACAGACGGGCTCCGAGTCCGGCTGGCGTTCAGCGAACACCGAGTCGATGAAGGCTGCTTTCTCAGCTGAGAACGGCTTTGAGCTCATCTTCAACGCTGCGGACAACGACCCCGCCGCACAGATCCAGGCAGTACGTAGCTTCATCAACCAGGGCGTGGACGCGATCGTGATCGCACCCATCGTCGAAGACGGTTGGGACGACGTGCTCCAGGAAGCCAAGGACGCAAACATCCCGGTCATCCTTGAGGACCGTACTGTTTCTGCTTCCGAGGACCTGTACGCATCGTGGGTTGGCCTTGACTTCAAGCTCGAGGGCCAGAAGGCGGGCGAGTGGGCTGCCGAGCAGTTCGGCGACACCCCCACCAAGATGGTCGTTCTTGAGGGCACTACGGGCTCCGCTCCCGCCAACGACCGTGCCGCGGGCTTTGACGCCGCTATTGAAGGCACCCAGATCGAGAAGATCGACTCACAGACTGGTGACTTCACGCGTGACGGTGGAAAGACCGTCATGGAGGGCTTCATCCAGAAGTACGGTGTGGACGGCATTGACCTCGTCTACGCACACAACGACGACATGGGTCTGGGCGCCATTGAGGCGATCGAGGCCGCTGGCGCCGTTCCTGGTGAGGACATCAAGATCATCACGATCGACGCAGTTCGCGACGGCATGCAGGCCCTCGTTGACGGCAAGATCAACTACATCGTTGAGTGCAACCCGCTCCTCGGTGAGAAGGCTGCAGAACTCGTGAAGGCTGTGCTTGCCGGCGAAACCGTCGAAAAGCGCACCATCGTTGAGGACCAGGCCTTCGACCAGGCCGCGGCGGAAGCGGCTCTGCCGAACCGCACGTACTGAGTCCAGGTAACGCGACGACTTCGGCGCGGCGGCGGGGGGCGGCTCGTGCCGCTCCCCGACGCGCACCACCAGACGTACCCACCGAGCAGAAAGCCCATACCGTCATGTCCGCGGAAACCGCTACTCAGCACCCGGTCGAGATGCGCGGGATCACCATCCGATTCCCTGGCGTCCTTGCGCTCGATCAGGTCGATTTCACTCTTCGTGCCGGAGAGGTTCACTCCCTCATGGGCGAGAACGGCGCCGGCAAGTCCACGTTGATCAAGGCGCTCACTGGCGTCTACAGCATCGATAGCGGCACCATCATTGTCGATGGTCGACCCCGACGCTTCGATGGCGCAGCCGAGGCACAAGATGCCGGCATCGCCACCGTTTACCAAGAAGTCAACCTGTGCACCAACCTCACGGTGGGGGAGAACGTGATGTTGGGCCAGGAGATCCGCAAAGGCGGACGGATTGACTGGAAGGCGACGCACGCCGAGGCGGGACGCCACCTTGCGAGCCTTGGCCTCACGATCGATCCGCGCTCACCGCTCGAGCGCCATTCGATCGCTATTCAACAGCTCGTCGCGATCAGCCGCGCGATGGTGGCAGAAGCACGCGTTCTCATTCTTGACGAACCCACATCGAGCCTTGACCGTGATGAGGTTGTCCGCCTCTTCGACGTCATTCGTGAACTTCGCTCTCGCGGTGTCGCCATTCTCTTCGTGTCGCACTTCCTTGAGCAGGTCTATGAGATTTCGGACCGCATTACCGTGCTTCGCAACGGCCAGCTCGTGGGCGAGTATCCGGTTGAGGAACTGCCGCGCGAAGCGCTCGTGACGGCCATGATCGGTCGCGAACTCGAGGACCTCACCGCGATCGCATCGACGGCGCATCGCCGCATCGACCGCAGTTCGACCCCGGTGTTGCGTGTGAAGGACGTCGGCAAGCGAAGCGTTCTCGAACCCGCCGACCTCGAGGTGTACTCGGGCGAGGTCGTCGGCATCGCTGGCCTGCTCGGTTCGGGGCGCACCGAATTCGTCCGCCTGATGTACGGGGCAGACCGCGCCGAGACAGGTGAGTTCGAGATCGATGGCGACCACGTGCGCATCCACGCGCCGCGCCAGGCGATCGATCATAAGATTGCGTTCTCTTCGGAGGACCGTCGGGCCGAGGGGATCATTGCTGATCTCACGGTCGCCGAGAACATCATGCTGGGAATCCAAGCGCGTCAAGGGTGGCGTCGAGTTCGCGCCTCCGAGCGCGACGCGGTGGTCGCGGAGTTCATCGAAGCCCTCGGTGTCCGTCCGGCGAACCCAAGCCTTATCGCGGGCAATCTGTCCGGTGGTAACCAGCAGAAGGTGCTGCTTGCACGGTGGCTCGCAATGGCCCCCAAGTTGATATTCCTCGATGAGCCCACGCGCGGTATCGACGTGGGCGCCAAGGCCGACATCCAGAAGAAGGTCGCTGAGTTGTCGGAGAAGGGTCTGTCGGTAGTGTTCATCTCGTCGGAGCTCGAAGAAGTGCTCCGTATCGCGCAACGCATCGCCGTGATGCGTGATCGACACAAGATCGGTGAGGTTGAGTCCGCTCAAACGGACTACGACACCCTCATCGACTACATCGCCACTGGCGGCGAAGGGAGCGCAGCATGAAAACCTTCCTCCGCAGTCGGTTGGTATGGCCGGCCGGCTTCCTCGTTCTCCTCATTGTCATCAACTCGGTTGCGCGACCACGCTTCCTCAAGGTGACGATGCGCGATGGCGAGCTGTACGGCGCGCTCATTGACATCTTGCGTCAGTCGGCGCCGCTCATGTTGGTCGCTCTCGGTATGACAATCGTGATCGCGACACGAGGCATTGACCTCTCGGTGGGTGCCGTCATGGCGGTATCCGGAGCAGTCGCCCTCACGATCATCGCCGATTCAGATTCGCCGGGTTCGCTCGGCACCGTCCTCATCGCGGTGATTGTTGCGATTCTCGTGTCGATGGTCCTTGGTGCCTGGAACGGGCTCTTAGTGTCCGTATTCGGGATACAACCGATTATTGCCACGCTCGTTCTCATGCTCGCAGGCCGTGGTGCGGCGCTCCTTATCACCAAGGGTGAGATCACTACGGTGAACTCAGATCCGTTGGCGTTCATCGCGAGCGGTTACCTCAGCGTGTTGCCCTTCGCCTTCTTCATCTCTGTCGCGGCGATTGTGACGATCGCCCTTGTTGAGCGTCGGACGGCGCTAGGAATGTTGACGGAGTCCGTCGGTATCAATCCTGAGGCGAGTCGTCTCGCTGGTGTTCGCTCACGCGGCATCATCTGGGGCGCTTACATCGCGTCAGGTGCGCTCGCAGGTATTGCCGGCATCATCTACGCCTCGAACATCAAGGCTGCCGACGCTAACGCGGCAGGTGACTTCATTGAGCTCTACGCCATCTTGGCGGTCGTCCTCGGTGGCACCTCGCTCATGGGTGGCAAGTTCTCGATCGCAGGCACGGTGATCGGTGTCTTCATTATCAAGACGCTCGAATCGACCATCTTGTTCTTGGGCATCCCGTCCGCACAAAAGCCCACGTTCTTCGGGGCCGTCGTCATGGTGGTCGTCATCATTCAATCTCCCCGCATGCGTGCATGGATGCGAAAGGGCAAAGACGGCGTGCTCAACACAATCATCAAGCGTCCAGTAGCGCAGAAGAACGCCGAGGAGGTGGCCTCATGACGTCGCAGGTTTCTCTTGAGCAGCCGTCACGCATTGCGGCACTTCGCGAGACGTCCAAGCGAGTGGTCGTACGTCACTCGGCGATGTTGCCGACTCTCGCCGCCGTCGCGATCCTGTTCCTGCTCTTTGTCGGCGCGGAGATGTTCCTCAATGGTGACTTCGTCACTCCGCGGACAATGTCGGCCCTCCTGCTCGACAACGCCTATCTCCTCGTGCTTGCCGTTGGCATGACGTTCGTCATCTTGACGGCGGGGATCGACTTGTCGGTGGGATCGGTCATGGCCTTCACCGGCATCCTCGGCGCCAAGATGCTTGCCGATGGCCTGCCAGCGATCATTGCGATCCCCACAATGCTTCTTGGTGGAGCTGCGATCGGTTTGCTCATTGGCATCCTCGTCCAGTACTTCCACGTGCAGCCATTCATCGCGTCACTTGCCGGTCTGTTCCTTGGACGCGGGTTGACCTTTGTGGTGAGCCAGAAGTCCATCAGGGTTGAGGACTCGGCCACGCTGTGGTTGCAGTCCACGCGATTCCGCTTTGGCGATTGGTACATCACGCCAACGGGCATCATCGCGCTCTTGACCGTCGCCGTGGCGGCCTTCGTGCTCCACTACACCCGCTTTGGTCGCACTATCTATGCAATCGGCGGCAACGAGCAGTCGGCCAAGCTGATGGGTCTGCGAGCAGGTAGCGCCACGGTGACGGCCTACGTGATCAGTGGTCTCTGCGGTGGTCTCGCAGGTCTGCTGCTGACCGCCTACTCGAGTTCTGGTTACCCACGAAACGGCATCGGTACCGAACTTGACGCGATCGCCGCCGTCGTCATCGGCGGCACGCTCCTCACCGGTGGTCGCGGCTATGTCGTCGGCTCAATGATCGGTGTGTTCGTCTACGGCACCATCAAGACGATCATTTCGTTCATGGGTGCCGAGCAGGCGTGGATGAAGATCATCGTGGGTGCGCTGTTGTTGCTCTTCATCCTTGTGCAGCGGGTGATCGTCGCCCGTTCGGGAGCAAAGTCATAGCATCAGCATCGATCGGGACCGCGTTGGCCGGGCATGATGGTGCCATGGACAACGCGGTCCCGCTTGCTGAGTTGATCGACATCACCGTCGACTACGGCCCCGAGCGCGTGCTTGAGGACGTGTCATTTCGCCTCATACCAGGCGAGGTTCACTCGCTCATGGGCGAGAACGGGGCCGGCAAGTCGACTCTCATCAAGGTGTTGACCGGAGCGCTCAGGCCGTCGTCAGGCACGATCGTCCTCGACGGCGTTCGGATGTCATTCGGTTCGCCAGCCGATGCACTTCAGCACGGCATCAGCCCGGTGTACCAAGAGATCGACCTGCTTCCCAACCTCACCGTTGCGGAGAACATCTTCATTGGCCGTGAGCCTCGCAAACACGGGCGCATCGACTGGGAACAGATGCGCGTAGGCGCGGCTGAGCAACTCGCCGATCTCGGTCTCAGCATCGACCCGGCGACTCTGCTCGGCGCACACCCGGTGGCCGCTCAACAATTGGTGGCAATCGCTCGTGCCATCACGGCTGATGTGCGCATTCTTGTGCTCGACGAGCCGACATCAAGTCTCGACACCGATGAGGTGGCGGAGCTCTTCCGCGTCATCAAGGAACTGAAGCAGCGCGGCGTGGCGATCGTCTTCATTTCGCATTTTCTTGACCAGGTCTACGAGATATCGGACCGCATCACCGTGTTGCGGGATGGCCGTTTCGTTGGCGAGTACTTGACGACCGAGCTCCTGCGTGTCGATCTCGTGGCAAAGATGCTGGGTCGAGAGCTCATCGAGGTGGCCTTCGCTCGCGCTGAGGTGGATGTCGAGGATGACGCGGTGCCCGTCCTTGAGGGAGACGATCTCGTGACGGCCGGCGGCCTTCGCGGTATGAGCGCGTCGCTCATGGCGGGAGAGGTGCTCGGCGTCGCTGGCTTGCTCGGTTCGGGCCGCACGGCTCTCGCTCGTGCGATCGCGGGGATCGACCGTCTCGAGGGCGGACACGTCAAGCTCAACGGCACGAAAGTGAGCCTCCCCACGCCGAGGCGCGCCCTTGTCGAAGGCATCGTCTACTCATCTGAGAACCGTCGTATTGAGGGCATCATCGGCGAATTGAGTGTCGCGGAGAACATCACTCTCGCCCTGCAGGCTCAGCGTGGCGCCTTGCGCCGCCTCACCCCTGCGCGTGCACGCGAGCTCGCGATCAGCTGGATTGAGGCTCTCGACATCCGCCCGGCGGATCCGGACCGTCGAGCAGGCGACTTGTCCGGAGGCAATCAGCAAAAGGTGATGCTCGCGCGCCTTCTTGCGCTGGCGCCTCGAGTCGTCGTTCTCGACGAGCCGACGCGCGGCATCGACATCGGCGCGAAGGTTGAAGTCCAGCGCCTTATTGGCGAACTTGCCGACGATGGGCTGGCCGTGATGTTCATCTCCGCCGAACTTGAGGAGGTGTTGAGATCCTCACATCGCGTGGCGATCCTGCGGGACATGAAACTCGTCGATACTCTTCCATCGCAGGCGCTCACCATCGACACACTCCTGGCTCTCGTCGCGCGCCCCGACGACGTGGAAGACTGAGGAACGCCCGTGGCCACCGCCGAGCCGACTCGCAACGCGACGATCTTTGATGTGGCGCGTTTGGCTGGTGTATCCCACCAGACCGTGTCGCGGGTTCTCAACGGTGCGACGAACGTCCGCCCTGAGACCAAGAACCGTGTTGAGAAGGCGATCGCGCAGTTGCGGTACAGCCCGTCCCCAGCGGCAAGGGCGCTCGTCACACGGCGCACACGCTCTATTGGCCTGATCACGCCGTCGCTGACAGATTTTGGGCCCACCTCGATTGCGATGCACTTTACGATCGCAGCGCGCGAAGCGCGGTACTCGGTCAACTCCGTCAGCGCCTCTCCCACGGACCCCGCAGCGGTTCGCCAAGCCGTGGAAGCACTCCTGCGCCAGCGCGTCGACGCGTTGGTGATCATCGCCGTCGATGTGGCGGTGGTCGAGTTGTTGCAGGCCATCGACGTGGGTGTCCCGATTGTCATTGCGACGTCTTCGCCAACTCGCAGCGCACGTATTGCGTCGATTGACCAGGCACGGGGTGCGCGGGCGGCAGTGCGTCATCTTGCCGAGCTCGGACACACGCGCATCCTTCACGTGACGGGGCCGCAGTCGGCTCCTGATTCAATCGAGCGGGTACGTGGGTGGAGAGAAGAGCTGGCGGCTCAACGCCTCGAGACAATCGACCCGCTCAACGGGGACTGGTCCGCTGCGACGGGATATCGAATCGGCATGGACATTGAGATCGATGGTCCAACTGCTGTCTTCGTGTCAAACGACCTCACGGCGATGGGCCTTATGTCGGCCCTTCGCCAGCGTCGCCTCAGTGTGCCGCGCGATGTGTCGATCGTCGGGTTCGACGACATCCCCGAAGCTGCCTTCTTCCATCCCGCACTCACCACGGTTCGCCAAGACTTTGCGGCGCTTGGTCAGCTCGTCATGCAAAAGATCCTCGTTCAGGTTGAGGAGCCCGACGCCCACATCGCTGACGCACCGTTGGCGAGTCGCCTGATCGAGCGTGCGTCCACGCGCGCAGTGGTTACCGTCGCCTAGGCGCGGTGCGGGACGTCGCTCAAACCAGCGGGAAGCTCGCCGTCGTGGACGAGCACCAACCGCTTGGTGGGGCGAGTCATTGCCACATAGAGGTCTTGCGGCACCGTCGCGATCTGCGCAGGATCTGCCAGGACGACAGCATCGTATTCAAGGCCCTTCGCATCGCGAGCGCTCACTACATCGACGCCTTCTGGCACCGCTGCTTCAAGCTGTGGGGCAAGCGTTGCCGGAGCGATCACTGCAACGAGCCCACCGTCCCGTTCGTCAAGAGCGGCACGCTCAGCTTTCGCAGCCGCGGCGACAGACGCGAGAAGATCGCGAGGGTTCACCCGCCACTGGACCACAGCGTCGTCCACGTCCCGCGCGGCACTCATCTCGCTCACGGGCAAACGCGCCGCGCGAGCGAAGGACTGGGCGGCCTCGGCCACCGCAGCCGGAATGCGGTAGCTCACCGTCAACTCGCGTAATTGCCAGCC